>CAYTGC010000147.1:0-12677 GCA_964437195.1 uncultured Myxococcales bacterium | reverse complement strand
AAACAGTGAAACTCTCGAGCAAACTCTCGAATCTCCTTTGTGGGATGTTGCTCATGGCCGCGCCGCTCTCGGCAAATGCTGGTTCGGACGGTGCCGCTGCTTCCTCCAAGTCGAAGAAAGCCCGCCGCCCGGTATTTTCGGGGTGGGTTGCCTCGGAGTCACAGCTTCGCAGCCGTCCTGCGGCTCGTCCGTCGGGAAACATCGTTATCTCGTCGGTGAATGAGCCGAAGCAACAGGTCACGGTCAACATCTACAACCCCGATGGCAGCTTCAACGAGGAAGCACTCGAAAAGCTGAACCATGTGTGGCGCTGTCGGCGCACGCAGACCGAAAAGCAGATCGACCCGCATCTGTTCGAGGTCATCTCGCACATCTACGATCACTTCCAGAAGCCGCTGACGCTGGTCTCCGGCTTCCGCAACCAGAAGAAGACCACGTCGTTCCACTATGCGGGCAGTGCGTCGGACCTGAGCGTTGCGGGAGTGCCCGATTCACGTCTGAAAGCTTTTGTCGAAAGCCTTGATACCGGCGGCATGGGCATCGGCATCTATCCGCACGCGGGCTTCATACACGTCGACATTCGACCCGAGCCGAGCTACCGCTGGGTTGACAATGCGCCGGCGGGATCGAGCGATATGGGTCAGCCGAAGACCAACCGCGACCGCGCACCGAACAGCTAATCGACGGCGTCACTCCTCCCAAGTCTCCCCACAACTCATCGGTTCCCGACTGCGGTCAGCGCTTGGCGTTGTCGGCCGCGAGCTGTCGCGCCTGCGTTCGCAGTTTCTCAATTTCGACGCGAACGCGCTCGACGTAGGCAGGAATTTCTTCCTCGTGCTGCGGCGGCGGCAGCGGGTCACCCAAGCAAACGGCGATGCTGCCGGGATACACCGGGAAAGTGTCGCGCGGCAGCACCTGGGCGGTTCCGGCAATTCCAACGGGTACGACTTCGATCTGCGCGCCCTGGGCAAGGACAAATCCGCCCCGCTTCAGCTTGAGCATTTCTCCGCCGTCGCCACGAGTGCCTTCTGGGAACACCAGAACCGAACGTCCTTTGCGGATGAGCTTGCCCGCGCTTTGCAGACGGGCGTAGGCCGCTCTCGTGTTCTTGCGGTTGATGAAAATGAAGCCAGCCAGCCACATTCCCCAGCTGAACACCGGCAGGATGAAGAGCGAGCGCTTCGCCACCATCACGACCTTCTGCGGCAGCGTCGCGTAGAGCGCCAGGATGTCTGTCAGCGACTCGTGATTGGACAGATACAAGTAGCTCTTTTCGAGCTGGATCTTGTCGCTGCGTTGCGTCAGCCAGCGAATCCCACCGACGAAGAAGATAACCCGCGACCAGATCTTCGCAAACGTCAAAAACAGATCTCCGCGCGGCGAGAGCGGCCAAGTGACGACTGCCACCACCGACATGAAAACCGTGTAAGCGATGATGAAAAAACTAGTCAGGAAGGCTCGAAGTCGGAGCATCGGGGCGCACAGAATGCCTCACACGACAGTCGGCGTCTATTCTTTCACGGTGGCATCTAAAGGGCCGCTGGTCCGACGATAGAGCCTTCATTTAAGACGAGAAATTTTGAAATTCAAATTACAATAATAGCCACACGTGTACGTGATGTTGACTTCTCCTCGAATTCTCTGTGCTGTGTCGATTCCGCTGGTGCTTCTGACCCTCGTGCGGCCCGCGCTTGCGGCTGAACAGGAGACACCGCCACCGGACCCACAGGCGCAAGCAACCAGTCCACCACCCAAAAAAGCGCCGCTTCCACCGCCACCGCCGGAAGCAATTGCCGCCGCTCGCGCATTTTTCGAAAAGGGAGAGGCCTACTACAAGGCCGGCAAGTACCAAGCGGCGTGGGTCGAGTTCAGCTCGGCATTTCAGATCGTCGAGATGCCGGACCTGCTGTTTAACATCGCCCGCTGCGAAGCAAAAATGGGCCGCGCCGCCGATGCTGCCAAGCATTTTCGGCAGTTCCTCGCGGCCAAGCCGGACGATCCCGATGCTGACAACATCCGCAAACAGATCGACACGCTCGAAGGTCGCACCCCGGTAGCCACACCGGCCCCCAGCAACACCACCGACAACCGTCCGCTGTCGATTCCGTGGATCGCGACAGCAACCGGTGGCGCTGGAGTGCTGCTGGTTCTCGGCGGAGCAGGTGCGCTAGGCGCGGCCAGTTCAACGTATTACTCGCTTCAGCAGGAGTGTGGCTCGTCGTGTGACCGGTCCAAGACCGATTCTGGACGGACGCAGGCAGCTGTTGGCTACTCGCTTCTTGCAGTGGGCTTTGCGGCCATGGCCAGTGCCGCAGTGATTTTACCGTTTGAGCTTAAAAAGAAAGATGCGACGAGCAAGGTTGCCCTCAGGCTCTCGCCGGGTGGGCTCGCCGTCCAAGGGAGGTTCTAATGCGCCGGTTGACAATCGCGACGCTGCTTTTGTTCGGCTGCTTTGACTGGGATGTACTGTCCTCGAGCGTGATCGAGCCGGATCTGTCGGTCCTCGAAGACCTTTCGGTCCAGAGCGACTTGGCGGTTGCTCCTCCCGCGGACTTGTCGAAAGCCGACCTGTCGATGCCTGACCTTGCGGTGCCGCCGGATCTGCTGCCGACGACGGTGTCGTTTTCCAAGCAGGCCGATGCGGCGTCGCTGGGCAAGAAGGTCAACAACTCCATCTTCGGGTGGAACGCGACCCACGTGACGGCCGTTGGCGATGCCGGTGCGGTGGCTTCGACCACCAACGGCTCAAACTGGAACCTCGTGAGCCTCAGCGTAGACACGACCCAAAATCTGCGCAGCGTTTGGTTTACCAGCGACGGAATGTCTGGTTGGCTCGTCGGCATGGCGTCCACCGCCTATCAGTGGAACGGCACAACCTGGTCCCCGAAGAACGCCAACATCACCAATGACCTGTTTACGGTGTTTGGCACGGCAGCAGACAAAGTCATCGCTGCAGGCAATGCGACCAACGCCGCTTTCCGCTTCACCGGAACCGCGTGGGAAAAACACCCTCAGAGCCCGTCTTTCAACACCGATCGCTTCGGATCGTGGGGCTTGGGAACCACCTGGGAGCTCCCGGGCGCCTCGAACGACTGCATCCACCTCACTGACGCGGCAGGAGCGAAGCTGAACTGCGGTCAGCCCGGTGGTGCGATTCTGCGTGGAACCTGGGGAACGGCGGCAAACAACATCATCACCGTGGGCGAAGACGGTGGCGCAGGTGTGGTCAGTCGCTACAACGGAACGGCCTGGGCCAAGGTCACCATCCCGGCGCCAGCCTTCGCCAAGCTTCACAGCGTCTGGGCAAGCGGTCCTGCGGACTTCTGGCTGGTCGGGGAAAACAGCACGATCATCCGCTTTGATGGCACAAACTTTGTCCGAGTGACCGCGATGGGCCTCGCCGCCAACGAGTTCATCAAGGACATCTGGGGTTCCGACGCCAACAACATCTGGCTGCTGACCGACGCCGGCGTCATCTACAAGAAAAACTAATCCAGATACCGCGCCAGGTGGGCGATGAGCGCGGCGAACAGCTCCTCGCGTTCAACGTCGAGCGGCAAGATGTGATACGAGCGCGACAGGATGAGCGTGCGCTTGTGGTCGGCGGACGTCCCCAGCTCTCCCAAAAGCGCCGAGGCACAAGCGACCGGCACAGTGTGATCAAGCTGTCCGTGCGCAAGCAGCGTCGGCTGGAGCACCTCATGGAGTCGGGGCCGTACCGTCCGCGCCAGCTCGACCAAGCTGGCAAGCGCGCGCACCGGCATGCCCCACGGACGAAGCGGCGCTTTTGGCACGTCTCGTGCCCGCAGATCCCGTCCGGCGAGCTTTGGCACCGCCAGCTTGCGCAGGCCGGAAACCTGCGACAGCTTCACAATCGCTTTTTCCTGCCACGCAGGCAGCCACAGCGGCGCACTGAGCACGGCCAGCGCCTGTACCGTCGGCAGATCCCTCGTTGCAAATAGCGGCGCCGCTGGATACCGCCTGGCAAGCTCTAGCGTCAAGAGCCCGCCCATCGAAAACCCGATCACTGCGAGCTTCGGCGTCTTTTGCGTTTCGCTGTAGATGCGCCGATGCAGCCCGCACAGCGCTTGCTCAGCCGAAGACAGCCAGTCCTGCCAGCCGCTGTTGGCCAGATCAGAGAGGCTCTGGTGATGCCCAGCCAGCTGCGGCAGTGCGACGGTATAACCCTCTTTTTGCAGTCGCTCGGCGAGAAGGTGCAGCTCAAACGGCGACCCTGAAAAGCCATGCACGAGCAGCACGCCCCGCGCCTGCCCCGGCGAAAACAGAAAGCGCGGTGCAGAGAGGGGATCGCGGCTCGTCATTTACTTGCGGAAGTCTTTGATGATGGTCTGCGTCTCGCCCGCAATGATGTGGACCGAGAACGTCTCGCGAATCCCGAACTCTGGGTTGTAGAGCATGATCTGGTGCATGCCCGGACCCATCTGAATCGCCGTCTGTGGCGTGTTCAGGTTGGTGTCTTGCCCGTCGACAAAGATCTTGGTCCACGGCTTCGAATTGAGCCGCAAGAAACCAAAGTTGCCCGCTGGTCTGGCTGGAACCGGTCGCGGCGGCGTCGGCGTCGGATTGGGCCGCGGCGTCGGACGAACCACAGGTTTTTCGGGCTCTTTCTGTGCAACCGGCGGTTTTTCGGGCTCTTTCTGTGCAACCGGCGGTTTTTCGGGTTCTTTCTGCGCTACCGGCGGTTTTTCAGGCTGCTTCTCGGGTTCCTTCTGGACCACGGGCTGTTCCGTCGGCTTTGTCGTCGGCTCCGGCGGCAGCGGGAACTTGAGGTCGATCGACTTGCCTGCCTCGACCGTCACCGACTGCAAAAGCACCCGCGCGCCCAGCCGCAACTCCAGCGTGTGCGGACCCACCGGAACACTGCCCACCTTCATCGGCGTGACCTGGCCGAGCGCCACGCCGTCGAGAAACACCATCGCCCCAGGCGGGTCCGTAACGAGCGTGAAGCCACCGGTCTGCTGCACCAGCGGCGCCAGGCCCGCTGCCACTCGCATCGTCTCCCCGGGATGGACTGTCACTGCGTCCGACCACGACTTGTAGCCCGCTCGCTGCACCGACACCGCGTGCGTCCCCGGTGGCAGCGGCAGAATCACGGGCGACGAGTCCATTCCAGGCATCGGCTTGCCGTCCACCAGAACCGCAAACTCGCGATCTGGGCTGACCGTCACCACGACTGTGCCTGGACGAAGCAAGAACCAATACGCTGCCGCGCCGCCCGCGAGCCCAAGGAGAAGCAGCAGGAGCAGCAGCGCCGAGGTATTCGACCCCTGCGGCTTGTTCTGTGCCCCATCTCGCGTCCCCACGTCGAGTGAGTCCGGCATGTTGAGCGGCGGTGGCGGTGCCACGGAAGGAATCGCCCGCGATCGGGTCGGCTCGGGCTGCGGAACTGGCACCGGCTGGCTCGGATCGAGCATCACCGGAGCGCTGACTTCCATGATCTCTTCGATGCTGCCGGGTACGCGCTGCCCCGGAGGAACCGCAACCGTCGGTCCCCCTTCGAGCGGATCGCGCTCGACCTTGCCTTGGTCGATGGTCTTGTACTGCTGCGTCTCGATGTCGCCGGTATCTTGCGCCGTCTGGACCACACCGTCTTTGGCTGGCTTGTCTTTTCGTCGCGCCGCTTCTACTTGCGCTTCGAGGGCCGCGTGATCCTGCTGCGGAAACGCCTTGGTTGAGAGGTTGTCATCGGTAAACTGCGGCTCGGCGATCTTGCCTGCACCCATCGGGCCGTCGACCGCAGTGTCCTCTTCGACATGAACTTCGTGGACACGCGGCTGAGACGGTGCTGCCCCGACAGGCTTCAGCTTGGTTGCGCTCGCGGCGGTCTTGCTCGGACGAACGGCGGGCACAGGTCCACGCGGCGGTGAGCTTGCAGTCTTGACCGTCTTGGCGTTGGTCGACATCCACTCATTTGGCGCACCCGGCTCGGGCTGAAACGCCTTGATCGCGCCAGTGGCTTTGACCGCCGCAATGCTGCCCGTTTCTTTGCCCGTCCGCAGACCGCCCGCCGGATCGGCCTTCAGCGCCGCCATGGACAGCGTTGCCCGAGCCCGCTGCAAAGAGTCTGCGCCAGATGTCGGCAGTGACACTTTGGTGTCACGAATCGCATCAATTTCGGCCTGCTCCGCGTCCATCTCGGTGCGGAACACCCGCTTCATCCACGCCGCCAGGTCTTTGCGCGAAAAGAACTCGCCCGACGTGTAAAGAAACGACTGAAGATCCGCGTGCAGATCCATCGCCGTCTGGTAGCGGTCCGCTGGACGCGACGCCAGCGCTTTCATGACGATGCGATCCAGCTCCTCGGGAATCTTGCGGTTATAGGCGGTCGGCGGCAGCACTTCGACGTTTTTGATCTTGTCGAGGACGGCCAGCTCTTGATCTGGCGGAAACAGACGCTCGCCGGTCAAGAGCTCGTAGAGCACAATTCCCGTCGAGAAAATGTCTGACCGCCGGTCCACCGAGTCGCCCCGCACTTGCTCTGGCGACATGTAGGCGAACTTGCCCTTGAGCACGCCCGCTTCCGTCTGGGTTTCGCGCGCCACCGAGGCTTTCGCGATGCCAAAGTCGATCAGCTTGACCTCGCCCTCGTAGCTGACCAGCACGTTCTGCGGTGATACGTCGCGATGCACTACATTGAGCGGATTGCCGAGCGAGTCCTGCTTGTTGTGCGCGTAGTCAAGCGCCTCGCAGAGCTTCATCACAACGAAGCAGCTCTGCGCGAGTGGCATCGTCGGTGTTCCGTCGGGTAGCTGCGTCTTACAGCGCTGGAACAGGTGCCGCAGGTCTTGCCCGAGCACGTATTCCATCGCGATAAAGTAGCTGTCGCCGACCTTTCCCCAGTCGACGACTTGGCAGATTCCTTGATGGTTTAGCTGCACCGCAAGCTTGGCCTCGTCGATGAACATCGAGGTCAGCTCTTTGTCGGCGGTGAGCAGGTCGATCATCTTCTTGACCGCGACGATGCGCTCGGTTCCTTCGAGAGAGACGGTCTTCGCACGGAAGATCTCGGCCATCCCGCCGGTGCTGACGCGGTCGAAGAGGAAGTACTTTCCAAACGGAGTAGGCTTTTTCACAAGCATCCTCGGCACAAGAAGGGGTCAGCCTGCAACAAAGCGAGCTGAGCTAGTGTGCACCAATAGGCAGGTTAGCATCGCATCTTAGCGATTCACAATGCAGAACTCGGTATTCGCGCTTTCGATTGGGCAGGTTTTGGCAAGCGGCTGGACCGCGTAGGCTGGGCGTGTTAGCTCCTTAGACCACATGTCGCAAAAGCCGCTCTCGCACCAAAGTCCGACTGTTGACTCGGCGTCGCCCGCGCCGGAACCAGATGTCGATTTGCAGGTTGAGATCTTTCGCACCCGAAACCGCATGCTCGCCCAGATGATCGTCGAGAACATCTTGGCGTCCGAAGGGATCTCGGCGGTGATTCACGATCGGCAAATGCACTCGCTGCCCGCGCCGCTCGCGATGTCTGGCGAAATTGGCGTCGCTGTGTCGGAAATCGATCGTGAAGTAGCGCTGGCGGCGCTGCGCGAAGCGGCCAGTGGTGGCGTGCCGCTCGATGAAGGCGAGATCGTCGAAGAGTCGGTGGGTTAAGCGATGGATCGCGACGTGGTGCTGCTTCTGCCCGGTGCTGTGGCGGATCACGTCGACGCCGACCCGGGACGGCTCGGACAAAAAGGCGCAGGGCTGTGCAAAATGACGCAGCTTGGCTTGCCGGTGCCGCCCGCGCTCATTCTGCCGTCGACACTGTGGCCCGACTTTCAGCGCAACGGCCGCTTTCCTGACGAGTTTTGGCTGTCCGTTCAGCAGAAGCTTGCCGCGGTCGGTGAGGCAGTAGGCGCTGCGCTTGGTGATCCAGAAAGACCGCTGCTTCTGTCAGTTCGCTCGGGCGCAAAGGTGTCGATGCCCGGCATGCTCGACACGCTGCTCAACGTGGGGATAAGTGAAGCCACTCTCCCTGGACTAAGCGCGCGGCTCGGTGATGAGCGTTGCGCGCTCGACTGTCGACGGCGCTTTTTGCATCAGTACGCCGCGCTGGTCTACGGGATGAAGCCCGAGACGGTGCTGGTGCCCGATCCGCTCGAGATGCTGCTCTTTGAGCTCAAGCAAAAGCGCGGCGTCACCCACGATGAGGAGCTGTCCGCCGCCGACCTCCGCGGGCTGTGTCAGCAGTACCAAGAGCTGATATTCAAGCGCACCGGACAGACCGTGCCCGAAGATGTCTTCACGCAGCTTCGCGAGGCGGTCTATGCGGTGCTGCGTTCGTTTTTTTCGTCACGCGCCGAGGAATACCGTCGGATGCAAGGAATTCCGTCGGACATTGGCACTGCGGTGACACTGCAAGCGATGGTGTTTGGCAACCTCGGACCGACGAGCGCAACTGGAGTGGTGTTTTCTCGCGATCCGCGCAGTGGTCAGAAGGGCCTTTACGGCGAATTTCTTCTCGAAGCGCAGGGCGACGATCTGGTGTCGGGCGGATTTACACCGCGTCCGATTTCCGAGCTTTCGCCGCTGCTGCCGGACGCCTACGAGCAGCTTTCGTCGTCGGTTGTGCTCCTTGAACAAAAGCTCGGTGACCTGCAAGATGTCGAGTTCACCATCGAGCGTGGTCGCCTGTTTTTGCTCCAGACGCGAGCGGGCAAGCGCTCGGCGCGAGCGATGGTGAAGGTCGCCTGCGATCTGGTGCGCGAAGGGCGCATCGGACAGGAAGAGGCCATCCGTCGCTGTGAGCCGAAACGCTTCGCCGAGCTGCTGCTGCCGCAGGTCGATGCCAAGGCGAGTGGCCCAACGGTCGCTCGTGGTCTGCCAGCGTCGCCGGGAGCAGCGGCGGGGCCGATCGTCTTCACGGCCCAAGACGCCGTCGAACAGCGTCGCAAAGGAATCGGCTGCATCTTGGTGCGCGGCGAAACCTCGACGGATGACATCGTGGGAATCGAAGCCGCGGCGGGCCTTCTGACCACTCGTGGCGGAATGACTTCGCACGCTGCTGTCGTCGCCCGCGGGATGGGTCGTTGTGCCATTGTTGGCTGCACATCGCTAAAAGTCGATCTGCCGCGACGAACGGCTTCGACCCATTCCTACACCCTGCGGCAAGGCGATCTGGTCACACTCGACGGACACCGCGGTCTGCTTCTCCTCGGGGCGCTGCCGCTTTCGCTTTCACACGTCCACGACGACCCCGATGTGGCGCTCTTGTCGAACTGGTCGATGTCGACGGCACGGGTGCCAGTCTGGGCACGTATCCTCACAGATGATGATCGCGCGTTGGCGCGTGAGCTTCCGGTATCGCGGCTGATTCGACTGGGCACATCGACGGAGAGCGGGCTGCGCACGATGTCCATCGAGTCGCTGCTACCCGAAGTTCCCGCTCAGCCAGGTGTGGTTTTGCCACTTACCGAGTGCGACAAGCTCCCACAGTTGGTCGGGCAGCACTCGCTGGTGGCCATCGAAACAACGTCTCTTCCTGACGAAGATGCGCTTGCTGCCGCGCTTGCGCGCTTGCACGCCGCGGACGAAGGGCGACGGATCCAGATTGGGCTGCTCGTAAATGAGCCGCTGTCCGTCGAACCCCGCCTGCACGCGATGGCGATCCGACTGAAGCTCGGCTTTGTCGGCTGTCCGCTTCTGCGCGTACCGCTGGCGTGGCTCGTCGCGGCGCGCACGGCTCTCGACGCCGCAAGATAGTCACGTTACTCGGCGTGCAAAAACGCTTGCAACAGGTCGGCGCGCAGATCATCGATGTGCTCGATTCCGACGCTCAACCGAATCAGCCCGTCTGAAATCCCCAGCGCCTCCCGCTGCTCGACGGGAATGCTCGCGTGGGTCATGCTCGCCGGATGCTCGATGAGCGACTCGACGCCACCCAGGCTCTCGGCGCAGGCAATGACCTTGACCGCCCGCAGGATGTTTTCCGCCCGCTTGAGTGCTGGCAGCCGACCGCTCCCGACGACGAAGCTGATCATTCCGCCCGCCCCGTGCATCTGCCGCTTGGCCAGCTCATACTGCGGGTGCGACGGGAGCCCCGGATAAATCACCTTCTCGATCAGTCCCTGACCCTTCTGCGACTCGAGCCACTCGGCGATCGACTGTGCGTTTTGGCAGTGGCGCTCCATCCGCAGCGGCAGCGTCTTCACCCCACGGCTGACCAGGAAACAGTCCATGGGTCCCGGCACAGCGCCGATCGCGTTTTGCAAAAACCGCAGCTTGTCATGCAGCGCCGAATCGCTCGTCACCACGACGCCACCGACGACATCGGCGTGACCGTTGATGTACTTCGTCGTTGAATGAACCACCGCCGTCGCGCCCAGCTCGAGCGGACGCTGAAGCACGGGCGACATGAACGTACTGTCGACGAAAAGCGGCAGCTTGGCCGATGCACAGATCTTCGCCACAGCCTCGATGTCGCACAGCTTGAGCAGCGGGTTCGTTGGCGTCTCGATCCACACCAGCTTGGTGTTCGGTCGGATCGCCTCGGCGAACGCGCCCGGTCGCATGGGATCGACGTAGGTGGCGGTCACACCTAGCTGCTTCATCACACGCTCGAAGATTCGATACGTGCCGCCATACAGATCATCGCCAGCGACGAAGTGATCCCCCGCCGACAGCGTGTGCAGGATGGTCGTCGTCGCCGCGCAGCCCGAAGCAAACGCCACGCCGAACTGACCTCCCTCGAGGGCCGCGATGTTCGCCTCGAGCGCTTGCCGCGTCGGATTGTGAGTTCGCGAATACTCATAGCCCTTGTGTCCGCCGGGTCCGTCCTGCACGTACGTCGATGTCATGAACACTGGCGGGGTAATCGCCCCCGTCGTCGGCTCAGGCGGTTGACCGGCGTGAATGGCGAGTGTCTCAAGGTGGTGGCGCTTGGCGGTCGTGCTCATCGTTAGATTCCTTCGAGGTGACGGCAGCACGCTAGCGCAAACGCTGACCTGCCGCCAGGGACGCAGGCTAGGCGTCGGCGTTGCGTGACAGATATTCTCGCCAGGTGAGCGCCCGCAACGTCCCAGTCGTTCCCGGGGCTGGCGGCTTTATCCGCGTCAGCATTCGCACCACGGCCCGTGCGAGCTGCAAGTCGGTCAGCAGCGGGATCTCTAGGTCCGTTGCTGCCCGTCGAATCAGAAAACCATCGGGACGCCCTTGGCTGTCGAAGCTGCGCGGGATATTGATGACCAGATCGATCGCGCCCGAGCGGAGCAGCCGCAGCACATCCGACTCGCTGCCGCTCTGGCCTTTATCGACGGTGCGACAGGCAATGCCTTCGGCGTGGAGCGTTTCGGCGGTTCCCGGCGTCGCGTAAAGGGTCAGCCCAAGCTTGGCCAGCTCACGCGATTCTTCGACGAGCAGATACTTGTCTCCCATGGTTCCCAGCGACAGCAGCACACCGCGATGTGGCCAGCGAAAACCCGTCGCCAAGAGCGACTTCGCCAGCGCTTCTTCGACGGTGTCGCCGAAGCAGCCGACCTCTCCCGTCGCCGCCATCTCGACCCCGAGCAGTGGATCCGCGCCGGACAGACGACGGAACGAGAACATCGGTGCTTTGACGACTACATAGTCGAGATCGAGCGGATCGCGCAGCTTGGGCAGATCGACTTTTTCGCCCAGCATCGCCCTTGTCGCCGTCGCAATAAAGTCAACGCCGAGCGCCTTCGAGACGAGAGGGAAGCTGCGCGAGGCCCGCAGGTTGCACTCGATCACCTTCACTTCGTCGTCGCGTGCGAGGAGCTGGATGTTGATCGGACCCGTCACGTCGAGCGCCTTGCACAATGCCGCGCCGATCCGACGCACTTTGCGCACCATCTCGACGGTCAGATCTTGTGGCGGCAGCATCATCGTCGCATCGCCCGAGTGAACCCCGGCGTCTTCGATGTGCTCGCAGATCGCCCACAGGATGATCTTTCCATGGTCAGCGACGGCATCTAGCTCAATTTCCCGCGCGTGACGTTCGTATTTGCTGACGACGACGGGATGTTCCGGCGTAATCTGCGTGGCCCCGTCGAGATACAGCGTCAGTTCGGGGCCACTGTGGGCGACTCGCATCGCCGCACCCGAGAGCACGTACGACGGGCGCACCAGCACCGGATAACCACCAATTGCCGATACGGCTCCGTCGAGGTCTTCGATCTTTCCGGCCTCGGTCCAACGCGGCTGGTCGACGTGAAGCCGGTCGCACAGCCCCGAAAACTTGGCGCGATCTTCGGCACAGTCGATTGCTTCCGGCGAGGTCCCCAGCAGTCGGACACCGGCCCGATGCAGCGGCAGTGCCAGCCGATTGGGAGTCTGTCCGCCCATCGCCAAAAGAACGCCAACAAAGCCACCGCCCGCCGAGGACTCGAAATCCCACAGCTCGCAGACGGTTTCGAGCGACACTTCGTCGAAGATCAGCCGGTCGCAGAGATCGTAGTCGGTGCTCACCGTCTCGGGGTTGCAGTTGAGCAGCGCCACTTCATAGCCTCGCGCGCGTGCAGCCTCTGCCGCACCGACACAGCTCCAGTCAAACTCCACCGACGAGCCAATCCGGTAGCAGCCCGACCCAAGCAGCAGCAGCTTCTTCTTTTCCGACGGCAAGACATCGTGCGCATCGGCGTGATAGGTCAAATAAAGGTAGTTGGTCTGGGCTGGATATTCCGCTGCCAGCGTGTCGATCTGACGCAGCTTCG
>CAYTGC010000146.1:0-12749 GCA_964437195.1 uncultured Myxococcales bacterium | reverse complement strand
TCTGGTTTGAGGTCACGGTGGATGACACCGGCGGTATGGGCTGCGGTGAGGGCCCGCGCTAGCTGCTGGCCGATGTCGATGACGTCCGCATCGCGAAATGGCTGACCATACCGGGACATTCTTTGATCCAGCGATTCACCGCGAAGAAACTCCATGACAATGAAGAGAGTGCCGTCCGGCTGCTGTCCGTACTCGAAAATCTCGACGAGTCCGGGATGCTGAATGATGTTGACGGCCCGCGCCTCATTCAAGAATCGAGAAGCAAATCCTGGACTGCGCGCAAGATCCGGATGCATCAGCTTGACAGCCGCACGACGACCGATGGTTCGATGCTTGGCTTCGTAGACAACGCCCATTCCGCCAACGCCAAGCTTGCGCACTATCTGGAAGTTGCCAAAGAGTGTACCAATCGGTACATCAGACACGCTGCGCTTGGAGGATCGCGATGAACGCTGCGAGCTTGCGTTGGGATTCTTCTCGGTCGTGCCGCTGCTGTCCGCGAGATCCCCTAGCACGTCCTCACTCGAGACGAGCGTCTGGGCGAATGCAAGATCGCCCTCCTCACCTGACCGTCGTCCCGAGTCAGACTTCATGACGCGACATTGTAGATCGGGCTGGCCAGATTCGTGAACTACCTTCGCTACAGCGTGGGGGAATGCGCGACCATACGCCATGCGGCGGCTACGCTGGTCGCTGTCGGTTCGACATGGGAACGGCGATTGGAGTGGCCAAGCTGCGATTCCTATCCTGCGCGAAACAGGTTAGGAACAGACCTTCGGTAGAACTCCTTTCGTATTCGGAGCCCAGTCCCGAACTAGTAGCGCAGGTCGAGAACCACTCCGGAGGATGTCCCCCAAAGCGAAAGCTGCGGCCTCGGCTTGGGAGGAGGCCAAGCGATGATGCCAGCGCCAGCTCCGGCAATCAGAGCCCCCGCAACCGTCAGACCAATCCCAGGAACCACCGTTCCAAACTGACACCGCAGCGCTCCCAGCGATGCAGGACACTGCCCATCGAGGACCACGCCGTTTTGCACAAATGCGCTGATGCCAAAGCCGATGAAGATCGCGCCCACCCCAATCGCCGCCCCACCTACCGCATAACGCCACTTGGGACGCTTCTGGTCTACCGCAAGGCGCAGCGAGTCCGGCTTGTTGACAGGAGAAGGCTCTGTCTGTGCATCACGATCGACCAGTGTCGCGTCGATCACCACCGGCCCACCGCCCTTCACTTCGATCTGTTCGGTGTGATCGACATAACCGGGCTTTCGGACGACGAGCGCATATGGGCCGGACAGAAGCGACAGCTTGATCGGTGCAGTCCCTAGGCTCTGTCCATCGACCAATACTTCGGCGCCGCCCGGACTTGAGCGAACTTCTAGATCGCCACGATCGCGACTGCTGGCATTGCTGGCAAGCGACCCTGTCGACTCACCAATCTTGGGCAGCAAGCCTTCGATGGTGCAGGAATCGCACTCCGACGTCTTGCGCCCAAGCTCAGTTCCCGTTGCAGCATCGCGCAGGTGGATTTCCACCTTCCATCCGTTGCCTTGCTTCACCGTGTCCGTCCAGAGCACGAACTCGACGCCAAATTTCTGCCCGGCCGTCCGCAGACAGGCGACGTCGGTCAAGCAGTTCGCAATGTCCTTGGCATAGGTCTCAACGGCACCTCGCGGCACCATGGCAAAGCTCTCGCGGCCTAGTGCGGTCTGCACTTTCTTTTGCACCGCTTCCGCGCTCTGCGGGTCGGGAGCCTTGTCGATCACCAGCACCGCAGGTGGTAGCGTCACAACGGCGACATCGGATCCGCTCTTAAATCGAAGCTCGACCTGACGCGCCAATCGAGCCTTGACCTCGCTCGCGGCTTGCCACTTGTCTTGGCTAGCAACCACCCGATGGGGTCCCGTAGGCAGCAGAAGCGGCTGCGAAAGCGGCAAGATACCGACAAAGCGACCGTCTACTGACAGCCACGCACCACGGGGGCCCGCGACCAAAATCTCGCCGGCATCCACGACCGGCAACGAATCGAGCAGGGTCTGGGCGTCTTTGCGCAGCGGATCGTCGGCCTCTAGCGTCGAGTCCGCCAGAAACCGCCGCAGCAAGTCGCGTGCTTCTACTGGCTTCTTTTCTGCCGCAGCAACCTGCGCCAGGTGAAACAACCACTTCGGCAGTGGACTGACCCGGAAGCCATCCACAAACGCTTGCACAGCGTCGGAAAACTGACCCGCTTTCAATGCTGAAAGGCCCTGCTCCGTGAGCTGGTCGGTTTTCTGCTTTGCCGCGGCGTTTAGCGGTTTGGAAAGCTTCTTCGCCTCTGCAGCATGAAACTGGCTGCAGAGACCCAAAGCCAAAGCAAGCACACGCGCAGCCCCTCTCATCGCGCTTCTCAAGTCTTTTTATTATCGCAGACCGGAGGAGATCGCGAAAGCGTAGGTTTTGCGGTTTACTTCGCTGGACCTTTTGTCGTCGGCTTGCTGCCGTGCCGCGAAGCGATCACCTGAGCGATCTTGCCTTCAAGGTCCGCGAAATCGAACGGCTTGTCGACGTACTCATCGGCACCGTATAGTGGCGACGTCATTTCGTTCACTTTTTCGCCGATCGCCGTCAGCATCACGATGCCGACGTTGGCAAACTGCGGATCGTTGCGAAGCTCGCGGGCCACTTCCCAGCCGTTCTTGCCGGGCATCATCACGTCGAGCAGCACCAGATCAGGGTGCTTTTCTCGGGCGATCTGAATGGTCTGTAGGCCGTCCGCAGCCTCGAAGACCTTGTAGCCCTTTTTGCTGAGCCGGAGCGACAGCATCATCAGAATCTCTGGATCGTCGTCCGCGATCAGGACAGTACCCTTGCTGGCAGCAGCAGTCGTCGTCGGTGCAGGCATGCAGGACACGCTAGCCTGGGTATCTTGGCAGGTCAAGTGTTCCCCAAACAAAGCCTGCGGCGATCGGCTTGCCTTCAGTCGCGGTGCCCGATGGCCTGTACCCTACATGTGACCAAAGCGGCCACAAGCGTGGCGACCCACGCCGGGCCGCGAGTTCGTCAGATCTTCGGTGTGCATCGACCTGGCGTTGACCGCGATCCGGTGTCCCGAAGCCACGGATCCGCCCGTGGGGAACGCGGTGTGATAGCTTGCGCGCATGCGTGCGCAGCCGCATCGTCTTCGATTTCGATGGCTTCGCTTCCGTCCGACACTCCAAGGACGCAAGCTGCTGCTCTTGTCCGCGCTCCATCTGATTGGATGTGAAGCCGGACGAGACCTGGCCGACATGGACTCGAGTCCCCCGGATGCCGCAACCAAGCCGCCCGTTCGGGAGATCGCAAATGCAGATGGTTGTCGCGGACTGCCTTGTCGCGAAGAAGTGGGCTGTGCAGGTGAAACCCGCTGCCTGCACGGAGTCTGTCTACCGGACTCCGGTGCATGCAAGACCGGAGATGACTGTCCCAACGATCAGCGCTGCTACGACGGTGGGTGCATTCCCTTTGAGCTATGTTCTCACCTTTCGCCAGTCGATTTGCGCTGCTTTGGGGGTTCCTTTTCTCCTGATCAGTTTCGATCGCCCGTGGTCAAATGCCACCTCCGCGATCGTCAAGTCATGACAACGCCCGTGGTTGCAGATTTGGATCAGGACGGAAAACCTGAAGTCATCGCCACCGCATTCCCAGACATTCTGCTGGCGCTCAATCCCAGTGATTGTTCGGTTCGTTTTGAACGCAAAGGTGTGTCCCTTCTGTCCGCTGCCCAAGCACAGCTTGCCGTCGCTGATTTGGATGCAGACGGTCTTGCAGAGATCGTGACCATCGATGCAGAGCGGCGCGTGGTGGTGTTCAATCACCAAGGTCTTCTCCTTGCCAAGTCCAGTCAGCCGCTTCGCGAAACGAATCCTTCCGGCTACGAGCTGTGGAGCGCCCCCCTCATCGCCGATCTCGATGGGAAATCGCCACCAGAGATTGTGGTCGCGGCTCAGGTATCACGATTTGTTCCCGGTCCTCCTGCAAGGCTTGAAACGGCCTTCACACAGCCCAACTTGAGCGCGTCGTGGGGATCGATTTCCGTGGTTGCAGATCTGGACGAAGATGGCGCACCTGAAGTGATCAGCAGCGACCGAATCTACGAGGGAACAACCGGAGCAGACAAGACACCGCCATCGCTTACCACCGATCCTTTCTTTGCTCAAGTCGCGGACTTTTCCGGTGACAAAAAACCTGATCTCTTGCTTGTGGAATCGACGGCTCCCGCGCTCACGGTGCAGGTATACGACTACGTACGGAAGAAGGCGATCTTCGGTCCGTACACGGTCTTGGACAGCGATGGAATCTGGGGTGGACCAGCAGCGATTGCCGATCTCGATCGTGATGGCACAGCAGACTTTGTCATCGCATCATCAAAGACGGTGACTGCGTATGCGCTGCGCTGTGCCCAGACTCCCAAGCCCAGGGGCTGTTTGGGATCGCGACCAGGGGTTTTGTGGTCTCGCCCCGTCGATGACTACTCATCTGGGTCCGCAGGTGTTTCTGCGATCGATTTGAATGGAGACGGAATCGCTGAGGTCATTCATCGCGATGAGTGTTGGCTTCGGATTTTCTCCGGTCTGGATGGACGCGTGCTGGCTGCTCGCAGTGTGATGAGCAGCACGGGTCTCGAGCTGCCAGTGGTCGCCGATGCAGATGGGGACGGACGCGCCGATGTGGTCGTTTCAAGCGACGTTCCCAACGACAACTTGGGCGCTTGTCTGCGCGTTGGTGTTCCGGAACAGAACTCACGGACGCCATGGGGTGGCGCAGCGGGAGGAATCTTGGTTCTCACGGATCCACAGAATCGCTGGACCAAGACACGTCCGGTGTGGAATCAGCATGCGTATCACATCACCAATATCTCCGATTCTCTTCAGGTTCCGATTGGCGCTCTTCCTTCGTGGAAATCGCACAATTCGTATCGCTCCAATACATCGGAAACGATGCCGATGGGAAGCACCCCTGCATCCTACGATCTGACGGCACGCTTTCAGACCCAAGCCCTTAGTCCTCACTGTGAAACGGAGTGGCAGCTCTCCGCTCTGATCTGCAATCGGGGTGGCGCCGCGACTCCCGCTGTGACTTCCAGTACGTTCTACGACGGGGATCCCGACAGCGGCGCTCCGGTTGCGTGTTCAGCGACGATACGCAGTGCGCTCGAGTCCGGAGAGTGTCGCGAAGTGAGGTGTGCCTGGGTGAATGCGAGAAAAGGTCCGGTGACGATCTATCTTCGCGCTGGCGATGATGGAAAAGGAGTCCGCGATCTGAATCAGTGCAGCAGCAAAAATGATGTCGCAATCTGGACGAATGCCAGCTGTAGAGGAGTGCCAGGATAACGATTTGGCGGGTTTCCCCGTTCGGGGATCGTGTTGCACGCAGCACGGCAAAGTCTCCTACTTGACCCGCAATCTGCAGATGCAGAACCCCGCCTGGTTGACCAGCCACAAGGAATGCCAGTGGTCGAACAGTGAGCGCTACAAGCTGCTCTCGCTTGGGCATCCGGTACCATCCGGTACCATCCGGTACCTTCCAACATGCTGCCGAGACATGGGGACTGCGAAGTGAGCTGTTCGATCGACTGGTACACGGAACGTCTCTGCTTACGTCGGTGATTCTGGTTGTGGGCGGAGTCCTGGTTGGCTTTGGAACCCGGATGGCGGGCGGCTGTACTTCGGGGCACGGACTCTGTGGAGTCAGTCGTTTTCAGAAAGGAAGCCTGGTCGCAACCGCAGGTTTCTTTGCATCCGGTGCCGTGCTGTCTCTGCTGATTGGGAGGCTCTTGTGAAAGAGTACATCGGTACGATCGGCATTGACCTAGGCTTTGGTTATACACTCAGCCGCATTGGCTTTTCGCCTTGGGACGAAGTCCACAAGATGTTCACCTTTGCGGATCTGCGCCTGCTCTATACTCTTGCCCTTGCGACCGCAGTTCTCGTCGTCGCGTGGCAAGTGATTCGTTCCTTTTCACACCCCAAGTGGCAAGCGCGGCGGATTCATCCTGGCAGTCTGGTAGGGGGTCTTCTGTTTGGTGCTGGCCGGGCGTTGTGCGGTTCCTGTCCAAGCATTGCGCCGGTACAGCTTGGCGAAGCTCAACTGGGAGCACTCCTTTCGCTCTGCGGGATCTTCCTTGGCAATTGGCTGTATTCAGTGATGCACGAGCGTTACTTTCGCTGGCCAACCACGAGCTGCATCGACGACTGATGGGTGTGTCGGCCCGCTAGTGGGAACAGGTGAGGGGTCTGCGCAGTCGCTGCGGAATCGTGAAATCGACGTGATAGTGCTCGTCGTGGCGGACCCAGGCTTCTCGCTTCATAAACAGGGGTGCAAGTCTGTGAAGCGCGGGCGCCTGCGCAAACAGCTTGCTGTGAAAATCTGGTGTCAGGATGATGCGCTCGATGTGAACGCCATGCGGAAGACCAGCGGTTTCCAGCCCAAGCAGGTGCGCCCCAATCGCCCCCCAATCGATGCGTAGATCACCCAGGGTTCCGTCCTTTCGGAACTCCAGCCCATAACCCAGCTTGTGAAGAACAGAGATGGGAACCTGCGCGGGCAAACCCGATCCATCAAGGACGGGAACGAAGAAATCTGCGGCCAGACCATTCTGGTGCGTCTTGTGCGGCCACAGCCGTCCCCCTTTCGCAAATCCCATCTCGCCGTACTGCCACGTCCGTTTGGGATGTGTGGCGACCAGCGCCCGATATGCATCGACCACCGTATCGCGAACCAGCGGATGCAGATGGTTGCGGCCCACCGCGCAGGCCGTCGTTGAAAAGGACTCGAAGTTCGGACCCCGACAAGGCAGCGGAACACCATCTTGAAGCATGCCGCAGCTCCCACTGCCAAAGGAAAGCGACTCTTCTTCCCGCGCTGACACGGGTGAGGAAAGCCCCCAAGTGGCAATTCCCAAGCCGATCGTTCTTATCGCGGATCGTCGGTCCATGAACGCGCCGAAAGTTGTACGCCATCTTAGAGCGTCTGTCGGAAATCGGTAGCAGCTCTTCGGCCCGATGACGCAGCGCGAGCGAAACAAACGCTGCATGGCCAAGGGCCCCATGCGCCAACGCGACCTGGTCACAGCGACGGCTTGCGAACAGACTGGCGCACTTGACAGGTCAAGATGCCTGGGCGAAGTTCCACGCTTGTGAGTCGAACCGCACGGGGCGTCATTCTCTCGGTTGCCGCAGGAGCAGCACTGTATGTTCTGCTGGCGGCTGGCTATGGCGACGGTCGGCAAGTCGTTTCCCAGCTGCGAAGTATTTCCCCTGGACTGATCGCGCTGGGACTGTTTCTGGCGTCGCTAAACTTTCTGTTTCGCTTCGTTCGTTGGCACTATTATCTGCGACTTTTGTCGGTGCCAGCCTGGCCACAACCGAAACCGGACAGAGTGGACGGCGATGAAACGCACCTCTCGCTCCTCGACTCGATGCTGGTGTTTTTTTCCGGGTTCGCCCTGACAGTGACTCCCGGAAAAGTCGGCGAGGTGTTGAAGTCCTATCTTTTGCGCGAAAGTTACCGTCAGCCGATCGCCCGCACGGCTCCGATTGTGCTCGCGGAGCGACTCACCGACTTGATTGGGGTGCTGCTGCTGGCGCTCATTGGCGTGTCGACGTGGATGCGACCCGAGCATCACTACCTGATTGGGATTGGGGTGTCGCTCTGTCTTTCGCTGACGCTGCTTGCGACCTGGCGTTCGCTGGTCTATTTGGTGCTCAGCTTCGTCGAAAAGCTCCCGGCGTTCGGACCGAAGCTGGCCCCCAAGCTGCGTGAGTTTTACGACTCGGCCTACGTGCTGCTGCGGCCCGTTCCACTGCTGCTGGCGACGGTAACGTCGGTATTTTCGTGGTTTTGTGAGTGTCTGGCTTTTTACATCACAATTCACGGATTTGCCGATGGTGGTCAGGCTTCCGTCACACTCGCAACGTTCATCTATTCGGTGATGACAGTGGCTGGTGCACTGGCGTTTGTGCCAGGCGGGCTTGGTGTCACCGAGGGCGGAATGGCGCTGCTGCTGGCCGAGCTTGGCCCCATGCCTCGTGCCAGTGCTGTGGCGGCGACGCTGCTGATTCGGATGGAGACGCTCTGGTTTGCCGTCTTCCTCGGAGTTCTCGCCCTTGTGTGGTTTTCACGACGTAGGCACATGGCAGTCTCTCTCGACGACGCACGCGCCAAATAGGCATCGGTCACAGCCGATCTGGACGTCGCTTACAGACGCGATACCGCAGGAAACAGCAGATCATTTTCGACGCGGATGTGCTCGCGAAGCTCGTCGTCGAGCCGCTTTAGGTCCGCATACAGCGATCCAAGGCCCGGGCTTCCACCGTCGGCCAGCTGATATCTGGAAGTCACGTCTTCCAACGCGCGCAGGATCTCATCGGCCCGATCGTGTTCCATCAGCATCACGCGAATCGGTCCCTGCACGATCTGCACAGGCGACGGAACAAGCGGACGACCCGCAGTTTTGGCGACGACAACCGACTCGATCATCGGAAAAAGCACACGCTCCTCTTTGAAGAGGTGAGGCTCCAGCTCGCACCACAGCTCGTCGAGCAGCCGGATGATTTGGCCCAGGTTGTCGCTTGGCTTGCTCGACGACGCCAGCAGCGCATTGGCCGTTTGCTTCAGCGACGCGATCTGCTCGGGCAGTGGATCGTGAAAGCGGCGCAAGATGTACTCGATGATCGAGACGGGCGACGCCGAATCAAGCGGTGATTGAGCAGCGTTCATGGCAAAAACAACCTCCTTCTGCGGTTCAGACTACGTTCACGCGGATTTGGACGCAGTGACCTAGGTCGCCAAACTTTGCACACGTTCACGCCGATCGTTTCAGCAGGACACAGTCCCACCCGCCGCAAGATTCGCTGTTCTTTGACGCTCGCTGACGATGAGCGGCTTGGTTCTCGCTTGTTCCCTGCGCACGACGATTGACAGAGGCCAAGCGGTGCGATTCTTATAACTCATGGTCCAAACTGGCTTGCAGAGGCGTCCGGTTGCGGCGCTTCGCTCCTGGCTGCTTGGCTGCCTGCTTGCGACACCACTCGTCGGCAACGCCGCCCCGCCAACCGTGCGTGCTCAACAGGTCCAGAGCGAGCCACTGCCGAGTGAGCCGATCGCTATCGCCAAGCTGTCGTTTTCGGGCATGGCCGAAGAAGTGGCCACAGACCTCCGCAACAATCTGTCGACGACGGTGCAGCGGGGCGGATATTCGGTGCGCAGCGCGCAAGAGGTCGAGAGCCTGCTCGGCAGCGAGCTGCGGCTTCTCGGTTGCTCAACGGCGAGCTGTTACGGTCGGCTGGCGCAGCTGCTCGGGGTTCGTCGGGTGATCGAAGGCGAGGTGCAGCGGCTTGAGCTGTCGACGTTTTCGCTAAAGCTGACGATGCGCGACCTGTTTTCGGGTCAAGGCTCGACGCCCATTCAAGAACGCTGCGATGTCTGTTCCACCGACGACGTGCGGCAGATGGTGATCCGCGCAGCTGAGCGACTGACCAAAGAAGTGCCGCCACGCGGGCCGCAGATGACGGAGCCACGAATCGGGGAGAGCGGCATTCTAATCGTCGAAACCGAGCCACCGGGTGCGACGGTCACGATTGATGGCTCGCTGCGCAGCGAGCGGACCCCGGCGTCGTATCTGCTCGCTGCGGGGGTACACAACCTCGTCGTGCAGGATGACAAAAGCCGCCGCGTTCGCCAGCAAGTCGAGGTCGTCGCGGGCAGCCAGCCGATGACGCTGCGACTCAGTTTGTCGGCACAGAGTACTCAGCGCTCGTGGCGAACCGGGCTCGGGGTTGCGGCCACCATCGGTGCCGTTGGCCTGATCGCTGGTGGAGCTGCGCTGCTCTACAAACACAACACCCCGGTGTTCACAACGGAATGCCCCGATGTCGGTTTGTCGGATTACCACTGCGCCAACAAGTATGACAACCTCGCCCCCGGAGTCAGCTTGCTCGTCGGTGGTGGCATCGTTGGTATCGTTGGTGGCGTCCTCATCTATCTCGACAGCCGACCCACAAAGGCCAAGCCGGTCGTAGAAAAACAGTGATTGGACGGCTGGTTTCCGGACTTCGTCGCTGGCTTCTTCCCTCGGAGCTTCCCGAGCTACCGCTCGCCGCAGGTCGAGACGCGCTGTTTGTAAGGCTGCTCGGGCTCATTTACTGCATTGCTTTTGCGTCGCTGTGGCCACAAGTGGCCGGACTCTTCGGGAGCCAAGGGCTCATTCCGACGCCGATTCTGCTCGGCTCGGTTTCGGCGGATCTTGGGGTCCGCAAGTATCTGCTCTTGCCGACGGTGTTCTGGCTTTCTAGCAGCAACACGGCGCTCCAGGCGGTCTGCGGCGTGGGCCTTGTCTCCGGTCTGTCGGTGCTGGGGCTGCGCCTGGTCTGGCCGGCGCTGCTCGTCGCATGGCTGTGTCACCTGTCGTTTCTCGCGGTGGGCGGCGCATTTTTGTCGTTCCAGTGGGATGCACTGCTGTCGGAAATCGGCGTGCTGGCGCTCGTCGCGGTGCCGATTCGCTTTCGCAGGCCGCAGCCGCTGGTGCTTGTTGCCGTCGGACGCTGGCTGCTCCTGTGGCTTCTGTTTCGGGTCTTGTTTGGCTCGGGCTACGTCAAGCTCGCGTCGGGAGATCCGACGTGGCGAGGCCTCACCGCACTCGACTATCACTTTTTTACCCAGCCACTTCCGACGGTGGTCGGCTACTACGCCCATGCGCTTCCGGCGGTATTCAAGAAAGCACTGGTGGTCTTCACTCTGGCTGCGGAGCTACTGGTTCCGTTTTTGATCTTCATCCCGCGCTCGCGCGTCGTCGCGCTGTTTCCCACGGTGCTGCTCCAAGTTGGGATCGCAGCGACGGGAAACTACGGCTATTTCAACCTGCTGGTTTTGCTTGTGGCGCTTTTGCTCGTGCCGCCGGACTGGCTTTCACGCCTGCGTCCAACGCCCGCCGCTGATCGTGACGATCCGAGTCACCTGACCACGCGACCGTCGCTGTTTTGGGGGCTGCCGAGGCTCTTGTTCGCCGCGGTTCTGTTTGCCTCAAGCTTGGGTCACTTCCTGTGGACCGTGCGGTTTCGGACCGCGGTTCCGCCGCCCATCCACCAAGCGATGAAGCTGACTGCACCGCTACAAGCGGTGTCGCATTATGGTCCGTTTGCGTCGATGACGACCACCCGGCCCGAGCTTGCCATCGAAGGAAGTCTCGACGGACAGACCTGGCGCGAGTATTCGTTCCGCTACAAACCCGGCGATGTGACGCGGTCGCCGCGCTGGAACGCACCGCACCAGCCTCGGCTCGACTGGCAGATGTGGTTTGCCGCTCTCAGCCGCCCAAGCGACAGCCCGTGGCTGGAAATCCTGCTGTTGCGGCTCCTGGAAGGTTCTCCCGATGTCCTGTGGCTGTTCGAGAGCGATCCGTTTGGTGGACGCAAACCGAACTATCTGCGGGTCCAGCTTTATCAATACCGGTTCACGACGCTCCGCGAGAAACAAACGACGGGTGCATACTTCGTGCGCGAAGCACCGCTGCCGTTCATTTCTCCCGTCGGCCTCACCGTCGGAGAACCGTAGACTAGCCGCGTGCCGAAGAGCGTTTGGGCTGGGGATGGAGCGCTCTCGCGGCCACCGAGTCGCGCATCGGCAGAGAAAAGCGCCGCTGCTTGTCGAACTGGTACAGCGCATTGGCCACCGCGGGTGCCGTCGGAACCAGGCCGATTTCACCAACGCCTTTGGCGCCAAACGGACCCTCGGGCTCCGGTTCTTCCACGAGCAGTACGTCGATCTTCGGCATCGGCTCGGCCCGGATGATGCCAATCCCGCGCAGCGTCGGATTCTGGATCTGGCACTCTTCGACGATCAGCTCCTCGGTCAGCGCAAAGCCCAGGCCCATGTGGATCGATCCCTCGATCTGTCCCGTCACAAGCTTGGGATTGAGCGCGCGCCCGACGTCGTGTGCCGCCACCACTCGCTCGACCTTGCCTGTGTCGTCGAGGATGCAGAGCTGCGTGGCGTAACCAAAGCTAAGGTGGGTGATCGGATCTTGTACGTCTGCCCCAAGCGCTGAGGTCTTGTCAAAAACGAACTCTCCGTCGAAGCGCTGCCCCTTCAAGTCGCCAAGTGACTGGGTCTTGAGCGCAGCCTGGAGCTTGCGCGCTGCGTCTTCGACGGCACGACCGGCGCACACCGTCGCACGCGAAGCAGTTGTCATCCCCGACGGAGCCTTGTCCGCAGTATCCACCGTCGCCAAGAAGGTCGAAGGCGGCAGTCCTGTCACAGTACTGGCCACCTGGATGAGGATCGTAAACAGCCCTTGGCCCATCTCGGTATAGCCGTTGGCGATCGTCACCGTGCCATCTTCACCGACGATCAGGGCGGCCCGTCCAACATCCGCCATGCCGTTGCCAATGCCGACGTTCTTGATGCCACACGCAAGCCCGACGGACTTGCCCTTTTCCCGCGCTTCCAAGTAGTACGGCCTGACCGCGTCGAGTGTCTTGCGCAGTCCGACGGCCCGTAGCTTTTGCCCCGAACAGAAAATGGAACCGTCGGTCAGGGCATTGCGCGCGCGGATTTCCCAGGCATCCAGGCCCAGCTTTTCCGCCAGCATGTCGAGCACCGATTCCATCGCAAAGTTGGACTGGTTGGCCCCGAAGCCGCGCATTGCGCCACAGGGCGGATTGTTCGTGTAGACCGCCAGACCTTCGACGTCTACATGGTCGACATTGTAGGCGCCTGTCGCATGGCCGCAGGCCCGCT
>CAYTGC010000145.1:0-12760 GCA_964437195.1 uncultured Myxococcales bacterium | reverse complement strand
ATGTGTCGGACCTGCTCGACAACCGCAATGGGCACGAAGTGCTCAACATGCTGGTCCAGCTTCAGGACGAGCTGACCAAGGATGTCGAGGTCAACCATCCGCAGCTTGGCCAGAAGAAAGAGTTTGGCAACTACAAGAAGAACATCGACATCGTCAAAGGCCTGCTCGGCGAGCGTCGCAACAGCCCCGAGGCGTTCGACAACATGCTCGTCTATTTGGCCAAAGGTGCCGAGGAGCTTGCTCCGCTGTACGGTGGGGAAGCGCCCGAGTCGTCGCCGATGCCGGGTCCAGTTCAGACGGTGCCGTCCGATGATGGCAAGACCAAGACTGCCGATGCTGCCGACAAGGACAAGGACAAGAAGCCGCGCGGCACCTACGGTCCAAACGACATTCCGCCTGACGACATGGAGCGCATAAAGGGTATCTCCGAGCAGGATCTCCCGATGGAGCTGGAGATCAACGGCGAGACCTGGGTCCGCATCGACATGATCAAGGTCATGGACACCGACTCGGAGAGCGCGCACGACCTCAAGATTCAAGAGGCCCGCGACTCCTACCGATCACGGCAGCGGCTCAAGTACCCCGACGGCAAGTCGCTCGAAGACGTCGGTCGTGCCCACGTTTCGGGCTACGTCACCTACAAGGTCAAGGGCGTTACGCCGGGCAAGCGGCTGCTCATCGTCCGTCGCATGGACTACGTCTACGGCGACTACTCGCTGGAGTTCGAAGTCGATGGCAAGAAGGCCGGTATCTGCGAGTGCCCCGGCACCGACCGAATCAACCGCTGGCGCAACTGGCCGCACATCGTCCCAGCCGAGTTTGTGGTGCGCGCGGAGCCGAACGTCAAGCAAATCGCCGTCACGGCTGGCCGCGACATCAACATGTTCCGTTACTGGTTCTACCAACCAAGGCAATAAGGTAAGCTGGACGGGTCATGTTTCTCGACCAGTTAATTGAGATCATCATGCGGCCCTTCCGCGAGCTCTGGAGCTTGGTCGCGCGTGTGCGCGGTGTTCAGGGTGGCGCGATGGCCGACGTGCGGCGAGTGCAATACCTTGGAGATAGCGCGCGCTCCGAGGTCGCGGGCATGAAGAACATGGTCGTGGCGCCCGGTCAGGCGATGCCTGGCTGGGGATCGTCGCCGCAGGCGGCGCCGCCGCCCCAAATGGCGCAGCAACAGGCGGAAAAGAAAAAGATGGGCTGGTCGTTTCCTTGGAGTAAGAAAACGTGTCCTAGGTGCCAAAATAAGCTGCAGAAAAGCTGGGATCAGTGTCCCTACTGCGGTCAAAACCAGAATCAGCCGGTCACCGCCGGACCGCCTGGCGCTGCACCTGGGGCTGCCCCGTACGGAGCGCCTCCGGGAGCGCCGCCATACGGAGCGCCTCCGGGAGCGCCCGGATATGGTGCACCTCCGGGAGCCCCGGGATATGGCGCACCGATGCCTTCACCGGGGGGCGCTGCCAAGACCATTGCCATGGATGCTGCGGCCATTGATGCCCCACTTCTTGCGACGGGTGACACCGGTGACAACGTCGCCTGGCTCGTTCCTCTCGAAGGTGCGATGACCGGTGAGCTTCTTCAAATCCGGACCCGCGCGATCATCGGTACTGCCGATGGCTGTGAGATCAAGCTCTTTGACGCAGCGATCTCGGGCCGTCATGCCGAAGTCGTGCTGTCACAGGGCAGTCGCTTCCGCATCAACGACCTTGGCTCTCGCAACGGCACGTATGTCAACGACAAAGCCATTGCGTCCACCGAGCTTGTCGACGGCGACAACATTCGCCTGGGTCGCACCACCTTCCGCTTCAAGACCAAGCACTAAGGGCAGACCATGCACTGTCGGTCACTTCTTCAATCGACTTCGGGTATTTCGGTCGTCCGTCTGCTGGCTCGCTATCTTTCGCGCGCAACCCTGGCGACGATGGCGCTGCTTTGGACGTTGCTTCTGCCTGCGATTTCCGACGCACAGAACGCCAAGCTCCGCCTCGAGCGATTTGGCTTCGACAAGCTACCCGACCTCAAGGTCTACATCACCTACGTCGAGGAAGATGGGACCGTCATCGCCGGTCGTCAAGCGACCGACTTCAAGCTGCAAGTTGATTCGATCGATCAAGGCGCGGGCCGGGCAATCACCACGTTTGATCAGGCCAAGGAGCCGATTTTCGTCGTTGGTGTCGTTCAAGTCGGTGGCGCCGTCGATGAGCGAGTCATGTCGGAAGTCAAAGGCGGCCTCCGTCGCGTAAACGATGCCGTCGGCAACACGCCCGGCGGTCGGATGGGCATCCTCGCCTATGCCGACAAGACCAACCGCATCATCGAGTTTGGCACCACCACCGAAGTCGATGCTGGCATCGGCAAGATCGCTCTCGAAACCGAGGCCAGTGAGTCGCACATGCTCGACGCCGTGCGAACGGCCATAGACCTCCTCAAGCAGCAGGAAAAAGGCCGTCGCAAGCTGATCATCTTGGTTTCCGACGGCATCGACGTCAACAACGAGAAAAAGAACTTCACCGAAATCGGCAACCGCGCCCAGCTCGGCGGCATTGTCATCGATACCGTCGGTTACAACGCCTTCGACGCGTCGAAGCTGCGCAACTTGCAGGAAATGACCAAGCGCTGCTACGGCACCGATCGTGTCGCCAAGGCACCAACGGAAATTGGTCCAAAGATCGACGGAATCGTGGACGAAATCCAGAAGCAGTATCTGGTGACGTTCCCGCTGACCATCGCCGGCGACGATCAAGACCACCTGTTCCAGGTGACACACGAAGCGGGCGGCAAGCCCGTCTACAGCAACACGATTCAAGAAAAGCTTTTGTCGAAGGCCCCGGTTGGAGCCGCGCCACCTCCGAAAGAAAAGAGCAAGTGGTGGCTGTATGCGCTGATCGCCGCCGGCGTGATCGGTACGATCATCATCGCGATGCTGCTGCGCAAGAAGCCCCAAGCGGCGGCTCCTTCGCCGACGCCGCAGCCTGGCAAACCGGATGCGCCTGCGCCTCGGATGAGCAACAAGACGGTGGCGCTCGAGGCTGCCGGCGACATCACCATGGGCTGGGTGATGGGTCTCACGGGCAAGTACAAGGACGTGACGTTTAAGCTCAAGGACCGCGTTGTCATCGGTACGGCGCCCGACTGTGACATCGTGATCGAAGACGGCTTTATGTCGCATCGGCACTGCGAGATTCGCAAAGTCGATGGTGGTTTCAAGCTCGTCGATCTGGGCGCGACCAACGGAGTCATCGTCAACGACAAGCGAGTGAAGGAACACTTCCTCGTCGACAATGACAACTTCCGGCTTGGACGCAGCGAGTTCAAGTTCAAGTCGATCTTCGGTTAGCGACGAGGGACGAGTGCAATGGCATCGATAGCTGCATACCTTCTGATGGCGCTCTCCGGGCTGGCCGGCGGTGCGACGATGTTTATGTCGCTGCAAGGCGCCGGGGTGCGGCCCTGTCCCAAGTGCAAAAAAGAAATGATGCCGGACTGGACGCAGTGCCTGTTTTGCAAGGCCGTCCCCGACTTTGAGGAAGGCAAGCCAGCGCTGCTCCATTTCGTCAACGGTCCGCTCGCAGATCAGGTTGCCACTCTCGACAAGCAGGTGGTGACGATTGGCAGCGTTCCAGGCAACGACATCGTCATAAATGATCCGAGTGTGTCTCGTAAGCACATCGGCATTCGCAAAGTCGAAGGTGGATACGAGGTTGCGGATTTTGGTTCGACAAATGGTGTGTTCGTCAACGGGGACCGCGTACCGAAGAAAAAGCTCGCGATTGGGGACGTGGTTCGCGTCGGCAACATCGAGATGATTTTCCGTCTGTAAACCGACTTTGGCTTTAGAGAAGAAGCGAAGATGACAGCCAAGCTCCTATATCGAGATGCCCAAGGCCGTGACGCCGCAGTGAACCTTCCGGAGACAGGCTCGTTTTTGGGTCGAGCCGTCGATTGCATCATTCGTACCGACGACGCAATGGTGTCGCGGAAGAACTGCAAGATAAGCTTTGTGAATTCACGCTGGTACGTCGAAGATCTCGGCTCCGCGAACGGGACTTTCATCAACGAACGGCGCATCAGCCGGGATGAGCTAAACCACGGCGATGTCGTCCGCTGCGGCTCGCTCCAGGTTCGATTTGTCGATGCGCCCGAGCAGCAGGTCCGGCAAACAGTTCCGCAGCCAGGCGGTCCGACGCCACCCACGCCGCCAGCCCAGCCGCAGCCCGCTGCTGGCGGTCAACCGGCCACGCCCCCTGCTACGCCAGCCAGTCCGCCTCCGATTCCTGGTTCGGCGACGCCTGCAGCGCAGAGCAACAAGCCTGAACCGGCTCCGGCCCCCGAGCCCGAAAAACCCGCCGAGGCCAAGCCCGCCGAAGGCGCGAAGGTCAGCGTCTCGGAAGAAGCGGTCAAAAAGGTTCAGGAAGAAGTCAACAAGCTCACCACCGACCTGGCCACGGCACAGAAGTCTCTCGACGAGATCAAGGCCGAAAAAGACCAGGCGGTTACCAAGATCGAGACGATGGAAGGCGAGGTCAAGAAGCTGCGCCAAGAGGCCGCCGCTGCGAAGACCACCGCCGAGAAGCTGTCGCGGCAGATGCAGCAGACCGAAAAAGAGCTGCGCGAAGAGAGCCGCAACAACGAGGAGCTGCGTCAGGATCTCAAGCAGCTCAAAGAGCAGTTTGACAAGACCAAGGCGCAGTCGGACGAGCTGCGAACCCAGGTTGAGGCGAAAGATCGAGAGCTGGCCGCTGCGAAAGAAGATGTCAGGCGGAGCAAACAGGCTGCCGACAACCTGACCCAGAAGCTGCAAGAAATGGTTCGCTCGCGCGACGAGCAGATGCGGGCGATCAACTCGCAGATCGGTGACGTCGACAAGCTGCGCGACATCTTGAAAGAGCGTGAGCGGCTTATCGAGGAGCAGCGCGTCGGTCTCGTCAACCAGGAATCGCAGCTCAAGGATCTGCGCAAGCGGAGCGAGGAACAGGAGCGTGAGCTATCTGGGATTCGTGGCGAGCGCGACAACCTGCGGGAACGGCAGAATCGGTCGCAGGTGCAGGTCGAGGAGCTTCGCTCGGAGCTTGATCGCCTGCACAACATGCTGTCAAACCAAGTCGAGGGCGGCGAGCAGATTGCGACGCTGACCCGCGACATGGCTGCACTGCGCGAGAACCTCAGTGATGCCAACATCGAAGTGTCGCGGCTCAACGACGAGCTGGCGAAGGCAGCCGGAGATCTCTCGGCGGTCATGAAGCAGCGCGACCAGCTCGCCGAGGAGCGCAAGGGCAGCCAGGCCAAGCTTCAATCTACCGTCGAGCAGGCGGTCAACCAGGCCGTCAACCAAGCGGCAACTGAGCTGCGCGCCAAGCACGACAAAGAGAAGCAAGAGATCATCGACAAGCACAACGCCAAGGCGCAGGAAGTGGCTGACCTGAAGAATCAGCTCGCCAATGCCGCGGCGTCCGAATCGGCGCTGCAAGAGCTTTCGGCGACGAAGTCAGAGCGTGATCAGTACCGCGCTCGGGTCGCTGAGCTTGAAGCGATGTGCAAGGAACTACAGAAAGCTGCGGCTGCGCCACCTCCACCGGCGGCGTCGTCTGGAAACAGCGAAGCCGAGCGCATGCTCACCGAGATGAAAGGTGTCGCCACGACGGCGTACGACGGAATCAACGACGCACTATCGGAGCTGCGTCTCGCCATCGTGATGGCGCAAGAGATGTGGAACAAGATGGAGCGCTCGTATTCGGATCGCGATGCTGGCCGCAAGCTGCGTGATGCCATCGACGACACCATGAACCGCGCAGATGAAGCCAAAGGCCATGTCCGCTCGCTCCGCAGCCTGATTGAGTAGGCACAGCGACGAAAAATCCCTCACAGGTGAACCCCATGACGCAAGAGCAAGCGGCTGCACCACCGACTGACAGCGAGGAGCTAAACCGCAGCGAGAAGGAGATCCTCGATCTCATTCGGGCGCGGTATTCGCTCATGTACATCATTTCGTCCGAGGAACAGCGCGTCGAGGACTCGCTGCTCAAGCTGGCACGTCGTCGCGACATGAAGCTGGGCTCGTGGTCGATTACGCGCGGCTTTGTGCAAAAGTTTGGCACGCTCAAGGGCGGTGACGCCAAAGACCCAATCAAGGCGCTCGACTACATCGCAGCGTCGGAAGGGCGAGGGCTTTTTGTCCTGCGTGATTTCCACGCTTTTGTGAACGACCCGACGGTGGTCCGCAAGCTGCGTGACTTGGCGCATGATCTTCGCAAGACGCAGAAGAACGTCTTCATCTTGTCGGCGGTGACCAAGATTCCGCCTGAGCTTGAAAAAGACCTCTGCATCGTCGATTGGGATCTGCCAAACCGGCCTGAATTGAACAAAGTCGTCGAGGGACTGTTGCATCAGCTCCCACAGGGCTGCGATCCGGGCATCGCCAAAGACGCCGAAGGACGCGAGCAGATCGTCGATGCTGCGCTTGGCCTGACCTTGACCGAGGCGGAAAACGTCATCGCCAAGTCGATCGTCCGTCACAAGACTTTCGATCTGCCGACGATCCTGGCCGAGAAAAAACACATCATTCGCAAGAGCGGCATCCTCGAATACTACGAAGCAGAGGAGAAGCTCGACGGCATCGGCGGTCTGGAGATCCTGAAGCAGTGGCTGGTCAAAAGGCGGCACGCGTTTACGTCGGAAGCCCGCGACTTCGGTCTGCCGATTCCCAAAGGGATTCTGCTCCTCGGTGTGCCGGGCTGCGGTAAGTCGCTGACTGCCAAGGCCGTTGGTGCTGCGTGGCAGATGCCGCTTCTGCGGCTCGATGTCGGCAAGATCTTCGGTGGTCTCGTCGGTGCGTCGGAAGAAAACATGCGCAAGGCGCTCAAGACGGCGGAAGCTGTGGCGCCCGCGATTCTGTGGCTCGATGAAATCGAAAAAGGTCTTTCGGGCACCGGTTCATCGAACATGTCCGACGGTGGAACGACCTCACGCGTGTTCGGAACGTTTGTGACCTGGATGCAGGAAAAAACGGCGCCAGTGTTTGTCATCGCAACGGCAAACGATGTGCGCAGCCTTCCACCCGAGCTTCTGCGCAAAGGTCGTTTCGACGAGATCTTCTTCGTCGATCTTCCGACGCAAGAAGAGCGCGGCGAGATCATCAAGATCCACATGAAGAAGAAGGGGCGGAGCATCCAGCACATCGACTTGGGCAAGCTGGTCGACGCGATGGCGGAGTTCTCCGGCAGCGAGGTCGAGCAAGTCGTCGTCTCGGCGCTGTACGAGGCTTTCGACGCGGATCCTCACAACCGAGAGCTGACGAGCGATCAGCTTCTGCACTCGGCGCGTGAGATCGTTCCACTCGCAGTGACGATGGCCGAAAAGATCGCCGACATGCGTGAGTGGGCGCGGACACGGGCGCGGACCGCGTCGCTGCCTCCATCGCAGCAGCCGCAGCGTCGCACCAAGGATCGTTTTGCCGTGCCCACCGAGCCGGGCGGACGGATTGAGCTGTAACGGAAGGCAGAGCCGATGAGTCACTTCACGACGGTCGCAACCAAGATCAACAACATTGCGTGTCTGCTAAAGGCGCTCGACAAGCTCAAGCTCAAGTACACTCACTCGGAGCAGGGCGTTGAGGTGCGGGGCTGGCGCGGACAGAAGAGCACCGCCGAGGTCTCGATCAACATGGGTCGCTACGACATCGGCGTGGTGAAAAACGAAGACGGCACCTACGGCCTGCAAGCGGACTGGTGGGGAGTCGAAACCAGCGTCGGAAAGACCGAGCAGGAAGTCGTCGATGAGATAAATCGCGAGTACGCCTACCAGACAGTGGTCGTGGCTTGCGAAGCGCAGGGTTACAAGATCGAGGAGCAGAACGTCGCCGAGGACGGTACGATCAAGCTCTCCGTCTCGAAGTGGGGCTAGCTTTCCCCAAACCGTGCCAACAAGGAGTCGAACATGGCGCAGCGCAAAGAGCTTGAAATCACCATCTCACCGTCGGGTGAGGTGTCGGTCCAGGTCAAGTGCATTCCCGGTCAGTCGTGCGTCGAGGAAACCAAGTTTCTCGAGGATGCGCTCGGAAACGAGATCAAAGATCGCCAACTGACCTCGGACTACTATCAGCAGGGCAACACGACCTCGACGGGAATCTACAACCGCAGTTAGAAACAATGCTGTGAGCCAGCGTGTGCGTTGTCACTCGCTGCATGGGGGGCGCAACGGATGAGCGACATCTTCGATGCGATAGAGCAGCTGAGCGTGGTGCTCTCTCTGCGAATCGAGAACATGGTTCGCAAGCGAGGCTGGGCGGGCAAGCCTGTAGTGGAACGTTTCGAGGTGCGTGGTCGAGACCGAGGGGCATTTCCGGTTCGCATCACCGTGACAGCGCCGATTGGTCATTCGATTACGTTCATTCCGGCCGATGCTCCAAGTGAGGATGGCAACAGCTGGAGCATTTCTGTGCGACGCAGCGACGGTGTCATCCGCCGAAGCTTTTCGGACGGACTGCAGGTGCGCAAAGTCGACAGCGGCTACCAGATGTTCGTGCGCGACGCCGTGCTGGGTGATGCAAAGTTTCGTCAGCTCGTCGAGGATCTCGCCGGCCCAGCGCTTGCCGGTCACGCAGTGACGATTGCCAAGGCGTACAAGTCCCGTTTTGGCAATCTGTCGGCGGACGTCTACGAAATCCTGTTTAACGCCCAGCACCAGGAACAGCGCGAGCTCATGCACGAGGCGGTCCTGACCGGCGTAAATCAGCTCGAAGTCGAGACAGAGCTTGGACGCCTGTCGAAGTGGGAGCCAAGCTAAGTCGGCCCGGCTTCGCTAGCGCTGCTGCCACTCGGTCTGCCACTTGCGCTCGAAGTAGCGGCGGTTGTGGAAAAACAGCCGCAGGTACTTGCGCGGCGGCAGCTTCCCAAAGGCCGCTCCGCCGTAGTGGTGCACGTAGGAATCCTCGCAGAGAAGAACCTTGTACCCACGCCTGCGCACGGCCATCGACAAGTCGTCGTCTTCGAACATTCCCAGTCCATAGCCTTCGTCGAGTCCGCCGACTTCCTTCCACAAAGGCGCGCGAATCGCAGTGCAAAACAGCGTCAGCATGTCGGGCTGTTTGCTTCCGCCGCGATGCGCTTCGGTGTAGCGTGCCGCAAACTGGAACATGTCTTCGACGGTGGCATAGTGCGTTCCCAGCGCCGCTTCGTTGCCGCACGAGTTGGTCCTTGGTCCCACCATGCCCACCGCCGGATCTCCGTCGAGAACTGCCAGCAGCCGTTCCATCCAGCCGTCTGTCACGATGGTGTCGTTGTTCAGCAGCAAAAGGACGTCTGCTCGCGCCAGCCTCGCGGCCTGGTTGTTGGCGGCTGCAAAGCCACGGTTTTCGCGATTGGCGACCACCGAAAGCGGCAGAAGCCCACTCTTTTCGACCGCCAAGAGTCGCTGTGCCGTGTCGTCTGGGCTCTGGTTGTCGACGACAATGATCTCAAACGGGATAGTGCCGGAAAACCGCTGCAGGCTCGCCAGGCACAGCGCTGTCAGATCCCAGTTGCCGTAGGTGACCAGGAGGATCGATACCCGCGGCGGCGTGTCAAACCGCACGGGCTTTTGCGGATCAAGCTGCGCGGGAATCCCCCACGGCGGATGCTCACGGGCACACACAACGGCGAGCGGATCACTCACCCGCGCCGGATACAGTCCAAACCGCAGCCGCTCCGTGACGACTTTGGGCAGCATGTCGCGCAGCTTTTCGAGCGGCAGATGTCGACCCGCAAACTGCACCGTCTCTCTCGGGAGCATGAAGCGCAAAAAGTCCAGCTCGTCGCGGATGGCCTGCCAGCGCGAGGTGTTTCCCGTTGCTGAGAGCCTATCCATGGTGACCCTCGACTGTTTCTTTCGGGCTCACGTCGGGTGCTGCCTGCCCGCGAGCACACGCGCCCGGTCTCTGATACGGAATCCCGCGCAGCCGCTGCATCGCTTGGCTCGCCCGCCACGCGATGTAGTTTTTTTGGAACGGCACCGCGTGTTCCATATCGAGATAGGGATTGTTCACATCCGACAGCGCGACGACAGCGAGCACTTGTTCGCAGACGCTGACTGGACACCCGCGCATGCGAATGTGCGTTGTCCCTTCGTTCCACAGCACTTTCATGGATACCGACGCCATTTTCGCGAACACGTCGTCGTGGCTGACCTGATATGGATCGCGCTTGCGGCCATCTTGGTAGACGTTGCGAATCTGCACCAGCTCTCCGTTTAGCTCGCCTTCCCACTCCGCGCAGTCGCCAATGAAGATGACTTTTTCGCCCGGTTTTGCCGGAATCGGGCCTCGATATGCACCAAACACGACGTGCAGCCGCGGCAGCTTGTGGTCGCACTGCTCGTCGTAAAGTCGCAGGACTTCTATCGCTTCTTGCAGCGCGCCCGGACAGCCGCCCCAGCAGTAGTCGCTGTGCTCGGGCTCGGGGGGCGGACCGGCGTACGCGGTGATTCGGCTGCCCTCGAAGTATTTTTCGATGCGAATCAGGCCGACCTGGAAGCCGCTGGCCCGTCGCTTGGCGTCTGCGAGGCTGACATCGCCAATCACGTCGATCTGCGACAAGTCGGTGGTACCAAAACCGCGGTCTTCGGCGAGCCGTAGATGGTCGATGCTTCTTGGACTGAGTCCAACAATGTTGCAGCACACCGCATCGAGGGCGAGCTGGCTGTTGGCCATGATGATGAGCCCGAGCGGGAACGGCTTCGGCGTCAGCATTCGGCCTTCACCACCAATCACCGCGTCGATGGCACAAAACTGCGGCTGCACGATGTACTGAAGGTCGGCGATTTTTTCGTTCAGTCGGTGGTCGTGGTCGATGAGCCTGTGTCGGTCGTCTTGTATGCCGATGTAGTTTTTGAGGCAGAACGTCACGGTCGTCCAGGGATGCGCCTTGAACTTCGGTAAGTTGATAAAGAAGTCCGCTTTGGCAATCGGCTCGGGCGTAAATACGTAGTCGCGCAGCCGACCTTCGTGGGTGTAGCGGATCTCGACCTGTGGTACTTCGTCGAACAGGTAGCGCTTTGCTCCCGTCCGCTGCAGCATGTCGTCGAAGCCCGACTCGGCAAACGCGGCCCGGGACGGCACTGTGATGCCGCAGCGCTCGCCGACGGCGATTTCCGTCACGCTATCATCGGACAGCGCTTGCAGCGCGCGAATCAGTCCTTCCGCAACCTCGGGGCGGGTGTGGGCGTGAGGAAACAGTGGCCCAGCGGCGACCAGGTTGGGCTTGATCAGCGTGCGCCCCGTCGGCTTGAGTCCGAGCTGTGCGAGCCCTTCGGCAAATAGCTGCTCGATGCGCTCGACGTCGTACTCGGGACAGTGACGGATGATGACGGTGGGACGAGGGGGAATCCGCATGCGCGGAGCATGGCGAAAAAGGCCCAGACCGGCAAGTTCAGCGGCCCGACCTTGTGTCTACAGCCAGTGGAAGCGCTGGACGTCCCGAAAATCAGCAGCGAACACGTCGGGTGCAAGCGGGCACACCATCGGCAAGTCTTCGGCCTCGCACACGGTCCCAGCCTCAAGAAACGGGGTGAGTGCGGCGGTTTCCCACACCTCGGCAAACGGCAAACCAACGTCATGAGCGACGGCAGCGGCGGCTTGCAAGACTCGCGTGACGTGTGGCGAGGGACGTGGCGCAGAGACGAGCAGCACACGAACCCGACGGCAATCTGGGCGATGATCCACGTCCCAGACAGCGACCGCATCTTCGCAACGGGCGCCAACCTGTCTTGGAACGCGGCCACCCGCCAGCTCGGCGTAGAACTGTCCGCGCGCAAAGTGCCAGTCGAGTTGTTCGAGGTTCGCGGGAATGTATAGCGGGCTCTGCGGGGGTGAGAGACTTGGCAGCAGCGTCGGCAAGTCCGTTGTAGCGAGCGGCTCTACGTTGGCGCCCGGTGAAAGTGGAGTGGCCGCAAAACGTCGCACGCGAAGCGGCACGCCAACGTATCCAAGTCGAGCGTAGAGCGTCGGACCAATCTCGCTCATCAGGTAAAAAAGGGCCGCGCCCTCATCGGCAAAGTGCTTGTGAACGCCTGAAAGCAGCGTCGCTGCATGGCCGTGCCCGCGCAGATCTTCGTCGACGAAGACGCTCGCGACGCCGAGCCCGAAACCCAGATCGTGACGACCGGGGACGAACACGGGCACGCGATAGGTTTCACAGCTTGCCAGGACTTTGGCCTGCGATGGATCACTTGCGTCGTCGAGCAGGGCATGAATGGTCATCCCGCGCGAGTAAGGCCGGGTCTTCAAAAAGCGCTCGCGGCGCAGATAATCGTCGACAGAAATCCCCTTGGCCCAGGCGTTGGCGGTGCGGCGGTCGATCCGCTCGATTTCGGCGGGAACGGCGCACTCATGGCCCAAAATGGGCAAATTTCGACAGGGGTAATGCACAAGTCGCATAGCGGTGACATCTACCATGCAGAGCGGTGGCCGGGTTTGCCCGTGCGAAGGCCGGACAAAAAAGAGCAAGCAGAAGCGAAGTCCTCGGGTATTGCGTCGCGAAAACCAGGCACTATCATAGGCCGCATTGTGAAGCAGGTTTGGTAAGCCAGTGCCGACGAGTGGGGCAGGGGAATGCACCACGCAGGCCGCGGTAGCCAACTGAAGAGTGAAGGAGCGTTGGATGCAAAAGCCCAAGGGGGGAACCCCAGATCAGAGCGGCCCGGTCGAGATACCTGATGTGATCTCGATTTTGCCGTTGCGTAACTCGGTGCTGTTCCCCGGTTCGATCATTCCAATCGACGTGGGCAGGCG
>CAYTGC010000144.1:0-12771 GCA_964437195.1 uncultured Myxococcales bacterium | reverse complement strand
CGGCTGTGGGAAGTGGAAACCGGCGAGCTCAAGCTGACGCTTCGTGGACACGCGGAGCCGCTGGAAATGGGAGCTTTTTCGGCCAGCGGAGATCGCATCGTGACAGCCGGCCAGGATCACACAGTGCGAATCTGGGATTCGGCGACGGGCATCGAGCTAAAGTGCCTGCGTGGTCACACCGAACGGGTGCCGATGGCAGCGTTTGTGCCGTCAGGAAATCTGGTCGTGTCGGGCAGCTTCGATCAGACGGTGCGGGTGTGGGATCTTTCGACAGGGCAAGAGCTGCGGACTTTCCGTGGCCATCGTCACCGGGTAAATCTCGTCGTGGTTTCGTCTGATGGCCGACGCGCAGCAACCGGAAGTTGGGATGGCACCGTCCGCTTGTGGCCGCTGGAGCAGAGCGCGCAGTTGCCCGAGTCTGGTGTCGAGATGCTGCAAGGGACTCCGCTGCATGCCCTTCAGTTTTCTCCCGACGGCGGTCTGATAGCGAGTGCGGGGGCCGACGGTGTCGTCAATCTGTGGGATGGACGCTCGGGAGAACTGCGCGGTCCACTGCACGGGCACGTTGGAATCGTCGATGCACTGAGCTTCACGAGCGATGGAAAGTATCTCGTCACCGCTGGCCATGATCGGATTGTGCGCTTGTGGGATGTGGGCAGTCGGCTCGAGATTGCCGTGCTGCGCGGTCATTCTGGTCCCATCTATGGCGTTGCGGTCGCGCTCAAAGGCGGCAAGGTTGCGACGGTGAGCCACGATCGAACGGCGCGCATCTGGGATGTTCGCTCGGGGCAGCCGCTGCTCGTGCTGTCGGGCCACAGCCGCTACATCTCTGGATCGGCGTTTTCACCGGATGGAACCCGGATTGCGACTGCCAGTCATGATCACACGGCGAAGCTGTGGAAGTGGCCGAGCGGCGATCTGGTCGCGACACTTACGGGGCATGAGCATGTCATTCACAGCGTCGCTTTTTCCTCCGATGGGATGCGGATTGCCACTGCGAGCTCCGATGGAACGGTTCGGGTCTGGGATGGTCAGTCGGGACGGCGGGTTGCGCTCCTCAAGGGTCACAAAGGAATGGTTCAAACGGTGGCGTTTGCGCCGGACGGACACCGGTTGCTAAGCGGCGGTTCCGACGAAACACTGCGCCTTTGGGATACCGAGCGTGAGCTGTTGCTTCGGACGGAAACCGGTCATCATGGCAGTCTCGTGCAAGCGACGTTTTCTTCCGATGGTCGCTACGTCGCAACCGTGGGCTCAGAGGGTGAAACGGTGGTCCGTGACGCTTCGACGCTGGCGGTGGTACGGACGTTGACCACCACCGGGCAGACGGTAAGCTCCGCCGTGTTTTTGCGATCCCCGCAGGGCCAGAGCTTGCTCACGGCCGCAGAACGGGTCGTTAGCAAGTGGGATGTCGGTTCCGGGCAACAGAAAGTCCTGCTTTCGCTGCCGAGCCCAGTACAGATGGCTGTGTTGTCACCAAGCGGCGAGCATCTACTCGTGGTGGGAACAGACAACTCGCTTTTGCTGTGGGACATGGCAGCGGAGATGCCGCTGATGCGGTGGCCGAGCATGCCGTTCGAGCTGTCCGACGCAAACTTTGCTGCGCCAGACGGACGGTATTTTCTGCTCAGTACCGCCGATGGCAAGACGCTGGTGTACCCGGACGAATATCGAAGCAACTTGTCGGGTACACTCACCGACGCGTGCAACCTGCTGCGCTACCAGCCTGATTTCAAGGCCGTCGCGAGCTACTGTCCGTAGCGTCGACCGAAACGATCTGGCCTCGACTAGCCGCTGGGTTTGCCAGGGTTCACAAACGAACCGCCCCAGTTCTTCGAAAGATACTCGACGAGAGCTTCCCATTCGGCGCGTGTCCGAGTGGCCGGGAATGGCTCGGGTCGAATCGGCTCGGTGATGCTCTTGACGATTTCCACCGTGCTGCCGTCGGCGATCTTGCCCAAATAGAACGGCTTGTAGCAGTGATGGTTGCCTGGATCGATCCGCGTCTTGCCGCCCGGTGCGTCGAAGGACTGCCCAGCCAGCCGCTCTCGGACCCGCGCAACCTCGTCGGTGCCTGCCGCTTGGACGGCTTGCGCCCACAGATAGACGCTTGCGTAAGCAGCATCCATGGCCGCGCCAGTGACGCGGTAGTCGCCATATTTGCGACGGATGTTGCTGACGAAAGCCTGGTTCTGCGGCGTCTTGAGCGAGTGAAAGTGACTGGCGGCCAGGTATTCGCCGACCATGTCGAGATCTGCGGTCTGCTGAAGTTCCGGCTCACCGACGGCAAAAGATACTGTGGGAAGTTGTTTTGCCGTGATTCCTGCGGCCCGCAGCTCGCGGAAGAACGCGGGGTTCGACACGCCGATCATGAAGTTGAAGATCAAATCGGGCTTGGTCTCTTTGATCTTCTCGATGGCTTTTTTGAAGCTAGTTTCCCCGAGGAGCGCGAACTGCTCACCAACGACGCTGATCTGCGGAAAGGCTTTCAGCTCGTCGTGGATGAGATGCGCTGAAATGTTCGACGACAGACCGTCGGTGCCGATCACAAACAGCCGCTTGAGAAGTCCCTGCTCGACGAAGAACCGCAGCGCTGGGGTGACCACCTGGTTCGGCGTACTGCCGGAATAGATGATGTACTCCGAGTCTTCCATTCCCTCGTCGCGGGCGGGGAACATCAGCAGACTCTTGTGCTTCTCGATGATCTTCTTAAGCGTGCGCCGGTTCGACGGAGACCAGCCGCCAAAGATGGTCATGACTTGCTTTTCGGCCAGCAGTCGCTCGGCTTCGCGGGCAAATACGGCGTTGTCGCTCTTTCCATCGGCAACAATGGCTTCGATTTGTCTGCCTATGACGCCGCCGCGACTGTTGAGCTCTTCGATCGCAAGCAGTGTTGCGTCGATGACGGGCCGCCCGCTGTCGAACAGTGGTCCCGAGAGAGAGTTGAGGACACCGACGCGGATCTTGTCTTTTCCGGTGCCAGCAGCGGCATCGTGACCTCGTCCATCGGGAGTCGGTGGCGTGCGCAAGCGCCAGTAGGCGACACCGCTTGCTGCGGCCAGGAAACCGATACCACCCAAGAGTGCTGCGCGACGGGAGAATCCACCCGGTGCAGGTTCGGGGACGTCTGTCGATGGCGTGGCGTTCGGCGTCGGTGAGCCTTCCGTGACCTTGTTCCCGCCGGGGCTTCCCTGCGAATCAGGGCTGCGTGGACCGCTTTCGCTGCGGAGACGGGCCGCGCCGGACCCACGCTGTCTTGACGAGGGACGGGCCGCAGCTCCAAGTACCAGAAATTCGAAAGTGGGACGTGGCGATTCCTCGAGCGCTGCGGTGAGAGCGACTTGCATCTCCGCCGCCGACTGATAGCGATCTTCAGGACGCTTTGCCGTCGAGCGTTCGACGACGCGCACGATGCTTTCGGGCACATCCGGGGCCAGCACTCTCGGGTCGGGGACGCGGCTCTTGCAGTGCTGGAGCATGATCTGCGGCACGCTACCCGTCGGAAACGGCGGACTGCCGGTCAGAAGCGCATAAAAGGTGCATCCCAGCGAGTAGATGTCACTCCGGGAATCCAGCGGCTGCGCCGTGCACTGCTCGGGGCTCATGAACAGCGGGGTACCAACGACGACGCCCGACTGCGTGAGTCCGGCGTTGTCCTCGATGTGCAGCTCTTTGACCAGTCCGAAATCGGCCAGCTTCGCAGTGCCCGCCGGAGAGCAGAGGATGTTGTCTGGCTTGATGTCGCGATGGATGATGCCCGCTTTGTGCGCAGCATCGAGAGCACTGCAGCACTGGAGGATCGTCTGCGATGCCTCGACCCACGTCATGCGTCCCTTCTGTTTTATGAAGGAACCGGCGGAGCCTGGGTTCAAAAGCTCCATCGCGATGTAATACGTGTCGTGCTCGAAGCCGATGTCGTAGATCGCGATGATGTTCGGGTGGTTGAGTCGACCTGCGACCTGGGCTTCGTTGATGAAGCGCTCCACCGCAGTGGACTGCTGACGACGCGACTCGGTGAGGAACTTGACGGCGACGCGGCGGTTGAGAAGTGTGTCCTCAGCCTCATAGACCTGCGCCATGCCGCCAAGCCCGATGAGCCGTGTGAGCTTGTATTTGCCAAAGCGCTGGCCAATGCGCGGATCTTTTTCGTCGCTGCTTTCGCGATCGACCGAGCTGCGATCCTTGCCCTTCGACGGCGGCGCAGCCCGAGACATCGTATCCCCGCTATCAGATGCAGGGTTGCCCCCCTGGCGCAACGACATCGTTGAACCAGGTGCACCGTCACCGGAATCGGATCCGTCCGGAGGGGCCCCTTGGCGCTCTGGGGTTCTGCTCACGGCAACATGATCTGGGACTTTGCGCGGTTAATCAAGCCCCACCTCGGGATTTCGAGGCTGGATTAGCGAATCAACATGCGCCAGTCCGGATCACTTTCCGAAAAAGGTCCCGCGCTTACATTTTGGACCAGTCCTTCCCGGACAAAGGACGTATCGATCATGTAAAACGGCTCACCTGTCCGGTACTGAACCTCGACGCTGACAGGCCCATTGCTCAGCTCCGCAGGGCACGGCACAGTGGTGCTTTCGCTATCGAACACACCTATGCGCAGGGTTAGCTCTTTTAGCTCGAGCTGTTCACACGACACATACACCGGACGACAGCCAGGATCTTTGGCTGGATTGCACGGGGTCGCAACCTCGGTTTGCAGCTTCAGAGGATGCGAATTCACCGACGAACAGGCCGCAAAAAGAAACCCAACAGCAGTGACCCATAGCGCTCGCATGCGCCTTCATAGCACGAATTCTTTTGCAGAAAAGAACTGCAAACTGTCCGCGCCGATCCGAGGTCGTCGAGCGACCGATCCCAAAGATATCGCCATCTGTTGCAGTGGTTCGGCCAAGCGGGGTATGTGCTGGGCATGTCCAACAAAGAAACCTCCGTCGCAGGTCCCGAGACGCCCTGGCTTCCATTTCGCTTGGTCTATCTGGTCCTGGTGCTCAACTTTGCGATTCCTGCGCTGTTTTACTTGTTCGCGCCCAGCTTTGCCGTCGACCGGTTTGAAGAGGTCGGGCGAACGCTCGGGGATGGCCTGTATCCGATGCGAGCAGGTGAGCTTGGCTTCATGTGGCGGGTGCTCGCGTCGGGGAATGTGATGACGCTGGCGTTCATGTGCGGGCTGATTTTGTGGGATGTTCGCAAGTACTACATCGTGCTCGTGCCGCTGGTGTTCCTAAAAGGATTTAGTGCGCTGGCCTACCTTGGGGTGTTCCTGTTTGCACTTCCCTACCGAGGCTTTCTTGCGATCTTCGCTCTCGACAGCGTGACCGCGATTGCAATGGTGGTTTTCGCTCGCCGCGCACACGCGCTACTGGGCAAAGACCAGCCGCGCTGAGCGTCGATAAAAAACGCTGGAAACTTTGTGATCCCCCTTCCGATAATCGAGGTAGTTCGATTTTGTAAGGGGTTATTGCATGTCGTTCTTTTCATCAATCGTCGATGCACCAGGACACCTCATGCATGGCATGGGCGAAATGGGCGAAGCCGCGGGCAGCCACGTTGGTGGAATGATGCATGCTGGCGCGGATGTCGCTGGCGGCATCGGCCACGGAATGGGCGATGTGGCAGGCGGCGTGATGCATGGCGCGCAAGACGCAGCTCACGACATGTCGGAAGGGGCGCATCACGCCTGGCAGGACGCGAGTCATGGCCATATGGGCGCCGCCGCCGGTGATCTGGCGGGCGGTGCGATGCACGGCATGGCGCACGCTGGCGGAGACATTCTGCACGGCCTAATGGACGGAGCGAGCCACGTCGGGGGTGGTGTCCTCGACGGAGCCAAGCATATTTTCCAGGGCGAAAAAGGGATGCTTCAGCACCTCATTGCCGGCGGAAAAGAGCTTGGCAAGGGCTTTGCCCCCATCAAGCAGGGCATGGGGATCTTCAAAGACGTAAAAGGTGCCTGGGACCTCATGCACGGCAAGGGCAGCGCCGAGGAACTCAAGCACCCGATGCTGAGCGCGGGCGAGCATGGGCTCAATGCCATCAAGGAACTGTTCGGCGGCGACAAAGAAGGTGGCCACGGCGAAGAAGGCGGTCACGACAAAAAAGAAGAGAAGGACGGCCTCGATAAGGGCCTCGACATGCTCAAGTCGGGCGTCGGTGGCGTCAAGTCGCTTGTGCAACTTCCAGAGAAGTTCTCCGGTCTGACCAACACCATCGGCAAGGTGATTACCGAGGGCGTTCCTGGCGCAGGCATGATCGAGAAGCTGTCGGGCGGCATGCTCAAAGAGTCGATGTTGGCAGAGAAAGCCGCGTCGGTGCTCAAGCCTCTGCACGGCTTCCTCGAGAAGGGCGGCGAAAAGATCCTCGGGAGTGGCCTCGGCTCCAAGCTGATCGAAAAAGTCGCAGTCGAGGGCGCTGAAAAAGGCGCCAGCAAGCTCGCAACGAAGTTCGCCGGAAAGATCGTGCCAGGCCTCAACATGGCGACGGCAGCGATCTCGGCCTTCCAGAGCGGCAAATCCGCATACGAGTCATTTAAGAAGGGTGACGTTGGGGGAGCCGTGATCGAAGGCTTCCACACCCTGACGAACATTGCCGGCGGTCTGCCGATACCGGGCGCTGGCCTGATCAGCGTCGGTGGCGACATTGTGTCGGGCGCTGCGCACTGGCTCAAGGACGGCGGAGCCAAGAAGATCGGTGAGTTTGCGAGCAAGGCTGCATCGACGGTTGGTGGCGCGGTGAGCGGTGCAGCCAAGGCGATTGGTGACAGTCCTGTTGGTCAGTTCGCCAAGGGGGCCGGCAAGGCGATCGGTGGCGCTGTCAGCAACGTCGGCAAGAGCGTCGGGAAGTTGGCATCTGGTGCGCTCAGTGGCGCCAAGAAGATCTTCAGCGGGTGGTAAACCCTGAACCCTGCGTCGTGCGAACTACCTTGCGTCATCGGTCCGCAGAAACAGACCTTTCGTCGTCTCATCACATGCCGCTACGAAACTATGGTCCGGCGCTTGCATTGGCGGTCTTCGCTGAGCTTGGTTGCAGCAACCGACCACCCATCGATCCATCGGCGACATACCTGATTGGTGCTGGTGACATTGCGTACTGCGGTGTCAAGGCCGCGACGGATGCTCCGTCTGCGAGTACGGCTGCCATTGTTTCCGCAAATGCGTACGCGGCGGTGTTCACCCTTGGCGACAACGCATACGACAGCGGGACGCTTGACGAGTACCAGAACTGCTACGGCCCAACGTGGGGTGCGTTTCGGGATCGGACGTTTCCGTCGCCGGGCAATCACGAGTATGTAACGCTTGGCGCTGAGGGCTACTTCACGTACTTCGGCGATCGTGCAGGCCCCGACCGTCGCGGCTACTATTCCTACAACCTTGGAACCTGGCACATCCTGTCGCTGAACAGCAACATCGATGGCTCACCTGGATCTGCGCAGGAGCAGTGGCTGCGCGCCGATCTGGCCGCGAACCGGGGACAGAGCTGCATCATGGCGTACTGGCACCATCCAGTGTTTTCCAGCTCGGCAGCACACGGAAACAACCCGTGGATGGCCAACATCTGGAGAGCCCTCGAGGACTTTCATGCCGACGTCATCTTGTCGGGACACGACCATGGCTACGAGCGGTTTGGCCCCCAGCGTGCAGACGCAAGTCCTTCCGCCGACCTCGGGATTCGTGAGTTTGTCGTGGGCACAGGTGGCGCCAATCCGTATGCGTTTGCATCGCCCCAGCCCAATAGCGAGGTGCGTATCGAGTCCACCTTCGGAGTGATTCGTTTCGGCCTCAAAGACGGCCAGTATGACTGGCTGTTCATTCCTGTCGACCCAATCGCCCGTGCCGATTCGGGTCAAGCTGAGTGTCATCCCAAGCGCTAGCCGCTGCGACGGGAAGACGTTTTTTCAATACCACAAAAGTTGCATCTTCAGGCGCGCTGGACACACTACGCGGGTCATTTGCTACGCAAAGGAAGAGTACCGATGGCTGGAAAGTCACTTGCTGGAAATGGTATCGACGTCACTTCGCTTTTTGAGCACGAACTGCAATCGCGCGCGGAGGATCTGTACCGAGAAGCTGCGCTGTCGATGCTGCAGAAACTGAATCCATCCAACCGAGTGACGGTGGTGGAGTTTCTCGCTGCGTTGGAGCAGCACAAGGATGTGTGGTCGGCGGTTGCCCGGATGGGCGTGCTCGAGTTTGCTGCCACGTTGATGGGGCGAGCCGCTCAGGCTGAGGAGTCTGCCGAGGAGGCCGCGCCGAAGGCCAAGCGGACCCGCCTGACCGACGCGCAAAAGAACTCGCTCAAGGGAATCGTGGTTTCACTCTTGAGTGGCGCGAAAGACGGAATGAGCCGAACCGACCTGGCTGGACAGATCAGCAACGACCTGTTGTCGACGGTCGGTGTTTCGCGCGAGGAGCTGGCCGACAAGCTGCGCCAGCCGCTGCATGAGCTGGTTGCCGAAAAGAAGATTCACACGGTCGGCGAAAAGCGACTCATGCGCTATCACTCCGGCGCCGGTCGCCACTAGATCTCGTCACTGCTGGACTCTGTCGCGGGATTCCTTTTTCCCGCTGGTGGGTTTTCTGAAACCACCTCTTCGTATGGACAGATCGTTCCCTGATAGTTGCGAAAGGTCCACTTGTAGCCCTCTTTTCCGACGACGTAGGAGGGCCCAAGCGGGATCTTTCCGTTCCCCCCAGGCAAATCCAGCACGTACTGCGGCAGACATGCGCCCGATAGGTGTCCACGCAGTTTCTGCATGATCGCGAGACCCTCTTCGATGGTGGTCCGAAACTGCGTGAGGCCGTGCGTCAGATCGCAGTGATGCAGATAGTACGGCTTGATTCCCAACGTATAAAACAGCTCGCGACAGAGCGTCTTGATCGTCTCTGCATCGTCATTGATTCCGCGCAAAAGCACCGTCTGATTCAGCAGCACAAATCCCGCTTTGCGCAGGCGTTCAGCCGCAGCTATTGATTCTGGGACGATCTCTTGTGGGTGATTGAAGTGCGTGACGATGCAGACCATCAAACGTCCGCCAAGCGCCGTCACGAGACCGTCATCCACTCGCTGTGGGGTGACCACCGGAATTCGCGTATGAAACCTGATCATCCGCAGGTGCGGAATCGATTCCAGCTGCTCGCGCAAAAATGCCAGACGCTGGTTCGACAGGATGAGTGGATCTCCCCCTGTGACAATCACTTCCTGCACTTCCGTGTGATTCCTAATGTACTCAAACGCCGGTCCAAGCGCCGTCGCTGAGAACTGATCAGTGGCGTCACTTAGGGATTCCTTACGGAAGCAGTGCCTGCAGTAAACCGCGCACTGGTACGTTGGGTAGATGAGTACGCGATCGGGATATCGATGCGTCAGCCGTGGAACGGGGCTGTGCCGTTTGTCTCCGATCGGATCGGAGATCTCTCGCGGGTCGAATGAAAGCTCCGCTGCGGTGGGAATCGTCTGCAGCCGAATCGGATCGCGAGGATTGTCGAAGTCGATGAGCGAAAGATAGTGCTTGGGAATGCGCACATTGAATACTTGCTCTGCCGACTGATTCCGTTCCCGTTCGTCGCGTGCGAGAGGAAGGGAGTCTAGGTCGCTCGGTTTGTGAACAGATCGCAACTTTCGCTCCGTGGACGCCGACGGCTTCGACGCCATTTCATCGTCAGAAAGCGATCGCTCGGGAACATTGGGAATGCAGCTCGAATCGGAAGACATGGTCGTGTCGTAGTCCTAGAACAAGGCTGGAGGTATCTGTTCGTTGACAATAGGGGCCCGCATCTGCCAACCTTTTGCTCGGTTGATCATTCGTCGTCACTCACCAGGGGTCATTTGATGTCGCCACAGCAGATCGAACAGTTCCTTCAGAAAACCGTCGAGTCGCTCATTCCATTCGTACTTGATATCGGTGGCAAGCTTCTTGGCGCCATTGCGCTGTGGATCGTCGGGCGCATCATCATCTCTGCAGTTCGCGGCATGGTCCGTCGAACCACCGAGGCCCGCAAGGTGGATGCGACGCTGATTCGCTACCTCGACTCTGTGCTCGGCGTGATGCTGCAGATCCTGTTGGTGGTTGCGATCCTTGGCGTATTCGGAATTCAAACCACTACATTTGCTGGTCTGCTGGCTGCGGCAGGTGTTGCGATCGGCATGGCGTGGTCCGGACTTCTATCGAACTTTGCAGCCGGTGTCTTCCTGGTTCTCTTTTCTCCTTTCAAAGTGGGAGATCGCATCTCGGCGGCTGGGGTTCTGGGTGCAGTGCACGAGCTGGGTCTGTTTGTCACCGCGATCGATACCGATGACGGAATTCGCGTGTATGTTGGCAACAGCAAGCTGTTTTCCGACAACATCGTCAACTTTTCCGCCAATCCGCACCGTCGCGTCGACATGAACGCGCAGCTTGCGCATGGCGTCAATCCGGTTGAAGCTGCGGAGCGTCTCAAGAAGCGGCTCGCGCAGATTCCCGATGTCCTCAAAGATCCGGCGCCGATGGTCGAGATCGACAAGTTCAACATGGCCGGAACGGTTCTGCTGGTGCGTACGCATACGAATGATCGCACCTACTGGCCGGTCTACTTTGCGATGACCCAAGCGATTGCAGACGAGTTCACCAAGGCGGGCTATCCGACGCCAGCCGAGCACAAGGTGCAATACAACAAGTAGCCGGTTGGGCATGTCACAGCCGTCTCCCACACTCTCTTTGTGGCAGCGTTTCCTCTCGTTTACTCATCCCGAGAACCTGCCACCGGTACCAAGCGCGCCCGCCGATCGATTTCTGTACGGGCTGGCTCAGCCTGTTGTGGGACTCCGGCTGGTGATCTCTGATCAGCAGTTTTTCATCGACTCGCTCAAGCCAGCGCTGTTGCTTGCGGGCTTTTGTGCGCTTGCCGCGATGCTGCACTTGGAAATTGGCGGCACCGAAGCGACACAGAAGCTGAGCTTCCTGCATCGCTTCTACACGACATTCGCCGTGCTGGCGCCGCTGCCTTCCATTCTGTTTGCCGCGCACTATGCACGACTTGCAGCGATGGCGCATGGCCGTCTGCGCTACGGAGGCTGTCTGCCGCGACGGACGCGACTGTGGCAAGCGGCGGTTCACGCAGTCAAGCAAGCGCTCGTGATTGCGATTGCACTGGCGCCACTGCTCGGGCTGTTGAAGTTGTTTCCTGTCATCGGTAGGGCGATTGCGGCGTCGCTGGCGGGTCTGTGGGCGCTGCACTGGGTGGTGGTGGAAGCCTTTGACAGTGCACGCGTTACAGCGATTCCCGAACCGGACAAAACCGATGGGAATCCGGGCTCTTCTGCTGCGGAAAACGGGGCCCCTGTTCCGTCGGCAACCACCGAGCAGAGTGTCCCCGATGTGTGGTTCGTGCGGCCCATGATCCACTTGGCCCAGCGACTGCCCCTCGGCAAGTTTGTCGTCCGATGGTTTGCTGGCCTGTGTCGCTTCCTTTCGCGACCGTGGCAAGAAGAGATTGCGATCGCCGAGTCGCATCCCATGATGGTGCTTGGCTTTGCGCTAAGTACTGCGGCGCTGCTCGCGACGCCAGTGCTGAACCTTCTGTTCCGTCCGATCATCGTGATGGCTTCGGTTGCGCTGCTCGGACAGCTGGCCCGATCTGGCGCTTCCGAATCAGGCTCTGCGGACCCCCGCTGATTGCCGTTTCTGGCCAGTGGCGCGTCCCTGGTCGAACCCCTGAGGAACCAAGGCGCTGTGCAAATGCCCCCTTGGGCGGCGGGGAAAAGCGTGTATACTCGCGGCAAAAAGCTGTGCTGTGCGACGAAAACGTGCGGCACCAAACCCCACACGGACAAGGCAATACATGAGTCGGTTTGCTAAAATCGCAAGCACCTCCATCGGCAAGAAGCTGCTCATGGCAGCGACGGGCCTGGGTATGGCTGGATGGTTGGCTGGACATCTAACCGGCAACCTGAAGGTCTTTTTGGGACAGAAAGAGCTGAACGAGTACGCGATGTGGTTGCATGAGCACCCTGCGCTCCTTTGGCCGACGCGGATTGCGATGCTGGCTTTCATTTTGCTCCACATCCGCAAGGGACTTCAGCTTCGCAGCGAAAACAACCAAGCGCGACCGAGCAAGTACGCGGTTGAGACCTCGCTGCGTGCGAGCTTCGCTTCACGCCACATGGGGCTGTCGGGAATCGTCCTGTTTCTGTTTATCGCGATGCATCTTGCGCACTACACGTTCCACCTGCTTCCGGGGGAATACCGCAACGATGCGATGGGGAACCCCGATGTGTATGCGATGGTGATTGCGGGCTTCAAGGATCCCCTGTTCAGCGCGGTGTATGTGATCGCGCTCGGCTTTGTCGGCATGCACCTGTGGCACGCCCTGGCCAGCTCGCTTCAGACGTTGGGAATCAACCACGCAGCGTACAACAACCTGCTGCGCAGTGGTCTTAGGGCACTCGTCATCGTGATGGTCCTCGCTTTTTGGTCGATGCCGGTGACCGTGTTCCTTCACTTCAACAACATCGTGCAGCTGCCGATTCCGGCCTGGAACTGAGGATTAAAGGACTACGTCATGTCTAATATCAACCTCGATGCCAAGATTCCGCCGGGACCGCTTGCCACCAAGTGGCAGAACTATCGCTCGCAGAGCAAGCTGGTCAATCCGGCCAACAAGCGCAAGTTCAACGTCATCGTTGTCGGTTCCGGACTTGCGGGTGCTTCCGCGGCTGCGACCCTCGGCGAACTCGGCTACAACGTCGACTGTTTCTGTTTCCAAGACAGTCCGCGCCGCGCCCACTCGA
>CAYTGC010000143.1:0-12797 GCA_964437195.1 uncultured Myxococcales bacterium | reverse complement strand
TTGTGCCGATTGCGACGCAGGACGACTTTCAGCTCTGGCAGGTGCGAAAAAACTAAGCCGTCGTCGCGGTATCGAGGAAAGCCCCGATGGCGCGATATTTGGCGTAGCGTCCGTCGAGAAGCTGCTGTGGGGAAAGCGCCGACAGCTCTTCCAAATGCCGAGCGACTGCGGCCCCGACTCGCCTGGCCGCTTCGTCTGCGTCGTGGTGAGCACCACCGGGCGGCTCGGCGATGATCTCGTCCGTCACGCCAAGCTGCTTCAGGTCGTCGGCAGTCATCTTGAGCTGTGACGCTGCGACCTCGACTTGGGCTTGGTCTTTCCACAAGATCGACGCACAGCCTTCCGGCGAAATAACCGAATAGACCGAGTATTCGAGCATCAGCAGCCGATCACAGACGCCGAGCGCCAGCGCGCCACCCGAGCCGCCCTCCCCAATCACCACCGCGACGATCGGCACCGCAAGACCCGCCATGACCTCGAGGTTTTTGGCGATCGCTTCGGCCTGGCCTCGCTCCTCGGCATCGATGCCGGGAAAAGCGCCTGGCGTGTCGATGAGCGCGACGATCGGTAGCTTCATCCGCGCCGCCAGCTCCATCAGACGGCGACCTTTGCGATAGCCCTCGGGACGCGGCATGCCAAAGTTTCGCCGCATCGCTTCTTTGGTGCCACGACCCTTTTGGTGGCCAATCACCAGCACCGCTCGGTCGCTCGCCGCGGAGAGCCGAGCCAGCCCACCGACGACGGCCTCGTCATCAGAAAACGCACGGTCGCCGTGCAGCTCGAAGAACTCGGAGCACATCTTCGAGACGTAATCGAGCGTGTAGGGTCGCAGCGGATGCCGCGAAAGCTGGACTTTCTGCCACGGCGACAGGTTGGAATAGATCTCGGCGCGGACCCGGCTGGCCCGGCGTTCCAGGATCTTGATCTCGGCGGCGAGCAGCTCCCCGCCGACGAGCTGCTTTAGCTCGGCAATCTTGTTTTCCAGCTCGACGAGCGGACGTTCAAACTCAAGCGACTGACGTGGATCGACCATGAGAAGCCTTTACGAAGTGGCGCTATTTTTGGGTATGCTCGCCGCATGTTGCAAGCCGTCATCGATCTTCGCTCGGACACGGTGACTCGCCCGACGACAGCAATGCGTGCGGCAATTGGCGCTGCGGAAGTCGGCGATGACATGTTTGGCGAAGACCCCACGGTGCGAAAGCTGGAAGAAGTGGTGGCCTCGCGGCTCGGAAAAGCAGCGGCGCTGTTTGTCCCATCGGGGACGATGGCCAACCAGCTGGCGATTCGGTGCCACGTTCAGCCGGGCGACGATGTGCTCTGTTCAGACGGTGCGCACATCAAGTGGTACGAAGCCGGAGCGGCGGCGGCTCTCGCTGGAGCGCAGCTTGTCACCGTCGGACACGGCGGATTTTTTTCCGTCGCCGATCTGCTGGCGACCTTTCAGCCCGAGCGCACGGATCAAGCGTCCCCGCCGAATCGCCTGCTGTGTTTTGAAAACACCCACAACCGCGGCGGCGGCTCGATCTGGCCGCTGCAAAAGATGTATGAGGTCGCGGCGGCAGCTCGACAGCTCGGTTTGCGGCTCCATCTCGATGGAGCGAGGCTGTGGAATGCGGCGGTTGCTCTCGGGGTTCCCGACGCCGAAATTGCCGCACCGTTTGACACCGTTTCGGTCTGTCTGTCCAAAGGTCTGGGGGCGCCGGTTGGATCGCTTCTCGCGGGTCCGGTCGATGTGATTCACAAGGCGCGGCGCTTCCGTCGGATGTACGGCGGAGCCATGCGACAGGTCGGCGTGCTCGCCGCAGCGGGGATCTACGCACTTTCGCATCACTACCAGCGGCTCGCGGAAGATCACCACAACGCCCGCCGGATCGCAGAGGTGCTGTCCGATGTGCGCCATGTGTCGGTGGTGGAACCGCAGACCAACATCCTTTTGTTCGATTTGTCGCCGCCACTTCCCGATGCAGCGGAAGTGACAGCGCGGCTGAAGTCGCAAGGAGTGCTTTCGGCCCCGTTTGGCCCGCGACGGGTCCGGCTCGTCACCCATCTTGATGTGGATCGTGCAGCGTGCGAAGAAGCGGCGCAGCGGATTCGGCAGGTTCTATGCGACGCAGCGCTCTAGTTTTTGGCCTGGGGATTCTGACGCTTTCGACGGGCTGCCCAAAGCCGCCGCCGATGCCACCACCCATGGCATCTGCACAGCAGGCGGAAAGGAAGCCAGACCGCAGCGAAGCGATTCGCGAATATCAGCAGATCATCGGCCAGTGTCGCAGCGGGCTCGCACCGCAGGCATTCAAGGCCAAAGATGACTGTGGGCTGGCGGCGTTTCGCCTGGCGCAGCTTTATGAACAGCTGGAGCAGTTCACCGAGGCGGCGCAAGCGTACCGTGACGTCGAATCACTGAGCCATGATCCAACCAAGGTCGCTCGCTCGCTGTTCCGGGCCGCAGAGATTTACGCCGAGCGGCTGGGCCAGCTCCCGATGGCGATCGAGCTTTGTCAGGGGCTTCTGCGCACGCATCCCGCCGAAGTCGCGGCAGAAGATGCGCTGCGTGCGATGGCTCGCTGGAGACGAGAAGATCCGACGCTGCTGGCCGAACTGGATGCGGTCTGTAAGACGCAGTCCAGCCACGTCCCACTGGCGAGCTTTGCCTGGTTTTTGTCCGCCCAGCTTCACGAGGACAAGGGCAACCATTCCGAAGCCATTCGTCGCTATGACGAGCTGGCGAAGCGCTATCCCAAAGGCCCGCTGCTCGACGATGCCCTGTTATCAGCGGCCAAGCGACTGCGGATGCTCAAGCGGTACGGAGAAGCAGCCGAGCGCCTGGAGCGACTCCAGCGCACCTTCACGTCCGCGCTCATCGTCGGACACTACAACTTATATCTTCTGTCGGAAGGAGCGCTTTTGCTCGGCCAGATCTACCTGGAAGACATGAAGCAGCCTGCACGCGCAATTCCGGCGCTGGCAGGATTCCTCAAGCGGCAGCCGACGTCGCGACTGGCCGATGACGCACTGCTTTTGATGGCGGAAGCGGCCCGTCGTCGGCACAATCCGCCAACCGTCGCCGATCGCACCGAGTCATGCCGCTACTTGACCCAGCTCGTCGCCAAGTTTCCCGACACCAACCAGCGACGAAAAGTCGACGAGCTGGCCGCTGCGCTCCCCTGCCCTACCATTTCCGCCGCAGCGCCCGCGACAAATCCCTGATCAGCCGCCTTCGACGCGAGGAGGTGGGCACGAGATGACGAAGATCTGGTCCGAACGACTGAACTACACGCCCCTGTGTGAAGCAGACTGGCCGTTTTTTCTGGCGCTGGAGACAGATCCGCTGGTGATGCGGTATGTCGCGGATCCGTGCGAGGAAGCGACGATTCGAGCGGCCTTTGAGGTGCGACTGACCCCCTGGGAAGTTGGGAGTCCGCACTGGCTGTGCCTCACGATGCGCGACAAGCTGTCGGGTAGTGAAATCGGAGTGACCGGACTTGTGGATCGCGGCGATGGCATGGCCGAAGTTGGCTTTCTGCTCGCCAGTGCGCACTTTCGCAAAGGCTACGGAATCGAGTCTCTACGCGCGCTGTGTACGTTCGCCTTTGCCTCTGGATACCGCAGACTGACGGCCACCGCGACGGCGGGAAACCTCGCATCAAAGGCCGTGCTCGAGCGAGCCGGTTTCCGGCAGGAAGGTACGCTCCGCGAGAGCTACTTCCTTTCTGGACGCTGGCAAGACGACTGGATTTTCGGACTCCTCCAGCGTGAGTTTGTGTAACGGGTTTTCGGATCGGAACCCGGATTCGGTCTATGCGAGGCAAGCTGCGGTGTGGTCTTGTGAACAAGATGCGACTGTACTTCCCAGCAACCCAACGCAATCGCGATCCGATCCTAGAGGTACTGCGCCCCCGACTGAAACACGCAGCGTCCGTGCTGGAGATTGCGTGTGGATCGGGCGAGCATGCGGCGTACTTTGCCGCGCAGCTTCCCCTCGTGCGCTGGCTGCCCACCGATCCTGATCCAGCGCACATCACCAGTACGGATGCGTGGCAGAAGCACGAGAATCTTCCCAACCTGCGCCCGGCCCAGCTGCTTGATGTCTGCAAAGGTCCCTGGCCTGACGAGACCTTCGACGCCATCTTTTGCGCCAACATGATTCACATCGCGCCTTGGGAGGCCGCCATCGCGCTGCTCGGGAAGGCCTCAGCGCACCTAAAGCCAGAGGGTCGCTTGTTCCTGTATGGGCCGTTCAAGCTCGATGGTGTTCACACCGCGCCGAGCAACGAAGCCTTCGACGCTTCTCTGCGTGCCCGCGATCCACGCTGGGGAGTGCGCGACCGTGCCGATGTCGTCCGCGCAGCGAAGGGTCTGCAGCTGACCGAGTGCGTTGCGATGCCGTCGAACAACTTCACCCTGGTTTTTCAGCACGCCTGACCAGCGAAGGGAAAGCAGACACCAGACAGAGTGCAAATGACGTACGCTATACGGACCATGCCAGCGCGTCGTACGTCGTCCCGCGCCAAAGCGAAAACACCCAGCATTCCCACCGAGATCGTTCACTACTACCGGCTGGTCTTTCAGGTCGAACCGGGTGGCTCACGGAAAGCCGAGTTTTTCGTCGCTGGAACCCTTCCCGAAATCCAAGAAGCCGCCCAGCAGGATCTGGGCAGCGGAGATGGTGCCTACCATGCGCTCTTTTACGGTGAGACAATCATTCTCCAGTGCTGGGAGGGCAATACCAAGGTGGCATCGATCGATCTGCATCCATTTTTGACGTACCGGATCGAAGGGATTCCGCGACCGATCAAGTTCAAGAAAACGGGCGATGAACCCGCTCTCGATATGGGTGATCCAGACAACGAAGAACTGATGCTTGCCATGACAGACGAGTCGATCGACATCGATGTGAAGATCGACTGGGATCGAATCAAGCTACCGACGCTGCAGGGTCGCCCGCTACGCAATACAGAGCAGGCTCCTTTCGATCATCCCGCGCATCCATGGCCATATGGATTCATCTCAGACTGGGATTCTCCGATCAGAAATCCGTAGTCACGGCCTGCGGACTGACGACGATGGCTCGACAAGTCCTTCCGATGCTCAGGAGCAGAAGACACGGGCCAGCCATTTCATTCCGCCGGACTCCGCCCTGATCGATAAGCAGAGACCGCCGGAGTGATTCCCAATCCGCACTACCGCACTCCCCCTGCTTACAGCTCTCCACGCTATTTCCACGGCTCCGCTCCGAGTCTATTTCACACTGAGAAATTGGCGGGTCAATAGGTCACGATGGACCACTCCGTTCTTGTGGGAAAACGCGAGTACCGAGGCGATTTTTCGCAGCAACACGAGCGTATCGCGAATCGAAAGGGGACCGCGTCAGAGCGATAGGCTGAAGTCTTGTCCTGTCGGCCTCACCATCGCCAAGAATCGCCTTCCTTCAGGAGCCGTGCGATGGGAAACATCCGATGCGATTCCGAATTGTTCCACGACGGAATCGTGGATTCCCATTCCACCGCTGCCAACAATCCGCTCGATCGCAAACCGACCCGCAAAGAGTCCACCCACAAGCTGGCGCAGACGCGTCCGCATGGTTGTCGTTCACAGACAGACAACTCCACCAATATGGCACAGGTTCCGCTCTGCTTGGTGAATGCCGTGGGTCAACGGCTCGCACTGGGGTACTTAGACAGCGTGTGTGGCCGTGGATGGCGGGCGCTCCATCGAGCGTCTGGGATGAGGTCCGCTGTTGCCGGTGCTTGTCAGGCTGCGGTACCATCGTGTGGTTGACAAAGCTCGGCCCCACGATGAACCCAGGCCTTGGCCCTGAGCTTTCTCCCCATCCACGATATCGTCTGCTGAAGAGGATTGGGCAAGGTGGGATGGGAGAGGTGTTCGCCGCGCATGATCGTCTGACCGGGCAAGCCGTGGCGCTGAAGCGAGTCCGCCTGTTTCAGGACTCCAGAGGGTCGGCTCCTGCCGTGAACGGCGCGGCAAAGCGCGAGCTAGGTACAGCCGATACGATGGCATTGGCGACGCCAAGCAGCACCGGAACAGCCATCGCAGAGACCCTCGCAGCGCCCGAACAAACGCCAGAGTATCTATCCTTGCGCCTGCATCTTGCGCAGGAATTCCGCACGCTGGCCGACCTTCGGCATCCACATATCGTCAGCGTGCTCGACTACGGTTTCGACGAGAGCAGGTCGCCTTACTTCACAATGGAGCTTCTGGACAACGCCTCGCCACTGGACAAAGCAGCCCGCAACCAGCCAATGGAGACACGCCTGGGATTCTTGATGCAGATTCTGCAGGCGCTGGCCTATCTCCATCGCCGCGGCGTTCTGCACCGAGATCTGAAGCCCGGCACTATTCCATCCGTCGAGAACTGGCTCTAGTACTTCCACATCCTGGGTGCATTCTCTGCGGAAACTCTGTGTCTCCGCATCGATATTCCCATGTCACTCCGTCGCGTCTCCATCATCCGCGCAGTGGCTACTGCGTGGTGTTGAGGAGGACAGCGGAAGTGGACATTCCTTTGATGGTCAGAAGGACGTCTGTGCGCTGGTCCTTGTCAAAGTCGGCCACGATCGGGTTGCGGTATCCGCTGAGAAGGGACAGAGAAAAAGTCCCATCGGATTTTCCCGTCCATTGGCCAATGTCTCCGGTGACTCCGCTCACTTCTCCCATCATATCAGAGGTGCCGTTGCCGTCGAAATCAGGGTAGACCAAGCGGAATACTCCGGTCGGAGCGTACTCGTTGTTGTTCAATCGTTGAAACGGACCTGTCGCCGATCCTAGCATCACGAAAAACTGCGCTGTGTTGATCCGGAATCCGTCGTGGTAGTACACGATGAGATCAGGATAGCCATCGGCGTTTGTGTCCCCGGTGCCGAGCGCGTGACAGCGGGAATTGTAGCTGACTGCGGGACCGAAAGTCCCATCGCCCTTAGACGGATACACCGAGATGATCTCAGGTCCCGGCGCGTAGGAGATCAGGTCCTGCTTTCCGTCCTTGTTCACGTCTACGAGCAGAGGAGGACAGAATCCGTTTATCTGTGAGATCGGGTTGATGAAGAAGCCCGGCTTGGGTGATTGGAAGCTGCCGTCCCCCTTGCCAAGAAGGATATTGAAGCTGTTGTCATCAACGGAAACCAGCGCATCCACTCGACCGTCTCCATTCACATCTCCAAACTGCGGGCCATACAGGGTCTTGCTGCCATTTCCAGCCAGGGATCGCACCGGCGATCCAAAGGTAAAATCGCCGTTGCCAGGATAGATCTGCAGATATCCGTCACTGGCCAAGTCCACATAGTCCGGCTTGGCATCGCTGGTTACCGGAACGACGTTGGGAATCCCAAACGTGAGGCCTGATTGTCGTGAAAGGGAAGCACTCTTGGCCACTCCGAAGGTTCCGTCTCCGTTGCCGGGTAAGATACCAACCATCGCAGTGCTGCCAGCGAGCGCAACCAGATCGACGTTGCCGTCTTGGTTGATGTCGGAAGCGAGATCCCAGACGCCGTTCACAACCACCGACTTGTTAAAGCTGATCGCACCGCTACTGTAGTACGAAAAGATGTCGCTTCGAGTGCTTGTGGTCCCGTCGGGATTGCGCACGGTGATGGGAATCGGGCCCTGCTTTCCCAGCTGGGCGGGCAATGTCAGCGTCAGCGTGCTTGATGACACCACATTGACATTGGAAACCGCCACTCCGCCCACGATCACGGAGGCTCCAGGTTGAAAAAGCTGGCCGGACAGCGTCACAGTGATGCCTCCGCTGCTGGGTCCACGAATCGGTGAAGCGCTCGTCAGCAACAACATCGGCTTGGCGAGATCGCCACCAGCACTTGATTCCATCGCCATGTCAACCGACTGGCCTGTGGGCAAGCCTGCATCTTCGCCGGGAGCAGTGCCGCTGGTTTGGCATGAGAGTGGAGCCAAGCCGCACAGAGTCATCGCCAACAGCAGAAGTGGAGAGCAAATCGAACGCTTCATGATATCCCCCAAGGTGTGTTCCGCGCCGCGCAGGCTGGCCAAGCAAAGTGTGCCACAGGGAACCCGGTGCAAGACAGGAGGGTGCAGGACCGCGACGGACAGACAATAGGACTCTATGGAGCCGGCGCGAACAAGGTCCGAACCTGCGGGAGACATCCGGATGCGGGTCCTGCGGCGGGGTATCGCAGATAGGTAGGTAGATCTGGTCCCGCATTCCGCCAACGCTCCCTGCTCAGCAAGTGGATCTGACCACCGAGCGCAACAACGAACTCGCGCGTGATCGGAAGCCCCAGTCCGAATCCACTGGTGATGCTGCGGTGATGATCGCCCCGAGTGAATCGATCGAACATCCGCTCTGCATCGACAGGAAGGATTCCTGGTCCACGATCGGACACACGCACCCCGACGTCCGCACTCCGCTGTATCGCACGGACTACGACCGGCCCACCAAACGGCGCAAACGTGCAGGCGCTTTCGATGAGATTCGCGAGCGCCCGACAGAACAGGAGCCTGGCGGCAGCGCATGAACATCGGGGAGGATGGGAGTCGCCGCCTCAGGACACCCCGAACCGCTCCTTTGCGAATCCTTTTCGCTCGCCGCGCGGACCGAAACTCCGAGCGTCGGAGTGAATCTCTTGCGAGGCATGGACGGCCGCGCACACAACGTGTTCAACTTGAGAATTGGATGCGTGAACAACCGAGATTCAGCCCACCAGGAAACCTCCTCCAGCTCGTTCTCGCCACCGGCGCTTTTGCCGCCTGTTTTTCCGTCTTTGGATCGGTGTCCGCCATGATGCCGATCATCAAGCAGAGGATGCATCTTGGACCCGTGCAAGTAAGCATTGCGTTGGCGATTCCCGTTCTCCTGGGTAGTCTCGGACGCATCCCACTCGGCATGCTCACCGACAGGCTGGGTGGTCGAGTCGTGTTCATGGCAGTGATGGCAGTGTCGGCAACTGCCGAGCTGCTCATGGGGAGAGTGGACAGCTTTGGAAACCTTGTTGCCTGCGGATTCCTGATCGGAACTGCCCTCGCCGTGTTTTCCGTTGGTGTGGGATTCACAAGTGGATGGTATCCACCAGCCAGACAGGGGCTGGCGTTGGGGGTGTACGGCTCAGGCATTATTGGACAGTCGCTGGCATCCTTTGGCGCACCGGTCCTTGCCAGCTCCTTTGGCTATGGCTGGGGCTTTTGGACGTATGGAGCCATCACGCTGGTATGGCTCATCCTGTTTGCTCTCCTGGCGCGCGATGCCCCACGCGCAGACCCACCCAAAGCGATGTCCGAGTTCAGCCAGCCGCTGCGCGATTGGAAGGCTTGGGTACTCGGCATCTACTACTTCCTGACATTCGGGGGATTCGTTTCGATGGTGGTCTACCTGCCGATATTCTGGACCGAACTGTTCGGCCTGACGCCGCAGGACGCCGGGATAAGAACCGCCGGATTTGTGTTGGTAGCGACCGCAGGACGTCCCATCGGAGGCGCGCTCGCAGATCGCGTAGGTGGCCAGCGAATACTCGCCTTTGTCTTTCCCGCAATCCTCTTCATGGCCGCCTGTCTTCTTTTTCCCAATGTCGTCGGTTTCACGTTGGGAGTGCTCGGGATGGCGGTGGCAAGCGGCGTGGGCAATGGCGCCATCTTCAAGTTGGTACCAGAGTACTTTCCAAACAGCATTGGCAGTGTGACTGGTCTCGTCGGTGCAGCGGGAGGTCTCGGTGGGTTCTTCCCTCCTCTGCTTCTGGGCCTGTGGAAGAAGTCCTTCGGATCATTCCTGCCTGGATTCGTCCTTTGGGGAGCATTCGCGCTTCTGTGCTTCGTCCTGCTGCGTTCAGAATCGAAAACCTCGGCCACCCTGACGTGCTGAGACGAAAGCCTGACGCGCTTCACAGGCTCGCAGCCGGAATGAGTGTGCGCGTCCACGCCATTCTGGACCGTGGGGAACCACATCCCGCGTTCCCTCTCACTTCCTGAACTATCACCTGACGCGCGCGTGTCCCCGACAAGCCGAGCTGACGCAATCAGCCCGGCAAATCTTGGTTGTTCCAGGGTCGCGGGGGCCGCAGGTCAAGGTAGTCGACTTTGGTCTGGCGCTGGGAACGAGGGAGCTGCGGAACCACCTGGGAGAGATCGCTGGCACGATGTGATACATGGCCCCGGAAGTCCTTCTGGGAGCTCCGCTGAGCGAGGCATCGGATCTGTTCGCCGTAGGGGTAATTGCACACGAGCTGCTCGTCGGTTCGCATCCGCTGGGTCGTCTGGCGACGGCTGAACGTGTGAGGGAGTCCATCGGCCTTGGACCGCTGTTTGTCGAAGACCCGCGTCTAGGAGCCGCGCTGTCCGCGGTTCTCCGGCGTGCAATGAGCCGTCTTCCACAGGAGCGTTACGTCGATGCAAAGCAGTTCTGTCGCGATCTCGCGCAAGCCGCGGGCATTCCCGCACCACCCGAATCGTCAGACATCCGCGAGAGCTTTCTGCAAGCCGCCGATTTTCAAGCGCGCGATGGCGAAATGTCTCGACTGGTTGTTGCCCTCGACCAGGCCGCTAGCAGTGCGGAGTCCTCCTACCGCTCGTTCCTCGGCTCCCAGACCTCCTTGCGCAAGCTGTCTCCCCTGCGCCAAAAGTCGATGCCAAGAGTGCCCAGGAGCGTGCACTGGCGGTCATCCAACAGATCTTGTTCGGGGCTGCAACGTCAACACAGCATCCTGTAGTCGTACTGCTAGAAGATCTACAGTGGGCCGGATCCGAAGTGCGCCAGCTCCTAGATCGCCTGACTGATGCCAGCCTGCACCGACCGTTGCTTGTCTTGGCAACCTACCGCGACGATGAGTGCCCCGATCTACCCAAGGGAATCCCGACCGCCGAACCGATCAAGCTGAAGCGTTTCGACAAACAGAGTGTCACCTTGATGGCTCAGGCCATGCTGGGTCCGGCCGCAAACCGTCAAGCCGTGATCGAGAGATTGCAGGAAGAGACGGAAGGGAACGCCTTCTTCATCGTGGAGGTTTTGCGCGCGCTGGCCCAGGAGGCCGGGCAGCTCACCGAGGTGGGAGCCCACGGACTCCCAGCCAACGTCCTTTCGGGCGGCGTGCGAGCTGTTCTGGAACACAGACTCCAGCGGGTGCCGACCTGGGCGCGAGCGCTTCTCGATGCAGCCGCCGTTTTTGGCAGACAGCTTGATCCAAGGGTTTTGGGGAAGATCGAGACCCTTCATTCGCAATCCAGTCCCACCGTAGAAACATGGCTCACCGCATGTGCGGATCTGTCCATCTTGGAAGTCAGTGATCAGCGCTGGCGATTCAGTCACGACAAGCTGCGCGAAGTCCTGCTGGAGCAGATCAAGCTGCGCGGAGATCTTTCCTCTCTGCATCGCAGTGTCGCCGTTGCCATGGAGCAGACCTACGCGGAAGCGGAGCGCTCTGGCCATGCTGCGTCCCTCGCGTTTCACTTCGGACAGGCGGGAGACTCCGAGCGGGCTGCTCGCTACGGTCTGCAAGCAGGAGCACAGTCCCTGCACGATGGCGCCCTCGAGGATGCAGTGGCACGACTACAAGCCACTTTGCATCATCAGGAATCCGTATCTGTGCCGCTCCTCCAGGGGGTTCATGCGCGTCGGTTACTGGCCACGGCGCTTATCGGTCTTGGACGAATGGAGGAGTGTGCGCAGGTCGTTGTCCGCTTGCATGACTACGTTGGACACACGCTGCGACCACGAAACGGCGGACGCGCCAACATCTTGCTGCGCGCCCTATCTGTCCTGACTGCTCGGAACTTCTTTCCGAAAGTCCGCGTCACGCCGGAACTTCCGCCCGATGTGGTCCGCGAGCTAGAGCACAACTTCGTCCACAACGCCGCCGCATTTGCCTTTACGGGACAACCGACAGACATTCTGCTTGCGACACTCCAGCACTATATCCTGTCGACGCAGGTTGGACTTCACGACAGTCGTCCGATTTACGATGCGACAGCCGCGTTTCTTATTTCGCTGCTACCGCTTGGACTCCTGCATCGGCGGGGGCCCAAGCGACCTACCGATGATCTGCATGCACTGCCCGATGCTCTGTACTTCGAACGGATGGTGCTGAGCGCGGTAAACAACGGACAAGGCCATTGGGCGCAGACGCGAGACGTATGTGATCGCGGCATTGCCTTGACCAAAGCGACCGGTGACATCCATGGTCAGGCGATGCTCGAGGTCTCACTCATCTACTCGGCGATCTTCACAGGAAGACACCAAGAAGCACGCGGACTGGCAACCGAGCTTGTCAATCGGGCAACGAAGAGTCGCAACACACTCTTCGTCAATCATGGCGTCCGATTTCTGGCCACGCTGGATCTCATCGATGAGAAGCCGCATGCGGCGCTCGAACGCTTGCACAAAATGTACACAGATGCGCTGCACACTGGCGACGCACTCGGTGTACTCGACGGACTGGGACTCCTTTCCCGTGCAAGCCTGCTGGCCAACCGGCCCGTCGAAGCGCGCGCTTGGGCAGAGCAAGCGCTTGACATCACACGCAAGAGCCCTCTCGCAGGATTCGGTGGTCTCGAAGGCTATCTCGCCCCGCCAGAGGTCTTGACCGTACTGGCCAGCAAAGAACAGGATGCGGTGCAACAGCAGATCCTGACGCGGCTTGCAGGTCAGGCGCTGCTTCCTATGTTGTATTACGCCGCGACGTTTCCCATCGGACAGCCGCGCGCCTGGCTCGTCTTCGGGCTTTACGCGCGCCTGCGTGGAAAGCGCTGGCTCGCTCGTCATTTCCTTCAGCGTGCAGCAGACGTTGCTCGCGAGCTGGCGATGCCGCACGAAGTGGAGC
>CAYTGC010000142.1:0-12896 GCA_964437195.1 uncultured Myxococcales bacterium | reverse complement strand
ACTCATGTATGTTTTTTCCCTGCTTCTCGCTATTCAGTTTTCAAGGACCAAACTTTCGCGCTTTCTGTTTCATCAGCGCGGGGTCGCCAATCTATCAGCCTTTTTCAGCGCGTCAAGCTTTTTTATCGCTTTTTTCGCTGAGGTTTCGCTGACTTGCGTCTGCGGAACCAACCGGCGCCATCGCGGCGACAGGTGAAGGACTCTACTCGCAATCGCGCAGTGGTCAAGCGGTTTTTCGAAAAAACTTCGCGTATTGCCAACTTTCCGTCGGGAAAATTCTCTCGCTGCTGATTTTGGTCGGCTGCGGAGTCGATCGATTCGGGCCGCCGATCGCGAAAAGCGTGGCCTATTTGGGAGCTTGCCCGCGCGATTTCATCTGCCGATCGTAGTCACAGCGCTGCTTGATGCGGTTGGTTGCCTCGCTGTACTGGGGATCTGACGGAAGCAGGGCCAGCTCGCGTGCCGCATCGTCGCATCGCCCGGTACCAGCGAGTGTCGACGCCAAGTGCAGACGAGCGGGATGGAGCTTGGGGTTCTGCGCCAGGGCGGACCGAAACTCGGCTTCGGCTTTTGCGATGTCGCCGTGTTTTCGTCGAGCCAAGCCCAGGTCGGTCAGAACCTCGGCTGTGGACTGGAGCGCTTTGGCTTTCTCCAGCGCGCTCACCGCCTCGATGGCCTGCTCTCGTCGGGTTTGAACGACACCGAGCCGCCAATACGCTCGATGAAGGACCTGTCGAGCTTCCTCGCGATCCTCCGCTACTTTCGTCGACCGGTACTGTTCGTCAGCAAGCTGCGCTGCGGCCATCAGCTCCCCGACGGCTTCGTCGAGTCGCTTGGTATCAGAGAGGAGCATCCCCAAGTTCAGATGCGCGTGTGGGCGATCGGGCGCAAGCTGGACCGCTTCTCGCGCCGGGGCCACCGCATCTTCAAGTTTACCTGCTCGACGGTAAACGACCGCGAGGTTGTACTGCGCATCAGCCTGGCTGGCTTTCGGATTCGAATCCTGCGGCGTGAGCTTGATCGCTTTGTTGTACGCAGCGATCGCCTCGGGCCAGTGCTTCAGCGTCTCGTGAGCAACGCCGAGGTTGTAATACGCCTCGAACATTGTCGGACGCAGCTTGACCGCTTGCTCCAAAATTGCAATCGCATCGGCGGATCGCCCAGCGTCAGAAAGAACCGCTCCAAGCTCCGCCATCACCGTCACCATCTGCTCGTCTTTTCCGGTTGGATCGAGCTTGATGGCCGCGCGCAGATCGTCTTCGGCTTCCTTGAGTCGACCTTTTCTCCGATAGCACTCGCCACGCAGGTAGAGAGGCTTGGGGTCGGTTGGATGCTGGGCCGCAACGTCGCTGAAAGCCTTGATTGCTTCATCGAAACGACCGGCGGCCATGCGCTGGGTGCCAAGCTCGATCAGCGCAATGCGAACTTTTTCCCCCGGCACCACCTGGCGAGGAGCGGCCTCGCTGTTCGCCTCGACTTTTTTGGACGGTGGCGGCGCCGCAGGCAACACAGCTGCCCACAACCCGATCCCCGCCACCCCCAGGGCCATTCCAAATCGACCAATCCGACGCCAAGTCCGCTTTCGAGAGTCCATGTTCGCACTTTAACGCTGTTCGTTCTGACCCAGCAACGCCGACTCGTTTGCAGGCTCTTCCCTCTCAGTCTGCGACGGAAGTACACTGAAAGGGTCGCCACAAGGTGATGGGCCCGCATGGCAAAGTCTCCACGGAAACGGACGTCCGCAATTGGAGCGGCGACGACTTCACAATCGCGACTTCCCGACTCAGTGCGCGCCGAACCTCTGCATCCAGAGGTCGCCGAAGGACCAATTGATAGCTCCGTGCCGCGCGCCGATTTGGTGAAGCGCAGCTCTCTCGGTGATATGTCGGGGGAACTGCCGTTGGGCGGGGCCTTTTGGACGCTGCAGTTCGCACAGGCTGTCTCGCTGATCGCTGACGGTGGGCTGCTTTGGTCGCTGCTCTGGTGGCTGATGAACGAGGGCAAGTCATCCGGCATACCCGTGACGAGCTTGCTCGGGATTTCGCCGTACTGGACGCTATTGGTGCTGCCGCTGCTTGGTGCCGTCGGCGATCGTCTGCCCCGCAAGGTGGTATTGTCTGGTTCGCTGGGACTTCGCGCGATCGCCCAGTTTGCGCTGGCCGTGCTGCTCGTGACCAAGCGACTGTCCGTCGAAGCTCTCCTGGGCTGTCAGATCATCTCACTTGTGGGCACTGTGGCTTTTGAAGTGACGTGTCCGAGCACTGTTCCCTCGCTGGTGACCGCGAGCCAAGCCCCACGAGCGCTGGGTTACGGCCTATCGCTGCCGAGAGCCGGTTTCTTTTTGACCTCCGTGTTCTGCCTGCTGTTTGTTGCGATCGTCGGGCCGCTTGCGACGCTCGTGACCGGTTTGGGTTTTCTGGTTCTAGCAACGGCACTGATCCATCGGCTGGCTGTCCGACAAGAACCGGCTGACCGCTGGCCCATCTTGACCTTGCCTAGACAGATCTTCGACGGAGTCCGCGTGTTTTTGCAGACGCCGGGTGTGCTTTGGATGGGGACGCTGGCTGCGCTGGCGAACTTCGTCATGTATCCGCTGTTCGCTCTCACGCCGCATCAGCGGCTCCAGCCTCATCAAACCGTGGTCGCCACACATCCTGTCCAGGCAACGCTGCTTGGGAACGTGCTGCCGACCACACCACCTCCGCAAGAGCAGCACGATCTGGAGTTTTGGCTGGTGGTGGGCGTGGTGGTCGGCGCAGCGCTGCTCCAGCGACGACTACGGGCGGTGTCAACCGATCGCATTTTTGCCGCCAGCCTGTTGTGGATGGCGCTTGGCATCGGAGTCCTGGCGATCGTTTCGTCTCAAACCCTCGCGTTCGTCGGGACGGTGCTTGCAGGAATCGCGCTGATGCCACTGTCGGCGCTCACGGCGGGCGTGTCTCTGCTCGGCGTGTCCGATGGATATCGCGCCCGTATCGCTTCGCTCCTGGGAGTGTTTTTCCTCGCCGGTGGTGAGCTTGGACAGCTGGTACTTCGGCCCTTGTTTCAGCAGCACGGGGTTCGTCCGATGATGCTGGCGATCACGACTGGACTCTTGCTCCTCGGGTTGGGTCTGGTTTCGGTGCAAGACCTACCTCGGATGCTACGAAGTCCACTGCCGCGCTAGCGCAACAAAACCGATCACAACCAATTCGAGCGGACGCGAATACACGCCGATCGAGCCAAATTCGGACTCGACTCGCTGTGTTATCATCGCCGCATGCCGCTCGCACCGACGGCGCTTGGGATCAATCTGTGGCTGGTTGTGCAAGTCGTTCCGCTTCTGCTTGCGCAAGCTCCGCAGTCGCGGCTTCTGTTTGCACTGACGCCTTGGCCCCTGCTGCTGCTGCTTGTGTCGCTGCGGCTGCGTCGGCGTCTGGTTTGGCAGGTGCTGCTGCTGGTCGGATTTCCGCTGCTGTTGGCGCTGGCCGAGGCACTGAACCCAGCGCCGATCGAGCGACTGAATCCGACGCTCGCGGTCCTGATCAAGCTGGGCTTGTTCCTCCTTTACCTGGGTGCGACCTGCAACACACTGGCAGAAGCGAGTCCTGGGTCGGCATCGCTAGCGAACTGGCAAAAAGCCTGGGAAGTTCGCGCCACAGGGGCGCCACCACCATCGCAAAAAATCCGACGGCGAACGGCGACGCATTACATTCTTCTGTCGCTTTGCATCGCCCTGCCGAGCTTGTTCTTTTATGCAATCTGCTTGCACCCACCGCACGTGAGGCAGCTTTTGCGTTGGCTCGGTAGCGCGCCCAAGGTGGCAGCGCTGCAAGCCACGCTGCTTGCAGCGACGGCGATGCTGTGGGCGTCGCTGTTCTACTTTGGGGTGATGCGGCCACTCAAGCTCCACATTGGCTACGACGCGTCGCTGCGAGCTTCGCTGACTGAGCTTCGCCAAGCCGCACGGCGAGGACGTCCACGCCCGCATCTGTATGTAGCAATGTCGGTAGCGCTCGTCGGGATGGCCGCGCTACTCTTCCTCAGTTGGTAAGTTCGGAACTACGAGCCCGACGATGCGAAAGCTGCCCTTTTTCCAGATCTTGTGCGTGCTTCTGCTGCTCAGTAGCCTCGTGTTTTTTTGGCAGAGCATTGGGCATCTGGCACGACGCGACTACGTGGCAGCGGGAATGCTGACCCTGATCGGGATTGCGACGCTGTGGGTCGGTAGCGAACTGGCGCGGCTTTCTCTGTCGGAACGGGACTCATGAGCCTCTTGCCAACGCTCGCACTCGTGGCAGCTCTGGCAGTCGGTTCTGCCTCTGATTTTGCTTCTGTCGGCAGAGACTTCCACGTCGGACACAAGGGCTGGAATGGTCTTTCTGAATTGAAGCGCCTGGCGGACGATCTCGGCTGTCCGCTTCAGGTCCGTCGCACACTTGATTGGTCGAGTCTCGACGGACAGGACGTTCTGGTGGTGATCCACCCAGAGTCGGAGCTTGGGGACGGCGCGACGACAGCATACCTTTCCGCGGGTGGCCGGATGGTGATCGCCGACGACTACGGCAAGTCCGAAAAAGTGCTCGCTTCCGTCGGGATTCACCGCAAGATGGAAAGCTGGCCTCCGGGTGTCCGCTTCTACCGGCCCGATCAGAGCCTGCCGGTGGCACTCCCAGTGCGAGGGACGGCTCTCGGCAAGGCCACCGGCGAGCTGCTCGCCAATCACTCGTCTTTTTTCGACAGCAGCCTACCTGCGACGTATGCGTTTGCGCCCGGGGCTGGGCTGGTGATTGAAGCCAACGTCGGACACGGGCGGCTGGTGGCGATCGCCGACGCGAGTGTGTTTATCAACAACATGCTCGAGCTGCCGGGAAATCGTGAGTTCGCGGCCCACCTGATTGTCGACTTGTGCCGACTTCAGCAGGATCGCCTGGTGCTGCTGTATGGGCCGTTTGCGCAGTTTGGCACTCCGCCAGCGGCGCTACTTGGCGCGCCGACGAGCGATTCAGGCCACGACTTGCCCGACAAGCTCAATCGCTCGCTCGGGGGAGCCAATCTGAACATTCAGCAGACGCTCAAGGGTCGAGGCAAAATCGACGATCCAGATGTGGTGACCCTGCTCGGTTTGTTGTTTTGCGTGGCGTCGCTGCTGCTGTTTCTGCGCTATCTCCCGCTGCCGGGCCAACCGCAAGACAGTGCATTTGCCCAGCCACCGAGACCGCCTGACACAGGTCTTTTTGCATCCGTGCAGCGCTATGCAGGCGGCGCCGGACAGGTTACCTGGGGCTACATTTACCCGGCGACGCTGATTCGAGAAGAGACGCTGTTGCGTCTGGCACCGTATCTGCCCGCCAGTCAGTCGACCGACGGTACACCTCTCGACCCAAAGCAAGTGCGAGAGCTGCTCCGCGATCGGGTAAGTCCGCTCGCTGGTGAGCTGGGCTACAAGCTGTGGAAAGGCCTTCGCAACCTGCGCGACACCGCGTCACCGAGCAGTCCGGCGCAGCTGCTGCGGACGCAGATTTCAGAGCGACGGCTGGCCGATTGGTACAAGCTGGCGACGGAGCTTTTTGCCGAGATGGATCGGGCGAAGAAAGAGTGAGGAGAGGTTCGTGGCGACGGAAGCAAACCCCATTCACCCGCAGAGCCTGATGCAAGCCGCCGAGCTCTGTCTGGCAGTCGTCGAAGAAGTCGGCAAAGTCTTCATCGGCAACCCCGGGCTGACACAAGGCCTGCTGATCGGCCTTCTCAGTCGCAGTCACATCTTGCTCGAGGGCGTTCCTGGTGTGGCCAAAACCACGCTCGCCAAAGGCTTTGCGCAGGTGCTCGGCTGCGACTTTAAGCGAATCCAGTTTACGCCGGACCTCCTGCCGTCGGACATCACCGGATCCTACATCCTGGATCAAAGCAAGGGAACGTTCGAGCTTCGCGAGGGGCCGATTTTCTCCCAGATCATTCTCGGCGACGAGATCAACCGGGCACCGCCAAAGACGCAGTCGGCACTGCTCGAGGCGATGGCCGAAGGTCAGGTGACGCTGGAAGGCCAGACGCGACCGATGGCGCAGCCGTTTATGGTGGTTGCGACCCAAAACCCCGTCGAACACGAAGGCACGTATGCACTGCCAGAAGCCCAGCTCGACCGCTTTCTGATGAAGCTGTATGTGAGCTACCCGGAGCCGACGTCGGAAAAACAAATGCTGCGGACCTATTCGCAGCCTCGACCGACGGTGAAAGCGGTTCTTTCTCCACAGGCGATCGTCGAACTGCAGGCGATGGCGGCTCGGGTCCACATCGACGACGAAGTGTTGGACTACGTACTCGATCTGATTCACTTCACCCGCAAACACCGGCGGGTCGCCATCGGTGCGTCGCCACGGGCTTCGTTGGCGCTGCTTCACTCGGCACGGGCGCGAGCGCTGCTGCTCGGACGCGACTATGTGCTTCCCGACGATGTCAAAGCGCTGGCCCCACCGGTCATTTCGCACCGCTTGGCGCTGATCCCAGAAGCCGAGATGGAGGGAGTGAGCCCAGTCACCGTCGTACAGGAGGCGCTTGGCCAGGTCGCCGTTCGCCCAAGTGAACAGCGTCGATCCAAGCCACCTGCCGAGCGGGGTCGCTAGCCAGCATGGCCAGAGGTCGCTATCCCACGTTGCACGTTGGCGGTGGCTGCCTGCTGTCGCTCGGATTGATCCTGCTCGTGCTCGGGGTAGCTGTTGGCAAATGGACCATTACGGCCCTTGGCTTTGCGACGCTTTCGCTGCTTTGCGCAAGCTACGTCACGTTTGCGCTGCGCGTGTCCCTTTTGTGGCGCCGACATATTGAGCTTTTGTGGTGGCTTCCGCGTGCGGCGACGAGCGAAGGCCTGGTTGCGGGACGCCCCGTCGAAGTCCAGCTCACGCTTCGCAACCTGTCTCCGCTCACGATGCGCGTCACCGAGCTGCGAATTTTCTGCTCGCGCTGCATTCATCCTCAAATGCAGCCACCGACGATCAACTTGCCAGGACACAGCGAAGCAAGCACCCAGCTGACGCTGATGGTCGCACAGGCCGGTGAGTGGTTCGTTCATGGGGCGACAGTCCGTTTGTGTGATCCACTCGGGCTGTACACGCTCGAGGCGTATTTTCCGTCGGCACTTCGGCTCAAGGTGCTGCCACCCAAGCTGCCCAAAGTGGTGTTCGACGTCTCGCGCCAGGCGATCGGTGTGTCGGAACAGCGTGTCGGCGTTCACTCCTTGCGGCAACGCGGACTCGGTGGCGATCTGCGCGAACTTCGTGACTACGTGCCAGGCGATCCATTCAAGCTGATCGCCTGGAAAGCCACCGCGCGGTCAGCAACGGGCCGCCCACTCGTCAAAGAGTTGGAACGAGAGACCCTGCGCGTCCACTATCTGATCCTCGACATCGGAGTGACGATGCGAGAGGGCGTTCCGGGGCAGTGGAAGCTCGACCATGCACTCGCGCTCTGCCAAAGCTATGCACGCTCGGTGCTCGAAGGAAATGACCGCATCGGGTACATCTCTTTCGACGGTGAGATCTATCAACACCTAAAGCCTGGCGATGGCCCAGTGTTGCGACGTCGACTGGGCGAAAAACTGCTCGAAGTAATGCATGTCGTCGAGCCGTCGTTTGTTGCCATGACCGACGGAGAGCTGTTCGCTGCGGTGGCCCGATATCTGCGTCAGCAAGAAGCGATTGAAACCAGGCTGCCTGGTCCACCGCCCGCAGACGATGCCGCGGCTTGGGCACAGGTGGCAGTGGCACCGACGGGAGAACGGATTTCGCGCACCCAAGTGGTTCAAGCCGTACGACGCCTGCTGCGCGCCGAACCGCCGCTGTTGAAGTCGGCCCCGAGTGACGATCTCCTGTTGCGACAGTTCTGCCGCGAGCGTGGCGTCGAGCTGCCGTATGGTCAGCGCTCAGCAACGGAGAGAGCACGCGGACTGGCCCAAGCCTTGGAACTGGCGGCGGCGATGCCAGGCGCCCAGGTTGTCCTTTTTTCCGACCTTCTTGGGCTGACCCTGGACGAGCCGCGTCTGCGTCAATCCGTAGCGCTCTGTCGCCGTCGGGGCTTGGGGCTTTTGTGCGTCCGGCCCGAGGCTCGTGCCTATCTACCGAAGTCGCTGCTCTTCGATAAAGATGGTTCCCGCGCCGCCACGATCTTCTCGTGGGAAAATGACCGAGCCGAGGCCTTCGCACAGCGCGAGCTAAGCAAGCTCGGGTTTCAGGTGGTCCCGACAGGCCCAGAAGACGGCTTCGCACAGATCTTGTCGCGTCGATTCGGACGCAGTGGACAAACCAATCGGGCGCGCGATGCCGGTGAACGCCAGCAGCAAAACGACCTGGTCTCGTCTCTGGCAACTCGCTAGTGCGCTGGCGGCGGCGACGCAGACGGACTTGTCGGCGGGCGTGAGGGATTTTCGCCACCGACGGCTGAATTTTGCTGATTCGGGGGTCGATTCGGTCGTGGCGCCAGCGCCGGAGCAGCCGGAGACAGCGCGCGATGGAAGGTCAGCGACTCCTCGGCATTGGCGATTTCATCGAGAATCGCCAGCGGATCGCTCGCCGACTGCTGCGCCGCTTGCGCAGCCGAGTTGCGCTCGATACGACGACCGACAAACACGCCGATCGCGAAGACCAAGCAGGCAAACACGGCGCTGCCAATCAGCAGAAAAAAGATCTGTCGACCGTCGAGCCCGCCAACGGCGGACATGTCCTCGGAATCGACATCGGGATAGCTGCGCCCCCGGCTGTGGACTTCAGGTGCGCTCCGTTCGACTTTGGCTTCACTGTCAACGTGCATCGCTGTTCGAGTTACCCACGATGTCCGGTCTGAGGCAAATTCCGCGGCGTTCGCTTTACAGGCGCGGTGGGCGCTGTCATCTTCGCCGCAATGGATGGGAAGAAGTGATCCCGATCGTGACCGGGGAACGCCGTCTGCACCGCCGAGAGGCAGTGTGGACGTTGTCGATCCTGCTGCTCGGTTGCCGTCAAGGCAGTTCGGCCCAGAATCGACCGCTCCGCATCGCTGCCGCATCCGACGTCGAGCCTGTATTTTCTGCCCTGGCCGAACACTACCGACAAACGACCGGTCGCGAGGTAGTGCTCAGCTTTTCCGCATCTGGTGTGCTCGCAAAGCAGATCGAGCACGGAGCGCCTTTTGATTTGTATGTCTCAGCCAGCGACGAACACATTGCACGGCTGCGAAAAAAAGGACGGCTCGTTCCATCGACGATTCGCCCCTACGGGCGGGGTCAGCTCGCGCTGTGGAAGACGGGCGATGGTCCGCTTCCGAACAGTCTGCGGCAGCTCGCCGAGCACCCCAACCTCCGCATCGCGATCGCAAACCCGGAACACGCGCCGTACGGTGCCGCAGCCGTGGCGGCCCTGCGGTCCGCTGGTGTGTACGAACAGTTCTCCCGCCGCTTGGTCATCGCAGAAAACGTCCGCCAGGCGCAGATGTTCACCGAAAGCGGCAACACCGACCTGTCGATCATCGCGCGGAGTCTGGCAGGTCGCTCTGGGCGTTTCGTTGAAATCCCGCTCAACCTTCATCCACCGATTGTGCAGACGCTGGCCGCGGTTTCAGGCGGCAACGAAGCCCAAGCCAGAGAATTTGCCGATCTACTCGACACGTCGCTGGGACGACAACTCCTACGCGACAGTGGCTTTTTGCCGCCACCAAGCGGTCTGTAGGACTAGATCTCGTCGCATTCGCGCAAAAAGCGCTTGAGCAGTCCGTCGATCATCAGGTTGCGCTCGCGTGCGTCCATACGGTTCTGCCGATAGCCAGTCTGCGCATCGTCAAACGACGTCTTGGTGCGATCGATCAGCTCGCGAAATCGCGCCGTTTTGCTGACAATTTCGCGCTGGTGGCGGATAAAAAAGGCGACAAGACCCGCCACCGAGACACCGGTGAGAATCAGTCCGACCGGTCCAGCAAGCACTCGCGTCAAAATCACTCGCAGCGCCATCACACCCACCGTCCCGAGCGCCACGGTCTTGAGTCCATCACCGGTCGAGAGCGCGTTTTTCGCAAGGCTCGCCGACTGTCCTGAAGCAATCAGCAGCGCCACGAAGTTGGGCCGTTGCCAGCCTCGATCGGCATAGTCCTTGATCGCTGCCTGCAAGAAGTCATCAAACGAATCGTATGCTGCGCTGCTTGTGTCAGTTTGCGCCATGGGGGAAGCCTACTCTGGCTGCGAGCTGTTTTGGAGATGACACGCGACCTGCGAAGGCACACCGCCAGGTTTCCCGACGGAGATTGTCACCAGAATGGGCCGCTCGTTGCGACAGATTGCTGGACGACCGGCTTCCTCGTAACGACGACAGCGTGGATGAAACGCACAGCCGGTTGGTGGTGAAAGAAGCGACGGCGGATCACCCCCGAGCAAAAGCGGCCGTGGCCTGTAGCCCATCGCAACCGCACCACCGTCGGCATCGGCCAATGACGGCGCATCTGGCGGTCTCGGTATCGCCGCGATCAGTGCCTGCGTATACGGGTGCAGCGGCTTCCGAAACAGTGTTTCCGTCTGTGCTCTCTCGACAAGTCGCCCCAGATACATCACCGCGACCTGATCGCACAGGTGCTGCACCACTTTGAGGTCGTGCGAAATAAACAGATAGGTCAGCCCTTTTTGCGTCTGAACATCGCGCAAAAGGTTCACGATCTGCGCCTGAATCGACACATCGAGTGCGCTCACCGGCTCGTCGGCCACCACCAGCTTGGGATCGACGGCCAGCGCTCGAGCAATCACGATTCTCTGTCGCTGACCACCGGAAAACTCGTGCGGATAGCGGTCCAGGCTCTGCTCGGGAAGACCGACTTGTTGGATGAGCTCGACGACGCGCTGTGACTCCTCATTCGCGGTTTTGCACAGCCGATGGATTCGCAGCGGCTCACTCAGAGTCTGCCGAACTGTCATCCGTGGATTGAGCGATCCGTAGGGATCTTGAAAGATCATCTGCGCTCGTCGGCGGAACGCCGTCAGCTCACGGCCCGACAGAGCCGTCACATCGACACCGTCGATCACGACCTTGCCCGACGTCGGCTCCGCCAGACGCAGCACCGCGCGTCCCAGCGTCGACTTGCCACAGCCCGATTCTCCGACGAGACCGAGGTTATGCCCGCGAGCGATGCTAAGCGAGACATCTTCGACGGCGCGCACAACATCAGGCTTGTGCAGCAGCCGTCGTCCGAGTGGATAGTGCTTACAGAGCCGCTCTATTTCGACGAGGTTGCTCATGATGGAACGCCGTTGCCATGTTCATCGATCGGATAGTGGCAGCGCACCAGGTGCGATAGCGGCATATCGATCGGCCTGTCGTCGAAGGGACGCAGTTCGGGAGCTTCGTCTCGGCAGCGCTGTGCGGCGCGCGGACAGCGATCGGCAAACCGACACCCCGACGGCATTTCATCGAGACGAGGCACGCGACCGGGAATCTCGCGAAGACGCGCGCCGCCGCCATGCAGACGAGGAACTGCGGACAGTAGCCCCGCCGTGTAGGGATGACGCGGTCCGCGGAAAAGCTCGTGCCCACCCGCCTGCTCTACGATTTGGCCTGCGTACATCACAGCGACGACAGCGCACACCTCTGAAACCACGCCCAAGTCGTGGCTTATTAGAAGTAGCGCCATCCCCAGCTCTGACTGAAGCCTCGCCAGAAGATCCAGGATTTGCGCCTGTGTCGTGACATCAAGCGCTGTCGTCGGCTCGTCGGCAATCAGGAGGTCCGGCTGACAGGACAGCGCCATCGCGATCATCACCCGCTGACGCTGCCCGCCCGAAAGCTGATGCGGATAGTCACGGGCGCGACGGGAAGCATCAGGAATCCCGACCAGATCGAGCAAGTCAGACGCCGCCGAAAGGCTCTGTTTGCGTGACATCTGACGGTGTGTCCGCAGTGCCTCGCCGACCTGATCTCCGATGGGATAGACCGGATTGAGCGCAGTCATCGGTTCCTGAAACACCATCGCAATGCGGTTGCCGCGCAGCTTCTGCAGCGACGGCATATCCAGCTTGGTCAGATCACTCGGCTCTTGGAGCAGCGAGTGAGGCTGTCCATCGGAAATCGACCCAGATACACCGTAGTACAGGATCGATCCGCCTTCGATTCGCGACGGAGGCTCGGGCAGAAGCCGCAAGATTGACAGCGCTGTGACCGATTTCCCTGATCCCGACTCACCGACGATCCCCACTGAAGTTCGATGCGGAACGCGCAGGCTGACTCTGTCGACGGCACGCAGGTACGTATTGGCTTTTTCCGGGCCAGTGCGAAAGCCGATCGACAGATCACGGATGTGGAGGAGCGGGCCTCGGCTCATGTGGACCCGAGCATGCGGGCACCGACGAGCATTGGTCAATTTTTCGGGGAAACTGCCCGGGAAGTCGGGCGAACGAGGACGAGCAAACCAGACCGATTTGCCGTTGGACAGCGTTGTCGGCGCTTATGCGCTGCGACGGACGTTGGCGGCCTGAAGGCCTTTTTCACCCTGAAGGATGTCGAACTCTACTTCTTGTCCCTCAGCAAGCGTGCGGTAACCATCTGCGAGAATCGCCGAGTGGTGCACGAACACGTCCTGCACTTCCCCGCCGTCCTTCCCGCTGGGATTGTTCACCGAGATAAAGCCGTATCCTTTGGCGTCATTAAACCACTTCACGTTGCCCTTGGCCATTTGCTACTCCTGCGACGCTCCGGTCGCACACCTCTTTCGGAAGTAGCGACGGCAAAACCCCAGATTTCGGGCACCCGGATGCGTCAAAAAAATCATCGACGGCGCCTGCCGAACGCCAGAGAGTCGGCTTGAAGTCGTTTGCTTCTCATTCCCACCCGACAATCCGCGGCGGAACTTGCCGTGCCCCCACCTGAAAGTCAAGAAAATCTCCGATTTCTACGAAATCGCAACCATCGAGCGGCTCG
>CAYTGC010000141.1:0-13004 GCA_964437195.1 uncultured Myxococcales bacterium | reverse complement strand
GACAAGTGGCCTCTGCGCTCGCCGCCGTCCACGGGCGCGGCATCATCCACCGCGACCTCAAACCCGAGAACATCTTCGTCGTCAAAGATGGTGAAGCGGTCGGGGGCGAGCGGGCCAAGATCCTCGACTTTGGCATTGCCCGACTTGAGGACCCTAGCGGCGAAGGACGACGCACGACGGCAGGTGTCGCGATTGGCACGCCGACGTACATGTCGCCCGAGCAGTGTGAAGGCAGCGCGAGCATCACCGACCGAGTGGATGTGTACTCACTCGGGATTATGACTTTCGAGCTTCTGACGGGGAGTCCGCCTTTTACCTCGGACTCGATGGCGGCGGTGCTGCGGATGCACATCGTCCGGAATCCACCGCCGCTGCCAGCATCGTTCCCAGCGCCACTGGCGACGCTGGTGGCGCAGATGCTCGCCAAAGAACCCAAAGAACGACCGAGCATGGCCGAAGTGGCCCAGCGGCTTGAGGAGATGTTCGGAGGGCGGGCGTCAGTCACGGGTGTACCGGCGCAGGGAAGCAAACCGAGCAAGACGCCCACGCTTGCAGTAGCGGTCGCAACGGGCGTGACAGTGACGGTTGCACTGACGGCCTGGTTCCTTCTGGGCAGAAAGCCGCCCGCCGTTGCTGAAAAACCGACCCCCTCGGCCTCTGGCCCGGTCTCAACGGCGGTACCACCGACTCCGAAAGAACCGGAAAAGGTCGCCGCGCCGCTCCCGCCCGACGAAATCAAGACGACCGCCAAGCCAGAATCCACAAGTCCACCGTCGGAAAAGAAGCCTGGCAAGGCCACCGGAAAGACCAGCAAGTCGAAAGAGCCCAAAGACCCCGGCGGAAGCATGGTGTTTGGCACCAAAAAGACCAAGAAAGGGCTGCCGTTGTGATTCTGCATTGGTTGCGTGGCGCGCCTTCGCGCAAAACCGGAGCCCGGCTTGAGGCACTCGCCTTTGCCTTGCTGACCCTCGGAAGTTCTGTCACCTGGGCAGCCTCTCCAGCTGGGACTGAGTCCAAAGAACCTGCCCCCGCGGTGGCGACACAGTCCGTCATTCCCAAGGAGCTGTGCGAAAAGCCCAAGAACAGCGCCGCCAATCCTGACAAAAATGTGCAGAAAGCGGCCCGCGCGCTGCTGCTCCAGGCGAAAAAAGCCTACGACGAAAACAACTACACCGAGTCGGCCCGGGCACTGCGGCAGGCGTACGAAACGCACTCGCAAATCGAGACGCTGTTCAACCTGGCACAGACCTGTCGAGAAGGCAGCGCTACGCGTGAATCGCTGCAGTTGTACGAACTGGTGCTGTCCACCGATCCAGACGACAACATCGCGACGGAATGTCGACGGCACATTGCACAGCTTAAAGTGACGCTCGCAGCCCAGCTCGACAAGCAAGCACAAGACCGGCTCGCCGCCAAGGACACCACCAAGGCCGCGCAGCTCGCCGAAGAGGCGTTTAAGTTCGACGGCAAAGCGCTCTACGTCTTCCATCAAGCCGAAGCGCAGCGACTGGGCGGACAGAATGCCGAAGCCATCCTGTCCTACGAACGCTACATCAACATGACGACGACCGAGGAACGGAAGCCCGAGGTGCTCGGACACCTGGCCCATCTTCGTGCCGTCACCGAGGAACAGCGCGCCGAGGAGCACTCCCGCGCCGGACAGCACACCCAAGCGATGGCCGCGTGGCAGGCCGCCTACCGCTCAGAGCCTCGCCCGATCTACACTTTCCAGATCGCCGAGTCAGCACGTCAAGCCGGTTCTCTTGGCGAAGCGGTGGCGTCCTATCAGCGCTTCCTCCGCGACACCCATCCACCGGAATTTCCGAGTGAGAGACAGACTGCCGAGCGAAATCTACCCATCGTCCAGAAGGATCTTCAGGATCAGAAAAAGCCGGTCTACAAGCGCTGGTGGTTCTGGACCATCCTCGGTGGCGCTGCCGCCGGAATCGGCGCAGGCATCGCCGGCGGCGTGATCGCAAGCCAAAATCAGAACACGCTTCCCGGTGTGCCACCAGACAACCAGCGCGTCCTCCAGCCCGCGGCAACCCTTCGCTTTTAATTCTTAGGAGATCGCTATGTTCAGGCATGTAGCATCGGCACTATTATTGACCGCAGCGGTGTCATCTACATCGTGTTCAAAAAGCACGACCATCGCGATTGCAATAAGCAATATCCCAACAGATACAGGAAAAATCCAAGCGACGGTTCTGCTTGATGGAAAAACAAGCAGAGTATCACCAGATTACAGCTTCAATTCCCAAAGCAACGGAAGCGCACTACTTACCAGTATAGAAATTCCTTTTGAGTTTACGAATAAACAAGTATCAATCAATTTAGTTGCCATTTCAAATAAATCAATAAGCTGTCCACTCGCATCATGGTCCGGGAGCCTTGCTGCTCTTGAAAAGGAAACCTACACAATTTCTGCGCCTCTGGAACAACTGAAGGATGATCCAATCACCAGTGATCTATTCTCCGTCATCATGAAGTCTTCGACTGATGTGTGGGCTGCCGGATCAAGCGGGACTCTCGTCAATTTTGATGGCTGTTATTGGAAAAAAAGAACTTTTCTGGGTGGCAATGCCCTCAATTCTGTCGGAAAGCTCTATCGCCATGACAAGGTAGGTATGTGGGCGCTCGGCAACGCTGGACTCGTCGCCGCGTATGACCCCACCAAGGACGAATGGCGACGATATGACGTTGCTGCTCTTTTCTTCCAAACAGGCGAGAATGGAGCCGACGTCAATTGGTCATCCATGACCTACATCGAGGGCACCACGGCAGATATCGCGATCATTGGAAGTTCGGCAGGCCAAGGAACGCCCGCCGTTCCCGTCTGCTATGCGATGCGCGGACAGCCCGGTGCAAATGGCTACATGTTTTCTCGGGCGGACACCCTGTGCCGCGTCGCCATGAAGCCCTGTCCAACGCCCACCACCAGCCCACAGATCACGGTCTCCGACTGCTACTATAATCCCAGTACGATTGCGTCGTTTCCACCAGATCGTGTGGTCACGGCAGGCGCACTAAATATGATTGTGTCGGCATCTCCGGGGATTGGATACTATCCCTACACGGCATTTCAAACATATGATCACCAGCTACAAAGAACACCGACAAATCAAGAGAATAGATATTATCCGCCTGTGAGCACTTCGAGTCCAGAGCTGTTTGGCTCAAACGGAAGCATTTGGGGAACTAGCATCAATGATTTCTGGATTGCCTCGAACAGACTCTATCACGTGACGAACGCAGGAAGTAGCGTTTTTCAGACTAGGCTCTACAATGATAACCCACAACAATTCAAAGTCACCGCAATCTGGGGATTGTCAAACCAGGATTTCTGGACGGTTGCGGTCAACTCAAACAGGATTCCGCAAATACTTCATTTTTCCCCGCGCAACAACGTACCAGTGAGTGACGCGAATATTGGCGTAGCGAACTATTCGGCAGGAATAGACAGTCTCGTGGCAACTGGATTTGGTGGAACTTCAGCCAGCGACATATGGATTGTCGGCTATGGCGGAGTGCGGGCCTACTACAACGGATCAGTTTTCAAGATCTTCCGATAGACGAATCGAGTAAATCAGCCATGCAAGCACCGACGAAGGCTAGCCTTGTTGACACGCATATTGGAAAATACAAAGTCACGCGCGAGCTGGGCCGTGGCGGTTATGGAATTGTCTATGAAGTAATTCAACAGAGCATCGGACACCGCGCCGCTGCAAAGCTTCTGGCGCCGGCCCTGGCGAATGATCCGAAGCACCAGAAGTACGTCGAGCGATTTATCGACGAGGCTCGCGCGGTCAACCTGATTGATCACCCGGGCGTGCTCCGCATCTTCGATTTGGGCGAGCTGCCCGACAAGTCGATGTACATCATGATGGAGTTTCTCGATGGAGAAACCCTCCAATCCCGCATCGACAACTATCAGCTCGACGGAAAACGTCTGTCGCCGCGACGGGTGTTCCTGATCGCCGCTCAGCTTGCCGGCGCGCTGGCCCAAGCCCACGAGCGCGGAGTGATCCACCGGGATCTCAAGCCGGAGAACGTGTTCTTGGTTCCTGATGCCGACGTGGAAGGCAAAGAACGGACCAAGCTGCTCGACTTCGGGCTCGCACGCTTTCTCGACTCGCCGGAGCGACGGACGACCGCCGGAATGACGCTCGGTACTCCGACGTACATGTCGCCCGAGCAGTGCATGGGCCTCGACTCCATCGACGGGCGGACCGATGTTTATTCGCTGGGGATTTTGCTTTATCAGCTCCTCGCCGGGGCGCCTCCATTCGTCGGAGACATGGGAAAAGTCATGCGCGCCCACTGCGGCGAGCTGCCACAACCGCTCGGACCGCGGGCCCCACACATCTCGGCGAAGGCGGCTGAGTTTGTGATGTCGCTGATTCACAAAGACCCGGCCCAGCGACAGCAAATGCGACAGGTTTCGACGGCACTGCACGGATTTCTCGACAGTGGCGAGCTGTCGAAAGACGAGCTGGTGGGCGGCACGCCGGCCCCCGCTTCGACCGTGGCCCCAACGACCGTCGTCGCCGCACAGCAAGCCCCGACCAAGGGACTGATGGCATCGCTGCCACCACCAAAAGTCTTGGCTGCCATCGCCGGAGGTGCGGCCGTGGTGACGCTCGTCGCAGGCCTTCTCGTAGGTCGCGCCACCAAGTCATGCCCCGCACCGCCAGCGCCCCCCGAATGTCCAGCCGCCAAGTGCCCGCCGCCAGCGACCTGTCCGAGCTGTCCGACAGAAAGCGCCGCCGCCACCGCACCGGACAGTCCTCGACCTGCCAAAAAACCCAAGAAAACCAACAAGTAGGAACCGCGGACACCCGCGGACAGGGAGTGGACAGAGAGACGGACAGAGAGACGGACACCTCATCGCCGCAGTTCTGACCGCGCAAGATCCATCGCAGCGACGGACAGACGACCTGGCGATGGCTTGGCACGGCGCGTGAAAAGGCATCGGTCCAAACCTGTTCCACTGGAGGCGTCGATGTCTCTTTCCATGCGCACTGCTCTATCCGTCGGTTCCGTCGTGACGTGGCTTGTCACTGCCGCACTTGTGCTCGCCCCGAAATCGGTGCACGCAGAGGCGCAGGCTCCCATCGCTGCAGCTCAGCCTTCCACCTGCGCACCTCTTCTCGATCAGCTCCGCTGGCACGAGCCATTCTTTGGACTTCGGGAGTGGCGCGAGGTCGCACAAGAGACGGTTTCCTATGCCACACCGACCTGTCGCAAAGCGCTGGAGCAGGGTCAGGCCCCCGAAGTGGCGGCGGCGCTTGGCACACTTGCGAAGAAAGCCGATGATTCCCAGCCCCAGCTGCGTCGCTACGTGTATCGGGTTGCTTGTCAGCTTCGGGCCCCGGCCCTGCGATCGCTGATCCTGGCCGGGACCCATCAGCCAGGCGCGTACGTGGACTGCGTCGACGCGGTGTTTGCGATGAATGAGGCCGATGAGGAATCGGATTCTCTGCGCGAGCGCTATCTTGCGGGACTCACCAAAGAGCCGCTCACCACGCCGATTCCCCCAAGTGCGCTGCGACCACCGTATGTCGAGCGATTGGCCCCGGTGCTGGCGGCCTACGAAGCGGCCCAGAAACCCAAGCGAGACGCCATATATGAAGCACTTTGTATGCATCATATTCCGACGTCTGCGGAAGCCAAGAAAGTCTGCGCGCTGCCGCCACTCCGAGAGTCCTCTTGGGCACTTGATCGACTACTCGCAGGGAACATCAGCGACGGTGTTGAATATCTTCAGAGCATGCCGGGCCACGAGCTGCCGCTGCTCCTGCCACTGCTTTATCAGTTTGATGCGGAACACCGCCGCGGTCGCGACCGCATGCACCGCGTGATCTGTCAGCAGAGAGTGCTTTCATCGCCCAAGCTTCTTCCCGCATGCCAAGGACTGCGCGACGAAGCCGAGCCGCGCTGGCTGCATGCCACGAAGCTCAAAGAGCTCAACGACGAGGTGGTGAACTATCACAAAGGAGCCGTGTGGATCGGCAAGTTCCTCGGTGCCTTCGCTCTGCTTATCATCGGGCATGCGCTGCTGTGGAATCGTCGCCGAGCACAGCTAGATCCCGCTGTCCAGATCTAATGCGGCATGGCGCAACGATGCACGCTCTGATCACGGTCGAGGAAGCGAAACCTGGGAAGCGTGTGCAAAAAGGAAGTCGCGGATCTGAGGATAAGTCTGTTCACGGAAGCGGCGGCCACTAAAGACTCCGTAATGACCCACTTTCTCGACGAGAATGTGCTTGCGATAGGAATCAGATAGGCCGCGACAAAGATCATGCGCGGCCTTCGTTTGACCGATTCCCACCACATCATCCTGCGCTCCCTCCACCGTGAGAAGCGCCGTCCGCGAGAGTGCTTCAGGCCGCACCAGCCGTCCCCCTACCTTCATCATCCGGCGCGGCAGATGGTACTCCTGAAACACCGTCTTGATCGTGTCCAGGTAGTACTCCGCTGCCATATCGAGCACCGCATTGTATTCGTCATAGAACGTGCGATGAGCGTCGGCGCTGTGCTGCTTTCCACGCACCACATCAAGGTAGAAGTCACGATACGCCTTGAGGTGGCGATCGGGATTCATCGACACAAAGCCGAGCAGCTGCAAAAACCCCGGATAGACCTTGCGGCGGAACCCCGGATGATTTGGCGGAACGGTGTGGATGACATTGCGCTCAAACCACTCCAGCGGCTTCTTCAACGCAAAGCGATTCACTTCGGTCGGATTCTGTCGCGTGTCAATCGGCCCCGCCATAAGCGTCAGGGTCTGCGGCGTTGCCGGATGACTGTCCTCTGCCAGAAGTGACACCGCCGCCAACACCGGAACCGCTGGTTGGCACACTGCCATCACATGCAGTCCCGGACCCAGGAGCGTCACGAAGTCGCGCACGTAGTCGATGTAGTCATCGAGGTGAAACGAACCAAGTTCAACCGGAACCAGCTTGGCGTCGATCCAATCGGTCGTATAGACCTCAAAGTCGTGCAGCGCTGTGCGCACCGTGTCGCGCAGAAGTGTCGCAAAGTGCCCGGAAAGGGGCGCAACGATGAGGAGTCGCGGCAACGGCTCCGAAGTCTGCGCGCGCAGCCGCAACAGATTGCAAAACGGACGGGACGCGACCACTTCTTCAGTGACCGCCACGCGATGACCGGACCGCTGGATGCTGTGGATTCCAAACGACGGCTTCGGATAGCGACGGTGTATGCGTGCGAACAGCTCATGACCCGCAGCGACCGTGCGTCCCAGATACGTGTGCCGCAGCGGATTGCGCGGATGCAGAAGCAGTTCACTCGTCGCAGAAGCGAGCTGCACGGCGGGGCTCAGCAGCGCTTTCTGAAGCTCGAACGCGTGGTACATCATGACTTCAGCTTGTACATGTTTTTGTCGCATCTACAACTGTGCTGTGCTTTGTCCGCAACATGACAAGCAACTTTCTTGACAGACGCCCTGGCTCGACGAGACTTGGCCGTTATGGTCAAGACGGATTCGCTGGTTCTTGCTCCGACCACTCAACCACGCGTGTTTCTTGCGCCCGATGGACGAAAGGTTTCGCCACCCACCGATTGGGACTGTCTCCCACCGGGTGACGCCGGTCTGACAAGGCGGGTGAAAGCACTGGGTCCGTCGTGGACGGTGCAAGAAAAGCGTGGCCGAAAGGTGTTTTCGCAAGGCGTCTGGGCTCCGGCAGCGCACATCGCGCAGGCCAAGGCAGAACTTGAGACGGAACGCAGCACAGAGGCGTATGCCAAACGTCGACAGAGTGATCTTCAGCGACGGGAACGGGAGCAGCACTCCTACAGCCAAGAGTTCGCGCAGGCCGTTCGCGCATTTCTGCATTTTTCGCCGCGCTATGCAGCAGAGCAGGACAAGCTCGCAAGCGCGGTGACGATTCACGCAACCCCTGTCGGAAGCGGAACCGTGGCGCGCACCGAACGGATTCCCATCGAAGAGCGCGCTGCCGCAGCGGTCATTGCCTGGCTTCGGCATCAGACCACAGCCTACGATGACATGAGCATTCCGCGCATCAAAGGAATGCGCAGAGAAGTTCGTCGCGAGCTTGCGGGCGTGTCACGCGCGCTGCTCGATGCACATCGCAGCGACCAACCGCACCACGCGAAAAGCTGTCCACTCTGTCACGCACTGGCCCAGCTTCAGCCTGACACAAACGTCAACTTGTCGTCGAACAGTACGCTGTAGAGCGCGCGGATTTTCCCTTCCGGATCAAGCGAGATTCCCAGCACCGAACGAGGGGCTACATTGGGTTTCGCTGCATGATTGCGCACATGAATCGCAGGCAGTCCGCAGAGGTTGGGAAGCGACAGATCGATCTGGGTGGGATCGTTATCGCGGGTCACTTTGACCAAGAACAGCGCCACCGCATCCTTGCCAAGCACCGGCTTTCGCGCGGCCAAATACTTTCCACCCCCGTCGGTGAGCAGCGACACGTCTTGCGAAAGCAGCGCCGCAACTTGAGTCACATCGGCTTGGGATAGCGCAACAAGGAGTCGCTGCAACACCTCTTCGACCTTCTTGCGCGCGGCCAACGAAGTGTCGGTTCGTGCCGCATCATAGGACAAGAGCCGCTGCCGCGCGCGCAGATGTAGGACTTTCACATTCGCTTCCGAGAGCTGAAGTACCGTCGCAGTTTCCCGCACATCCAGATCCAGGACATCACGTAGGACCAGCACGGCTCGCTGCTTGGGCGTCAGCGCTTCGAGCGCCAACAGGAATGCAAAAGTCACCGATTCCCGCGCATCATAGCGCGAGGTCGTCGAGTCCGATTCCAAAGGAATGTCTGCGATGGGAGTCGGCAACCACGGACCGACATAGGTTCGTCGCTTGCGCCTGCGCAGCACATCGATCGCCAGGTTGGTGGCAACGCGAAGCAGCCATGGTCGAAGCGGCGCATCGAGGAGCGGCGGTGGACTCTGAAGCGTGCGAACAAACGACTCCTGAACCACATCGTCTGCGTCTGCGAGTGAACCCGTGATTCGATACGCGACACCGCGCAAGAAAGTCCGCTGGGGTTCCAGAGCCGCACACAGCGCGGCGTTTTCCGCAAGGGACTGGGCAGAAGCTTCAGGAGTCGCCGCGGCTGTCTTCGTCATCCAAACAGTTTCTGCTGAAAGGCTCGATATTCTGGGAAGTGCCGAGTCGATGCAGACCCAGCTCGCACAAGGATTCCCAGCACGCCGACCAGCACGATCATACTAAGCGCAAGTGTGGCGAAAGTCTGTAGCCGTGAAGGTCCAGGCACTGCAGCCGTCGCCGAGCCAGGCCGAAGGATACGCCGCGCGAGATACAGTCCAAACCCCAGATGCAGTGCTCCACACAGACCCAGGAGAAGATAGTACGGCCAGAAAAACCACGGCGCCCACAGCGTGGCATATGCCAAAAAGGAAAAGTCGGCGGCGCAGCTGGCCCCATCACAGGTCATGAAGGTCGGTGCGACTCGCGTTGCCAGGACGTGCCCGATGACCACCAGCAGCAAAAAATATCCCGACAGCCGATGCGCAGTGAGCCACCACGGACCCCGCAACATCACCACTTTCCGCCGTCGCCAAAACTGACTCAGCGCGCACAGCAGGTGAACCGTACCAGACAGGCCGATCACCGTGAGCTCAACGATGATGTGCGGACGATACAGCCGTCGCATCAGTCCCAGCGTGTGATCGTAGCTGTCGATTCCGAGCACCGCACTTGCTGCCGTCAAAAGATGCAGGAAGAGAAACAGAGCGAAGACGACTCCTGATGCCGCTTGAAGCTGTCCGATCTTTGGAAATGCACCGCGCATGATGGCCTCCATACCTAGACCACGCGTTGGCCAGTGACTTGGTTACAACCTGGCGAATGTTTCGCATTTGTCGACGGAAAAATCCTGGTTTCAAATCGACTTGGGGTGCGTGAAAATACCGCGATCGCAGCAGGCCGTGTAAAGATGCAGGCAAGTTCATGGCGATTTTACCCGACATCACACCGCTTGTACGGTATCGCGACTACCGGGTGCTCTACTTTGGTCAGTTTGTCTCGCTGCTCGGATCGATGCTGAGCTACGTAGCGCTCCCGTACGCGCTGTTTCAAAAAACCCATGACCCCAAGCTGCTCGGTCTGCTCGGTGTCATTCAGCTCGTGCCCTCGATCGTCGGTGGGCTCTTCGGTGGAGCGCTTGCAGATGCGGTCAACAGAAAGCGACTCCTCCTGACCACAGAGGCCGGTCTGCTCGGCTGTACAGCAGCGCTCGCCTGGCTTTCGTATCAGGAAAAGCTGAGCGGCGGAGTCCTGATCGCTGCGTCTGCGTTGATGGCGATTCTGTCTGGCTTTCATCGTCCGGCGATCGAGGCGCTGACCCCTCGCCTGGTGAAACCAGAAGACATGCCGAGCATTGGTGTGCTGAGCTCGTTCCGCTACAACGTGGGCGCAATCGCAGGGCCTGCTGTGTCGGGTGTGATCTTGGCCAAGTACGGTTCGGCGCTGGCATTTGGTCTGGACGCCCTCACGTTCGCGGTGGCAATGGTTGCAGTGGCCAGCCTGCGCAACATACCGACCGCCCCGACATCGACCCGTTTTTCGTTGTCAGCCATTGCCGAAGGTTTTTCCTACGCGATGAGCCGACAGGAGCTGGTCGGAACCTACGTGGTTGACATCGTGGCCATGACGTTTTCGATGCCCAATCTGCTCTTCCCTGCCATTGCAGAAGCCTTTTCCACCACGCCACAAGGTGGAGCAACCTATCTTGGCTGGCTGCATTCCGGCATCGCGATGGGCGCGCTTGCTGCTTCGTTGACCAGCGGATGGACGCGGAATGTCCGTCGACACGGCTTGATGGTGCTGTGGGCAGCGGGAAGCTGGAGCGCGCTGATGATTGGCTTTGGGGCCGTGAAGTCCTTTCCGATCGCGATGGGATTCCTCATCCTGGCGGGCTATGCAGACATGGTCAGCGGTGTGTTCCGTTCCACCATCTGGAATCAGACCATTCCGTCAGAGCTGCGCGGACGCTTGGCCGGAATCGAGATGATTTCCTACTTGAGCGGTCCGATGCTTGGGAATACGCAGCTCGGTTTTTTGGCGGGTCACTTTGGCGTGCGCCGTGCCATCACGTTGTCGAGTGTGATTGGGCTTGGGGGTGTCGTCGCGTGCGCGGGCATTCTGCCGCAGTTCCGTCGCTATGTCGCAAAGGCCCAGAGCCGGACGATCGCTAGCTCAGAAACAGCGCATGCAGAAGATGAATCACCACGAACAGAGCGATAAACCAGTACTTCGCTTTGTCGAGGATCGATCCCGCGATCGTCGTTGTCCCAGCCTCGCTGAGCGCGAGTACTTTGACGTTGACGATCAGCACCGACACAAGTCCGATGTAATTTAACATCATCAATCGATCGCCAAAGGTCAGGTATCCAATCGGTGGCATCGATGACGTCATGTTGATGTGAAACAGAACCGAGCCCACCAGCGCGGACGTCGTCAGCGTAAGACGTGACGTCGCCTTGTCGGCTCCCATGAGGAGCGCCAGAAAACCACTGAGCGTGATGATCAGCGCCGGCGTCAGGTTCTTTAGGAATGCGGAAAGCTTGGGCCGATTCACTCCGATTGAAAACGTCGCGCGGGAGTAGCTCTGTCCGTAGACATCGTAGCGATCCTGATCAATCGATACCTTCCACTTGCGATCCAGATTCCACCCCACCACCACCGCCGAGGGATGAATTCCCGTCATCTCGTAGTCTGGTTCATACACCAAGCGACTGTCCTGAAGGACCTTGTCCTCAAACGAGATCTGCAGCCGGTGGCTATCAAACGGAAACGAGCGAAGGTCGAACTGCGCGACGAGCTCGGCTCGTACCCGAAAGACCTTGAAGCGCGGCTCATCGTCATTTTTGTCGACCGTGGCGCGGCCATTTAGGATTTCGAAGTTTCCGGGCTGACAGTCTTCGCTGCAGCGGAAGGAAACATAGAAGTCCATCGAATACGTGCCGGCCCCAATGTCCAGTCTGCCAACATTGAGCAGATACACACCGACACGGACTTTGATGGGAGGACCCACCGGAGCCACCGCAGCAGGAGCACCGGACGTCTCTGCGCTTTTGTCGACGCCGATCGGCGGTCCCTGGGCCAGCACTGGACACGCCAATATGAGGAGTCCTAAAAGTGTAATAACAAAGCAGTGCGATCGCTTCATCTTCCCCCCAGGAAGTCAGCTGATAGGAATTTTTGGTCTAGAAGTTGATCTTGCGCATCACGGCGCGCGGCAGCATCGAAATCGCCGTCATGACCAGCTCCCACATGATCGGCGTATAGACCACCGGACGGGGACTGAGCAGGGCCGCTCTCACGTCAGCCGCAACGTCGGTAGGCTCACCAGCGAACGGCGGCGGCTTTAGACCCTGTGTCATGCCAGTCTTCACAAAACCAGGACGAACACAGACGACGCGCAGACCGGCATCATAGTACTTGTGATCCAGTCCAGTCAGATAGGCGCTCAGTCCGGCTTTGCTGGCACCATACAGCACGACGGGCTTCCGTGGACGATCGCCAGCAACGGAACTGAACACACAGAGCGTACCACCACCTTGGGCCAGCAGGATCTTCCGCGCCACTTCGCAGAACAGCACCGTGCAGACAAAGTTCACGGTAAGCAGTCGCTCCGTGAGGTCGAGATCTTGTTCGAGCTGATCCTGCGTACCGAAGAGACCTGCAGTGACAACCACTGAGTCGATGTGTCCAAGCTGTGCTTTGGCGGCTTGCAGCGCTGGCGCAAAGGAGTCCCTCTGTTCCAGATCGCACAGAGCCGTTCCAGCGACGGAGCTTGGCGTTCCACGGACCTGTAGATCCGCGGCACTCCGTTCGAGATCCTCGCGACTGCGTCCGAGCAAAAAGACCCGATCGCCTTTCTCTGCACAGAGCCGTGCGAGCGCCCGCCCCATGCCTTTGGTTGCACCCAAAATCACGACGTTCATGGCTTGTCTCCAAACAGCCGCACGGACTGCGCACT
>CAYTGC010000140.1:0-13042 GCA_964437195.1 uncultured Myxococcales bacterium | reverse complement strand
TCGAAAAGCGCTTCTCCAGATGCTCGCGAGCGCTCTTGGCCGTGCCCATCTCGTTCTTCGAGGAATAGGTGACGGCGTAGTACACGGCAGGCTTTTCCGCTGCCGCTGGCGTGACCGGCACGACCGGAGCAACCGGCACTGTCAGTGCCTTGCATTCCGGCGTGTCGGCGAGTCGAACCGGGTTTTTGAAGCTGTCCGATGCAAGCTCCGTGACTTTTTCCGCCGCGCAACGGGCGAGATCCGTGCGATTGGAAAAGCCGTCCGGGCGGCAGACCGCTTCGTGCTCGATGACCGAGTCGGTGGCGGCGACGTACTTCCACAGATGCAGCTTGTAGATGCGCTGGCCTTGCTCGGTAATTTCCGCGGCTTCTCCGCCAATCACACCACCGGACAAGTCCAGACTGCTGCAGCCCGCATCTTTGCGGATCTCGTCGATGCAGGCCTTGCCGAAGCAAGTCATCGTCCCAGCATTGCGCGCCACACGCAGGGCCGTCATCGGGACACTGCCGACCGCAGCCCGACTTGCGATCGCGTCACCGACCATGCCGTCAACGAAGCATTCCTGGCGTATGCCCCAGAACAAAACCGGAGCCCGCGCCGAAGTCGCTGACGATGAGGGCGCTTGGTCGGCAAAACCCAGCGCCGGCACTGCCAGCAAGCCGAGGAAAGGAAGCAAGAGCGTAGTTCTTCGATGCATTGCTAGATTTTTCCGTAGCTTAGATTCCAGTATCTTCTCAAGTAGTCATCAATGGGGGGCAAAAAATCAAGCAAATCCGCCATCAAAGACACTCATCCGACCAACCAACCACTGCGTTTCGAGTGCAGCGCGGGCGTAGGTCGGCTGGCTCAAGGTTATGAGCGATAGCAACGCGGGCTATGGCGACGGGTCAGCAGCGATTGGCAGGCTTCGCGGACGGTCGGCAGAAGACGAGTGCAGCGTCTGAAAGTAGTACTTGCGAAAGGCCAACGTGGCGCGATCGGTGGGAACCGAAACTTCCTGACCCGCTGGCGGAACGACGGGCGGATCAGAGGACTCGACGACCGCGCGATCTTCCGCAACGATGCGCCGATTGCTGAAGTTGAAAAGCGGATTGAGCAGCGCAAGTCGCGCAAAGCTCCGTGCTCCGACGACGATCATGCGCACTTTGCGGGGCGCGACCGGCACACAGATCGCATGCATCCGGAACACCTGCTTGGGCATCGGGATGTGCAGGACCATGATGTTTGGGCGATAAAACTCAAGCTGCCCCGGATCGATGCTGCGATCGTCGTCAATCACTGCGAACGTGCGACCGCCAAACGGCGTCTCTTCCCACTCGATGTCCATCTTGGAACCAGGAGACAGCCGAGGACGAACAAAGCGACCGATCGTCTTGCGATGCACAAAAGGCACATGCGGCGAGTCGAGCATGTTTTCCATCGCCCGCGTCCAGTGCGCATTCCACTCCTCTTCGAGATACGTACGCGCCAAGTTCGGTGCCGTCAGCGCCTCGGGAACCACGGGCTCAGACGGAGCCGACCCCGGCGCGGTGTAGACCCAGAGCAGACCACCAAGCTCACGCGTGGGCAAGGACGTCGCCGCGAGACGTTCCAGCTTGGCCGATGGATTGAGCGGCACGTAGCAGGCCCGCCCAGCGGTATCAAACTCCCAGCCATGGAACGGACAGGCGAGACAGCCCGACGGGGATATCGTTCCGAGCGACAGCTTGACGCCACGATGCGGACAGCGATCGATGAGCGCCCCAGCCTTGCCGTTGCCGTCGCGGAAAAACACCAGCTTTTCACCCGCCAGATCGATCGCCAGCGGTGTCGTCCCGAGCCGACCTGCGATCGTCACTGGCGTCCAAACGCGCGCAAATCCTTCAAACATGTCCGTTGGATGTCACCAGCGACGGTTGCCACAGCAAAAACGACGCTTGGCTGATCACGTCAGCAGTCCCCCCGATCTGCTGCATGGTGCGCCTGGAGCGATTCGAACGCCCGACCCACGGATTCGAAGTCCGTTGCTCTATCCAGCTGAGCTACAAGCGCAAACTGATCCGTAACGACCAGAAAGCCAAGCATTACCGTGGGCTAGGTTTGTCAGGCAAGAAAAAAACTCGCGATGCGTGGCCCGTTTTGGTGTCAGATACCCGCTTTCGTTGCCATGCTTCGCATACCACTGCCCGTCAAGCTGCTCATCTCGTACCTTGGAGTGCTTCTGCTCGGTGCGGGACCGACCTTTTTTTACATCCGCGTGGTCCTGCAAGGAGACTTGCTGCACGAATCGGCGCTGCGGATGTCGACGCAGATTCAGAAAGTTGCTGAGACGCTGCGCAGCGTTCCCGAGGCAGATCGGCTCCAGCTCATCACCAAGTTTGGCGAGGTAAGTACGCACCGGCTCACGTATCTGTCGCTGGCCGGCGATGTGCTGCTCGATACGTCGGTGCTTCGTCCGCTGACCGTCAACCATGCCAGTCGGCCAGAAGTCAAGATGGCGATGGGCGACTCGACGAGCAAGCCGGACGGGCTGCCGGTCATGACCGGGTTGCATGGCGTTGGCTATGCACGCCGTCACTCAGAGACGACGGGACTTGAGACGCTGTACGTCGCTCGCCAGATGGTGGATGCCAAAAACCAACCGTACGGCGTCCTGCGGCTGGCTACTCCCGTCGACAGCATCGAAGCAGTCACCAGCGGAACGATGCGCTTTCTGCTCAATGCCATGGCAGCAGCAACGTCGGTGGCGATCGTGTTTTCGCTGATTTCGGCGATCCTCTTCGTGCGTCCACTTCAGCGCGTGTCAGCGATGGCGCAGAGCTTGGCGTCAGGCGATCTGGGCGTGAAAGTGCCCAAGCCCACGAATGACGAAGTCGGTGACGTTGCTCGAGTGCTCAATCAGATGGCGACCGATCTGCGCAGACGACTTCTGTCAGCAGGAATGAGCGAAGCGCTGCTCAGCCAGCTTGTCGACGCCCTGCCCTGCGCGTGCGTCATTTTCGAGGAAAACGGTCAGATGGTGGCTTGCAACGGGGCTGGCCGACGGGCGTTACAGCTCAGTGGTCCCGAGGCTGGCGCAAGGATGAACGAGTTTGCCGAGCACCCGCAGGTTCAGAGCATCCTTAAGGTCGCCGAAAACGACGGCCAAGCCGAGCCGGTCTCCCTCGAGCTGTACGAAGGACAAAGGCTTCAGGGATTTTTGCATGTGCTCAAGCGGCCCGGCATGGCACCGCTGCGCGTCTTCATTGGTGTCGGTCAACCAGCGATCGAGCCGTCGCTGCTGCCCGCCGTTGAAGACATCGTACCGCGGCTTCTCACCGAAGTACTGAGCCAAGCCGAAAAAGAGGCACGCAGTGGGCTGATTGAAAACGGTCATACGCTCGAGGTGACGTGGGAAGGACTGGGAGGACTCAGTCCACAGCTTGCTGTCACCGACGCCGAAGGGCGACTGGCGAGCACCGTTGCCGAAATACTCGGAGCAATTGTCGAAGCCACGCCATCGCTTGGTGAGCAGCTTTCCGTCGGCGTTGCGCTCGAAACGACGCGTGTACGGCTGCACTTTGACTGTGGAGTACCGAGCCATGTGCTGACGGTGGTGCGACCTCTCATCGATCCACTCGGTGGGGAAATCGAAACCAGTGCATTGGAGACGAAGCTGTGGCTGCCCCGCGCGTAAGCCAGCTTCTCGCCTCGCGCCTGATTCGTCGGCAGCCGACTCGTCGCCCAAGCGAAGGACTCGGTCAACCGCCGCAGGTGATGGCGCCTGATCCGCGGACGCTCGAGATTACCCAGCTTCTCGCGCTACCGAGTGGACCGGAGCGGACCTACAAGCTGGATGTCTATTTTTTCTTTCCGCCGTCCTTCGGAGTCAGCGACACAAGCTATTCACTGGCGGACTTCTATCGCGATGCATCGATCCGTATGCGATTGCATTCTCCGACGGTGCTGCTGGCGGATTTGGCCGACCTAAACAGCCCGCGCAATCCCGGGACGATGCTGCGCCAACAGCTCCCGCTGCTCCTAACCGATGACGCGCCACGGGCAAGTGCGCTGGTCAAGCTGGCGCAGCTGTACAGCGCCGAGGTGGCAGACGCTGCATCCACAGAAGTCGAGGTGCTCCGAACGCTCGTCGTCCAGGCCAAAGCGTCCCAAGGCGATCGGCAGCGGCTGGTGGAAAGTCTGGAACGGGCCACCAATCACATGCTCAAGGCCCTGGGCAGCATGCACAGACTGCGCGCCAAGGTTGCGGCCTTCGCGCCGCTTCAGCCCAAAGAAGTCCCGCAGGCGCTTGCGTTCGCGGAAGAGTACGTGAGCGCCGTCATTGATTTGAAGCTGGCAGAGCTGGCAGAGCTGCTCGAAGGGCTGTCCGAGCTGCGCGATGGAACGGCAACCGCGACGCGCATGCGTGTACGACTTGGGCGGACGATTGAACAGGTGAATCGCTATCGGCTCGATCAGGGGTTTGCGACGCCATGGGGTGATGCACCAGAGTACTACTCCTATCGAATCGGAAGGCTGAAGAGCACACTGGAACGCGCGCTCTACATCGATACCCGACAAGCCGATCGCGACCCGTTCTATCGCAACAGCGCAGCGATGGTGGCGGCGGGGCTCGCAGCGACGTGGGCAACGCTCGCTCAAGTGCCGCTGCTCAACTATGATTTGGCGCGCGATCATCAAGGACTGCTTTTGACCTTTGCGGTTGTCGCGTACGTCCTGAAAGATCGGATCAAGGAATGGACGCGGCAGAGTCTGTCTTCGCGAATTCTACGCTGGGATCACGATCGGAAGCTGACGTTCGACACGCTGGAGGAAGTCGGTTTTGGCAGCATCGCCGGACGCGCCCGCGAGCGGGTCCGATTCATCCACGAGCCACAGGTTCCGACGGAAGTGATGGCGCTGCGGCTTCTCAACCGAACGGTGCGTGGCGTCACGACAGAAGCGGAAGAGATCTTGCACTACCATCGTGAATTGACCTTGGGCGCGGGCAGCTCGCCGGTTCCAGCGGGCTTTGCAGTGCAAGATCTGTTGCGTCTCTCGCTCGCAGAGGTGCTCGCTCGGCTTGACGATCCAGTCGCCCAGGTTCGCTTCTATGACTACCAAACGGGGCGATTTCGCTCGGCGCAGATTCCGCAGGTGTATCACCTCAACGTGCTGCTGACATCCCAAGACATGACCAGCGGCAAGCGGACGCTCTCGCGTACCCGCGTGGTCTGCACCCGAAAAGGAGTCCTCCGCATCGATCACTACGGCGACTAGTTCCGTCGGTGATCCAGCCGATGCTGCTCATTCCCAATGAACCGCGGCACTTCGAGTTTGACAGCGGACAGACTCCTGCGAAACTGCCGGGCAATGGCAAACGAAGTCCGTCGTTTTGAAATGGTGGAGGGAGCCTCCAGCAAGTTCTGGCAGATTTCCCTCGATGGCGCATCCTTCACGGTGACCTACGGGCGCATCGGATCGGCAGGAACCAGCAAGACCACGAGCTGCGCAAGTGCGGAAACCGCCAAAGCGGAAGCCGAAAAGCTCGTCGCTGAGAAGACGCGCAAAGGATACAACGAAGTCGGCGGCAGCAGCCCACCTCCGTTTCGTCCGCCCGTTGAGATTTCGACCGATGAGCACGCACCTCGCTATCTCAACTACCGAGTGACAAACTTCAAGCTCGGTGGCGATGAGGAGGGAGACGATGACGACGAAGGAGGAAGGGCGTTTTCCTCCCTGCGTGACCTGGACAAGCGAGTGTTCCGGGTCGGAATCGGTTACGACGATGAGCCGTCGGTCTTCTCGGAACGTCTCGATGCACTCCTCGCTGACAAAAAAATCGGCGAGCTGCGCGGCTTGGTCATCGGTCAGTGGTATGGCGATTACTGCGATGCCGGACCGCGTGAGCTTTGCACCAAGCTGCTGGCAAATGCCGCCAAGCTCACTTCCCTAAAGGGTCTGTTTGTCGGTGACATCGTCCAAGAGGAAAGCGAGATTTCCTGGATTCACCAGGCCGACTACGGACCGATCCTTTCGGCCCTGCCCCAGCTTGAGGATTTGGTAGTCCGTGGCGGTTCCGATCTGCGCTTTACCAAGCTCTCCAATCCTTCGCTGCGATCGATTCTGCTTCAAACGGGGGGACTCCCAAAGGAAGCGGTAAAGGATCTGTTCAAAGCAAACTTGCCGTCGCTACGTGTTCTCCGCTTGTGGTTAGGAATTGATGATTATGGCGGTGATACGACGGTCAAGGATCTCGCGCCGATTCTATCCGGAAAGCTCTTCCCAGAGCTTGAATATTTGGGTCTACAGGACTGCGAATACAGCGATGAGATTGCGAAAGCGATCGCCAAATCACCCTTGCTGGAACGACTCAAGGGTCTCGACTTGTCGATGGGAACATTGTCGGACGAAGGCGCGCAGGCACTGCTTGATGCCCCCGCCATCCGCAACTTGAAGTACGTAAACCTGCGCCATCACTATCTCTCGCCAGAGATGATGAAGAAGTGCAAAGCGCTGGGAATCGAAGTAAACCTTGGCGACCGGCAAACCACGCGTGATGAAGATCGCAGATACGCCGAGGTGACGGAGTAGTGTCAAGACGCCTCGTCGTCGTTGCGCAGCCCGGATGCAAACGACTGCAAGGACTTGTCGCTGCGCTTGCAAAGGCCAATCAGCCCTTGCCGCAGATCGTCTCGTGGTCAGCGGCAATTGCGGATCCGCGCATCCTCCGTACGGGGTCACAAGCGGGGGATGTGCTGCGAATCGAATCACCGGGGGCCGATTCCGAAGTCTGGCATTTGCTCGCGCAGCGAGGTGGTTTTTCAGGCCACATTCCCGACGGTATGTGGCGTCCAGGGTACACCTGGTTTGCAGGTCTGCGGGACGTGCTGCTGTCGTGGCAGGAAGAAACGCAAGACCTTGTCTGGACGCATCCAGCGACGCACATCTTGACGATGACCGATAAACTTCGCTGCGCCGAAGTTCTTGCAGAGTCCGCGGTTCCGACCCCTTGGACCATCGCAGCACCGGCCACAGCCCAAGATCTTCGCAGTTTGCTTCGCGTGTCTGGTCGACATGCGGTGTTTGTGAAGCCGCGCTGGGGTTCATCGGGAGCCGGTGTTCTCGCGCTCCGCTACTCGGCAAACAGAGAGCAGATCTTCACCACCGCAAAGCTTGTCGATGGTGTCATGTGGAATGAAAAGCGAATCCTAACCTACACGGAAAGAGCCCAGATCGACACGCTGCTAAACACCATTCTTTCCGACGGTGCAGTGGTACAGAGATGGATTCCCAAAGCCACCACAGAGTCCGGTCCATTCGACTTCCGGGTGCTGGTTGTGCAGCAGCAGATTGCGCAACAGACTGCACGACTAGGCACTGGTCCGATTACCAATCTTCACATTGATGCACAACGTCGACCGGTGAACGAAGTGCTGGCCAAGTACGATCGTTCTGTGCAGCGCGATCTACACCAAGTGTGCGTGCGCGCCGCGGCCTGTTTTCCCGGTCATCACGCAGTAGGAATCGATGCCATGATCGACGGCAACGGTCGCCCGTTCGTAATCGAGTGTAACGCCTGGGGAGACTATCTTCCCAAGCTTCTTCACAATGGCAAAGACAGCTACGAAACCCAAGTTTCCGCACTGCTTGCGCGGGCCGCTTAACGGAGTTCCTGTGGTTTCCTTCAAGTCTGCATTCGGGAAGCAGGATTTTCTTTTGCTCACACTCGATGCGCTGCGTTTTGATGTGGCGCGCGAAGCGTTCGCAAGCGGACGACTGCCCAATTTTGCGGCGCTGATTCCGCAAGGCTTTGAAGCAAGGCACTCGCCCGGAACCTTTACACTCGCTTCCCATCAAGCCTTCTTTGCTGGTTTCTTTCCGACTCCGATTGATCCAACCCCACAACCGCGACCCATCGCGCTGCGATTTCCTGGTTCACGCACGACAGGACCACACACACTATTCCTCGACGGCGAATCGATCATTTCGGGCTTTGCGCGGGCAGGCTATTTCACGATCTGTATCGGCGGAACTGGTTTCTTCAATCCAAGCACACCGCTAGGAAAGGTACTCCCTTCGCTGTTTCAGGAAGCGCACTACGATCGTGAATTGGGAGTGACAAGCCCGACGTCCCCTGCTGCCCAGCTTGGCCTGGCTGCAGCACGTCTGTCTTCGATTCCCATCGACCAGCGCGTATTCCTCTTTGTCAATGTGTCGGCGACCCATCCTCCAACAAGAATTTTCCTGAAAGGCGCAACCAGAGAGAGCCGCGCGACCCAGACAGAGGCGCTTGTTGGCGTCGATCGCGCATTGCCGATTTTGCAGGCCGCGCTGAAGGCACGCGGAGGCGCGGTGGGAATCATCTGTAGCGACCACGGAACCTGTTTTGGTGAAGAAGGAGACGACGGGTATTTTGGTCATCGGATCGCCCATCCAAGCGTGCTCACTGTTCCCTATGCAGAGGTCGAGGTGTCGGCATGAGACAACCACTCTCAGATCTGCTCCATCGAGGGGAATACCACTCCTACGCGTATTCCTATCCACACAAGACTGCGTACCGTCCCCTGCCCCATCCAGTGCCGCTGCGTGATCTGTGGTCAACGGAAGATCGGCGAGCGCTGTTTTTGTATGTTCACGTTCCGTTTTGCGAGCAGCGCTGCGGCTTCTGCAATTTGTTCACGCAGGTCACGCCCAAAGCGGACATCGTGTCGCGCTACCTCGACGCACTCGCGGACCAAACGGACATCATGCGTGAAGTGCTCCATCCATGTCACTTCGCCCAGCGTGCGATTGGTGGAGGTACGCCGACATTTCTTACGCTCGACCAGCTTGCTCGTCTGTTTGCGATCGTTCGCACGCTGTCTCCCCAGCTTGTTCCTACTTCGATTGAGACTTCGCCCTCTACGATCGATGCCAACAAAGCAGCCCTTCTGCGCGAAGAAAGAATATCCCGCGTTAGCATGGGGGTGCAGAGCATCTTCTCAAACGAAACATCTGGTGTGCAGCGTCGGCAGGTCTTGGCCGATGTGGACCGCGCGCTTGCGCTCTTGTCGGACGCTGTACCAGTTCGCAACATCGATCTCATTTATGGATTGCCAGGACAGACAGCGCAGACCCTTCGTGCATCGATCGATCACGTCGTGGCTGGTGGCGCGAACGAGCTGTATTTGTATCCGCTGTACGTTCGACCCCTTACCATTCTCAGTCGGCACAAGGCGCATCAAGATGCGCGTGTGCGCCTGTACCGATCGGCGCGGGAGTATTTGCTTGGGCAAGGATTTCGCCAAGTCTCGATGCGGATGTTCTCGCGCCTTGCACCGACCGACCCACAGGACACCGTGGCGCGTTATCGCTGCCAAGATGACGGCATGGTAGGAATTGGCCCAGGAGCGCGGTCATACACCCGGACACTTCACTACGCCACGCCATTTGCTGTCGGGCAAGCGGGCATTCGCAGCCGCATCGAAGCCTGGCTGTCGGAAACAGCGTTGCAGCGGGCGCAGGCCAGACATGGCTATTTGTTGGGAATCCCTGAACAGCGACGGCGCTATCTGCTTCTGTCTCTGCTCGAAGGGAGTGTAAGTCGACCGGTCTACTGCGAACGCTTTGGCGGTGATGTCTGTCTTCACTTTCCAGAGCTGTCCGAAGCCGTGGCGCTGGGTCTTGTCACCGAGACTCCTTCCGAGCTCCTTTTGACAGAGTTCGGAATGGAATGTGCCGACGTGCTAGGTCACTGGCTCCAGTCTGATGAAGTGCTCGCCGCGCGTGCAAGCTGGGAGGCGGCGTGACGCGTGAATTGCCGATCCGTAGGCCGCTAGAAATCCTTTGGCGCGGTCCGCTCGATAGCTGCAACTATTCCTGTTCCTACTGTCCTTTCGCCAAGCGTGAGCCATCGCAGACCGTCTTGCAGCAGGACCAGCAGGCGCTGGAACGGTTTGTTGCTTGGGTGACGGTGTCGACGCGCTATGCGCTGCGGATTCTGTTTACTCCGTACGGCGAAGCGCTGATCTGGCCGTGGTATCGTCAAGCCATCACACGACTATCCACACTGGATCACGTCGAGCAGGTCAGCATCCAGACCAATGCATCAGGACCGATGGACTTTGCTGATCGCGCCGACCTGCACAAAGTCTCGCTCTGGATCTCGTGGCATCCGACGGAGATTGCGCGCATTCCGTTTGCCGAAAAAATTCGACTCCTGAAAAAAAAAGGACTGCGGTTCAGCGTGGGAGCGGTTGCACAACCGCAGCATCTTGCAGAAATTGAAGCGCTGCGCAAAGACCTGCCGACGGACATTCCCATGTGGCTAAACGCTGAAAAACCCGGATTCCGTTATTCGGAAGCCGAGCAAAAGAGATGGAAATCCATCGATCCAGAATTTGACTACGAGCTACGCCGCCATCACAGCCACGGGAAGGCCTGCACCACCGGAACAGATAGCATTTCGGTGGATGGCGAGGGAGAGATCACGCGCTGTCACTTTGTTAAGGAACGCATCGGCAACCTGTACACCGATGACTTGGAATCGATCCTCGTGCCAGCCGCGTGTCAGCGCAAAACCTGTGAGTGTTGGATTGGCTACCTGCACCTCGTCGAGCTTGGGCTCTCATCGCGATTCCCAAACCCGACCAGACTCGCACGAATTCGCGCCACAGATTCCCAACCGACCCATTCCTAAGCCATCAGGAATCCACGGCGCCAACTGTCTGTCTACTTGGCCCACTCCGAATGGAATGTGCCAGGTCGGTCAGTTCGCTCGTAGGTGTGGGCACCAAAAAGATCTCGCTGACACTGGATCAGACTCGCAGGCAACCGCGCTTGACGAATCGTATCGTAGTAAGACAGCGCGCCACTCATTGCCAGCGTCGGAACGCCGTGCTCTGCAGCAAGCCCTACCACCCGGCGCCACGAAGTCTGCCGCGCCGCCAGCTCTGAAGCAAAGCTGGGATCGACCAGCAAGTTCGGGAGCTGCGGATCGCGATCGAACGCCGCTTTGATGCGCGATAGGAACTGCGCGCGAATGATGCAGCCGCCTCGCCAAATCGCCGCGATTTCACCGAGAGGCAGGTTCCAGTTTCGTGTCTGTGAAGCCACCTGAAGGAGCCGCAGACCTTGCGCATACGAGCACGCCTTGCTCGCATACAGTGCCGCCCGCACATCATCAACCAGTTGAGTCCGTTCCGATGGAGAAAGCGCACGAGCAGAAGGGCCGGACAGGACGTGACTTGCTGCCACGCGGGCCGCTTTTTGTGATGACAGAACGCGCGCATCGACCGCGCTGGCAATCACCGGAATCGGAACCCCCAGTTCGACGGCATCAAGCACCGTCCACTTTCCTGTTCCTTTCATCCCGGAAGTATCGAGCACCTTGTCAATGAGCTCGCCAGCTCCGTCGAGATCAGGGGTGCGGAAAATGCGACTTGTGATCTCGATAAGGAAGGACTGAAGCTCGCTTTGGTTCCAGGCCGAAAAAACGTCGGCCAGCTCTGCATTTGACAAACCACCGACGCGACGCAAGACATCGTAGCTTTCGGCGATGAGCTGCATGTCGCCGTACTCGATGCCGTTGTGAACCATCTTCACGTAGTGCCCAGACCCACCGGGTCCGATGTACGTCACGCATGGACCACCCTCTGCACCGTCGACCTGCGCGGCAATCCGACGCACCACGTCCGCCAGCTTGTCGAACGCTTCCCTCGGTCCACCGGGCATCAGAGACGGACCATGCCGGGCGCCTTCCTCTCCGCCGGACACACCCATTCCCAAATAGTGAATTCCGGTCTGGGATAGTTCCCGGAAGCGCCGCTCGGTGTTGGTGAAGTGCTCGTTTCCCCCGTCGATGAGCATATCGCCCGGCTCCAGCAGCGGACGGAGTTTCGCAATCGTGTCATCGACTGGCTGTCCAGCCTTCACCATCATCACGATTCGACGCGGGCGCCGAAGTGCCGCAACAAGCGCTTCCGGCGTCGTGGCTCCCAACGTGCGAGAAAAACCCTCCGCCCTGGCTTTCGCCAAGAAGGCTTCGATTCGGTCCGGTGTCCGGTTGTGAACCGCCACCGAAAAACCCTTCTCGAGCATGTTGAGCGCGAGGTTTTCCCCCATCACCGCAAGCCCGACCAAGCCAACTTCGTACAGGGATTCAGTCATTCGCAGCGTCTCCTTGCACAGCGATTTGACAAGATATCATGTGCGCCAAGTCGACGGGTGTCCGCCCTCGATCTGCGACGTAAACCAGCGAAACCAGAGAGAGATCCGTCGTCGAGAAACGTAATTTAAATTACCAAATTTGTGTTACCATCTCACCACAATGAAAGACATCCGCGACGAGATCGAACGACTTACGGCGCTGCTCTCTTTCCGCATCGAACACCTGGCGAAGCGAGAAGGCCGCGCAATTCACTTTTCCAGCTATGCAGTGGCAGTGCGTCCGGGACAGCTCGCGCAGCTGTTCACCACGCTGCTCCACCTGCCGCGTGGATATGCCGCGACGTTTATGCCGCGCTCGCAGCCCGATGCAGATGGAACCTGGCGCATCGATATTCGGCGCAATGACGGCGTTCGGCGCGAGAGCTACTTTGATGGCATCGTTGCTGGCCGAGATAGCAATGAGCAGACGCTGCTCTACAAGGGACGGCCGCTCCAGATCGAGGACCTCGAGCGAATCGTCGCCGATCTTGGCAAGCCCGGACTTTCGGGAATGTCGATCGACATCAACCGGCTGTATCGGATGTTCTTCGGACGAATGGAACAGCAGGTGATGGACCAGCTGGCCGCCATTCGCGATGTTGACTTGCTCGACGACATCTACACGGCACTGATGAGCGGACGCAGCCAGCAGTTCATCGATCAGCTGATTCGGCAGAATACGCCGTCGGCCCCGCTGGCCAGCACCGAGGCGCCACCACCCGCCGTGCCGCCCGAAGCTTCGCAGCCTGCAGAACCGGTCGCCGCCCCACCAGTCAGCGCCGCAGCCGACCCAAACTCGTAGCAAAAACGCAGCTTCGCGGGGCGGCGCATGTTGATGGACCGCGCTTTGGATTAAGCTAGCCGCATGCTGCTTGCGGTGGACATCGGCAACACC
>CAYTGC010000139.1:0-13129 GCA_964437195.1 uncultured Myxococcales bacterium | reverse complement strand
GATCGACGCCTTCCTGCACCATTTCCCACAGCGGGGACATCTCGCGCAGGCGACGTACTTTGTCCGTCGTCGTTTGGATCACGAAGTCGACTTCTTCCTCGGTGGTAAAGCGCCCGAGGCCAAAGCGAATCGAGGTGTGCGCCAGCTCTTCGCCGATTCCGAGCGCGCGCAGCACATAGGACGGTTCCAGCGACGCCGACGTGCACGCCGAACCCGACGACACCGCGATGTCTTTGAGCGCCATGAGCAGGCCTTCTCCCTCGACATACGCGAAGCTCAGGTTGGCATTGCCGGGCAGCCGATGTTCCACCGAGCCATTGCGGAAGACATGTGGAATTGCCTTCATCAGGCTGCTTTCCAGCCTGTCGCGCAGAGCGGAAATCCGGGCTGATTCGGTTGCCATTTCTTTCTGGGCCAGCTCGCACGCCTTGGCAAAACCGACGATGCCGGGGACATTCAGCGTCCCCGAGCGCAGCCCGCGCTCATGCCCTCCACCGTCGATCTGCGCTTCCAGCCGAACCCGCGGCTTGCGACGAACGTACAGCGCGCCGACGCCTTTGGGTCCGTACAGCTTGTGCGCCGTCAGCGACACCAAATCCGCCTGCACGTCGCTAACATCAAACGGAATCTTGCCGATGCCTTGCACGGCGTCGGTGTGAAACAGCGCGCCCTTTTCCTTGGCGACGGAGCCGATTTCTTTGAGCGGCTGGATCGTCCCGATCTCATTGTTCGCCAGCATCACCGACACGAGGATCGTGCGATCGGTCATCGCTGCGCGTACCGCTTCGGGACGCAGGCGACCATCCGCTTCGACGGGGAGATACGTTACCTCGAAGCCTTCTAGCTCGAGCCGCTTGCAAGTATCGAGCACCGACTTGTGTTCAATCTGCGTCGTGATGATGTGGTTGCCGCGGTCTTTGTAAAAGTGCGCCGCACCCTTGAGCGCGAGGTTGTTCGACTCGGTCGCGCCGGACGTAAAGACGATCTCTTTGCCTGAAGCGCCGATGATCTGTCCGATCTGCTCACGCGCGTCATCGACGGCTTTTTCCGCCGTCCAGCCGTAGGCGTGGTTGCGGCTCGCGGCGTTGCCAAAGTGCGTCGAAAAGTACGGCAGCATCGCCTCGAGGACGCGCGGATCGACCGGCGTCGTCGAGTGGTAATCCATAAAAATCGGGAGCTTCAGTGCCATGGTTCGTCCTTTAACTGACGTGAACGCCCGCCACCATCAGCGGCTGGGGTCCGTCGTGGCCGTGTATGCGACAGCCTCCGCACTCGCTGGCGGGGGTTTCGGCGCTACAGACCTTGCATCCGTCGAGGTAGCTGAGCCCGGCTTGCAGGTCCTGCTCTAGTCGACGGAGTTTTTCCATTTGTTCACGGGTCTCACGTAGCTTCACGTCGAGCAGTGAGCGCAGCTTCGTCATTGCCTCGGCTCCGACGCGCTGCTCCTCCAGGTCCCGCAGGAGCTGCGAAATTTCCCCGAGGGAGACATCCGCCTCTTGCAACCGAGCAATCCACTGGACACGCTCGATCGCCGTCGGAGAATACAGCCGGAAACCGCCTCGCGAGCGAATCACCGGCTTGAGCAGGCCCAGCTCTTCGTAAAGATGCAGCGCCCGCGTCGTCTTGTTGCACAGCTCGGCCAGCTGACCAATCCGCAGCAGCTTGTCCTGCCGAGGCTGGCCGCCGTCGTTGTCCATCGGCGCTTGAGGCGTGGCGTCTTTGGTCTGCAACTTTAACCCTTACGTGTGCGTGAGATTTTCGCGTAGTATCAGATGCCACTTCGGACCGGTCAAGCGCAAAATCTATCGTGTACGTAAGGGTTCAAGTTTGGAGGCAAGCGCGGCTGTGGGTCTAGGCGCACAAGGTGCGTCGGGCGACTGCCTGTTGTTCGGTTGGTCTTATTGGATGACTTATATAAAGTCAGAGGAAAGAGCGGCGCCGGGGAGGTTTTTCGACGGGGACTGGGGTTTTTGCTAGAGTACCGCTCACTTCTTACGAGGAGCCTGATGTTGCAAAAACGCCACCGTCTCGCTGCCCCTTGGCTTGCGACCTTGTCGATGCTTCTGGGTCTGTCGGCTTGTACCTACTCTCGGGAGCCAGAGGATCTGCGCGGTCAAGACGTACGTCTGCGGCTGATTCATACGTCGGATGTGCACTCGCGGCTTCTGCCGTATCAGTACGCGCCAAACCTGCCCGATCGAAACCTGGGCCTGAACGTGCTGCCGGGCGTGTGTACCGAAGCGCGGACCTGTAGCTCGGATTTTTCGAGGGCCTGCTCAAGCGATTCGGACTGTTCGTCGTTTCCGACGGCATCGGTCGGTGGCTTGGCGCGAATGGCGACGCTGGTGAAGCGCGAACGGGCGAAGTCGCCGCGGACGCTGCATTTGGACTCGGGTGACATGTTCCAAGGTGCGCCGGTCTTCAACCTCTTTAATGGCGAGGTCGAGGTTCGGACGATGGGCATGCTTGGCGTCCAGGGCATGGCGCTCGGCAATCACGAGTTCGACAAGGGTGCGGTGATGCTGGGAATCCAGCTCATGAACAATGGGCCCAACTTCCCGATCTTGGCGGCCAACTACGAGTGGTTTGATCCGGAAGACCAGCGAGCGCCGAAGCTGGGACGGTTTATCCAGCCGGTGTCGGTGTACAACGTTCACGGCATCAAGGTCGGCGTCATTGGTCTTGGGAATGTGTCGTCGCTCAATAGCTCGGTGGAAGGGGACAACTCTCTCGGACTGCGGGCGCGGGATGCCAAGCAAGCCGTCTCGGACTTGGTTCGAGTGCTGCGGCCACAGGTCGATCTGATGGTGGTTGTCAGCCACATGGGTCCCGACGACGACGTGGCGGTGTCGCGCGAAGTGTCGGAAAACGAAGGCGAGGCCGAGTCGAATGATCCCAACAGTGCTGCGGTCGATTTGAATGGCATCGACGTCGTGCTCGGTGGACACCTGCACACCGTCTACAATCCGCCCGTCGATATTTCCCACTACGACAAGATCGGCAACTACCAAGGCCACACGATCATCGTCAACAGCGGTGCCTTTGCGAAGTTCTTTGGCTCGCTCGACATGGTCGTTCACGTGGGTGATCCGTCATCGGCTGATCCGCTTTTGCGCCGTAGCTTCGTCAAGAGCTACACCTTCGACGTCATTCCCGTCAGCGAGCGTCCTTGGCAGCAAGGAGATCCGACGGACCCGTGCGATCCATCGATTCGTTGCGATCCGCCGCATCCATCGAATCCGAAAGTGACCTGCCCGTATCGCGGGGCGATGCCAGCCCCGAGGCCGAATGTCATCTGCACGCCACCCGATGGCGACATGGCCCGGGTGCTCGAGCCGTACGAAATCAAAATGAAGCAGCTCCTGAACCTGGGACAGGTTTATGCGGTGGTCCCGTGTCCGACGGGCTCGTCGAGCTGTCCGAAGGTTCTGCGGAATGACGCGGGCGGCGGGGACTCACAGCTTGGCAATCTGGTGGCGACTTCCATGCGTCTGCGTCGCCGTGTCGAGGCCGACTTTGCGCTGACCAACGCCCTTGGAATCCGCGCTGACTTCGAGTCCGGGCCGCTCACACTAGAGCAGCTCTACAACGTCTTCCCGTTTGATAACACCATCACGACGCAGTTTCTGTCGGGCGATGAAGTGCTGCAGATGCTCGACTTTGTCGCCGATCGCTCGAGCGAGCGTGGCTGCAAGACGCAGGTTCAGGTCTCGGGAATCTACTTCACACTCAACTGCCAGAATCAGCGCTGCCCGTGTCGATCCAAGCCGGATCTGTGCGACTGCTCGAAGACCGCCGACTGCCAGACGTACCGTGCGCAGTGTCCGACGTCGCTGTCGTGCTCAGAGCGGCTCACTGCACCCGGCGGGCAGAAGGCCAAGTGGGTCGGTCCCTTTGCAGATCAGGTTGTACTCGGGGACGACTGCCGCAACATCGACGGAACGGTGAACCGAGACAAGTGCAAGCCACTCGATTGCTTCGCCAGCTATAAGGTGGCCGTCAATGACTACATTTCCGTCGGTGGATCGGGCTTTGTTGTGCTGAAGCGCAACACGACTCGGTTTAACACTGGCATCAGCCTGCGCGACGCACTTGCGGACTTCATTCGTACGCTCGGCAGCGACGACCGTTACCGCTGCAAAGACCCCACCAAGTACAGTAACATCAAAGGTCGAGGCCCGACGGGAGAGTACGACTACAGCAGCGTGACCTGCCTTCTCCCCGATGTCTTTGCCCACGACGGGCGCATTCAACCTCTGGTTCGCTGACGGGAGCTTTCGATGAAGCGACACATACTCTGCCTTGCAGGCGTGGGAATCTGGGCCGCACAAATCGGTCTGCTTGCCGGTTGCGACAACCAGATAGCGGGCGAACATCGTCTGACCAGCTTGCGCATGACGCTGCGCAGTCCAACGGAAAGCGAGCTTGGGTCACCCACCAATCCGGTGACTCCATCGACGCTGAAGTTCGATATCGAGGCGATCGACGAAAAGGGCAAGGCGTTTCCGTTCGACGGCAACTTGTCTGCTTATATCATCGCCGGTGGCAGTCGGTTGTCGCTGGTGGACCCTTGCTCGGCTGCAACGCCGACGGGCGATCCGGCGGTTCTGAAGACGATCGGTATGCGCGCGGGCAAGGTCCTAGGAGAACAAGTACCGCTGAACTTGCCGCCGGTGTTTGGCCGAATCGCGCTCAATCTCGAAGAGCCGCTCAGTCAGGCGCTGGGATCGACGCCCGCGATTTACTTTCCCAATCCGACGATTGCGCGACTGATGAAGCCGCTCGATGTGACGGCGGGGAATGCTTCTTTCTGTAGCCCGTATCTGGCGCGGCAGGTGACCGTCGACGGTACGGCGACCTCGGCGGGCAAGCTGATCGTGTCATCCGTCTTCCAAAATGGCTTGGCGGTGACTGATACGTCCTCGCCGGACTACGGCAGCATGTACGTGTTCACGTTTTCCCAGCCATCTTCGCAGATTCAGATGGGCACGATTCTCGCCAGCCTGTCGGGCGCCATCGCGAAGTTCAACGGCATGACCCAGCTTGCCAATCCGGTTCTGATTCCGACCTCGATGTTCCGACCTGACTTGCTGCCGGTTCCTATCGAGCTAGACGCTACGCGTCGTCCGACTGGCGGGCCGACCTCGGCCAACAACCAGTGGCTTACCAAGTACATTGCGGCACCGGTTCGCGTGAGCGGCATTGTCTGTGACGTCGTTGCAGACACGAACCGCGCCAGCAACTGGGAAAAGTACAACACCATCGTCATCAACCAAGTCGACACCGACCCCAAGAGCAGCACAGGCTGTGGTGGCGTCAATCCCTCGTTTGACAACGGGCTTGGGACTCGCTTTAACGTTCAGCTTCCCGGCAAGGGCTTCGGTGGATTTGATCCGGCGCAGTATGCGGGTCAGGAAGCGACGTTTACCGGCATGCTCCAGAACGGAGCGAGCAAGAGCGGCAAGACGTTGTTTTGGACGGCGGTGGTGCGGCGCACTTCGGACGTGTGCCTAAAGCCCAAAGCCCAGTGTCCCTAGGTTGGGTTAGGGGACGCGACGGTACACTGCAATGTGGCCGCGAATGTCTTGGCCACTTTGCTGTCGCAGGACGCTGGTGGTCAGACTTTGCTCGCTGAAACCGTGCTCGGCAGCCAGCTTGCGCAGGTATTCGGCGGCGTGGGCAAAGCGACGTGACGGCTGAAGCCAGAAAGTGCTGTCTCGGACGTTTTCTTCGACAGTAAAAGCAAAAAGTCCGCCCGGACGGAGCGCCGCATGGGTCGCCCGGTAAAGCGGTTCCAAGTCTCCCACATAGACCAGCACGTCTGCGGCCACCACGGCGTCAAACTGGCCGGGTTTCTTCGTCAAGCACTCGACGATGTCACCTTGTTCGAGCTCGTCGTAGACTTTTCGCTGCGCCGCCGCCTGCAGCATGTTTTGCGACAGATCGACGCCGTGGAGCTTTGTCGCCTGCGGTCTTAGGAGCGGCCCGAGCAGCCCGGTTCCGCAGCCGAGATCCATGATTGCGCCCGGCTTGTTCGGCCAGTGTGCTTGCAGGGCATCGGCCAGGAGCTGCGGTGCCCGATACTGCAGCTTTTGCAGCAGATGCTGATCGAAGTTGCTCGCATATGCGTCGAAAAGCTGGCTCACAAACTCGGCTGGGGCTGTGGCGGGAGCTTGACCTTCGCCACGCCTACTGCGCAGGGCCGAGAGGAAAAACGTGGCTTCCGACCAGCCCGGCTTTCGACGCAGCGCTTCGCTGTAAGCCGCTTCTGCTGCTTCAGTTTGTCCGAGCCGTTCCAGCGTGGCCCCGAGCATCAGGCAGACGCGCGCATTGTGGGGCTCGCACCGCATGGCCTCTCGGTATGCAGTTGCTGCCGCGGGATATTCCTTCAGCTCGCGCAGCGTGTTGCCCATGTTTTGCAGCAGGAGACCGTAGTCTGGACGCAGCAACAGGCCTTGCTGGTAGCTGGCCACAGCTTCGGCGAACCGCCCCATCCGATGCAGGATGTTGCCCTGTGCGTTGTAGCTTTCGACGTGACGCGGATCGATTCGCAGCGCGTGCTGAATCTGAGAGAGCGCGTCCTGTAGCGCTCCCTGCTGTGCCATGACATCGGCCAGGTTGGTGTGCGCGTCCATCAGCCGCGGATTGATGAGCAGCGCAGTGCGGAACGATCCTTGGGCCTCGCTGAGCTGCCCGAGTCCTCGCTGCGCCATCCCCAAGTGAACGTGAAGCTCGGGCATGCGCGGATAGCTGTTCCGTGCGCGGCTGATCAGCGAGACCGCGCGCTCGAAGTCTCCGCGCTGAAGCGCGAGCACACCAAGCATGTGCTGGGCGTCGGGATGATTGGGGACAAGGGCGAGCGCTTTGCGATACTGCGCATCCGCTTCGCGCAGCCTGCCTGCCTTGTGATGTGCAATGCCTTGATCAAGTAGCTTCTGGACCCGTGCGTCTGCCATGGATACCCAAGCTTCCTAGGATATTCCATCTGGCAGCTGCAGGGGAATCCAGAGCGTGTTCTGCGGGTTAGAAGAAGCCGCCGATGCCCACGTTGAGAATGAATCCACCGCTTGGGCCCATCGCCGGGACGGTATTTCCGTACACGTCGGTCAGGGTCCCTTCATTCGAGTTCGGCGTTCCCAGCTCGCCCACTCTGCGGAAGCGTCCTTGCCCGCGCAGGTCGACGTTGAAGGCGAAGTGCGGCCCGAGTCTCCACTCGAAACCGACACCGCCCTGGACTTCTCCGAACCAGTGCGATTCATACGCCAAGGCGTCGAACATATACAGCCGCGAGTACGTCAGCCCGCCCGCACCAACGAGGTACGGCGAAACCAGCCACAGCGGATTGCCGAGGTGAACGCGCATTCCCAGGGTCATCGGAACATCGTAGCGCTCGTACTGGAAGTCGTTCAGATAGACATCTTCTTGCGAGATCTTCTGGTACTGAATGCCTAGCTCAAACGTCAGCCTGGGATGGGCGCGAAGCAGGAAGTCAACGCCACCACCGCCCGTGCTGTAGCTACCAAACGATCCGTAGTTGCCGTATCCGCCGAAGCGCCCGGCGATGCCAAACTGCGGACGAAACTGCGGACGGTAGACAAAGCTGCGCGTCGGCTGGGGCTGGTACACCGGAGCCGGCTGGGGCTGGTACACCGGAGCCGGCTGGTACGGCTGGGGCTGATATTCCGGGGCTGGCTGATATGGTTGCGGCGGTGGTGGCTGGTACGGCTGGCCATAGACCACCGGCGGTGGCGGTGCATAGTAACCTTGCGGCGGTGGCGGCTGATTGGGGTCTGGGCCAACCTGGGCAAGCGCCAGACTGGGAATCGCAAGAGCGACGGCGGCAACTGACAGAGACAACGGAATCGACGTCATAGCTAGGTTCCTTTCGACAAGCCCGCCCAAAGAGTCCCTTAAGAGCGGTGCTGGTGCTCAAGAGTCGAGGTGTTGCCTGGCTATCGTAGCAGCAGTTGTGCCAGCGCCGGGTGACGTCGCCGAGGTCGAATCTGTATCGATCCGTTCACACTCTGCGCCGACGCTGTGAACGTCGGTGCGCAGTGCTACTGCTTTTCGTCGATACCGGGCAGATCTTCGATGTTCGGCTGGAGCACGATCTCGATGCGGCGGTTCTGGCGCTTGCCATCATCGGTGTCGTTGGTCGCCACCGGGAGTACATCGGCGTAACCCGCTGCCGACAGCCGCTTGGCATCCATGCCTTCCTTCACCATCAGATCCAGCACGGTGAGCGCACGCTGCGACGAAAGCTCCCAGTTGGACTTGAACCGTGAGTTTTTGCCCGTCGGGATGTTGTCGGTGTGTCCGGCCACCTGGAACTTGCGACCCTCGATGCTGTTGAGGATGCGCGTGACCTGCGCGATGGCTTCCTGACCTTCCTTCTTTAGCTCGGTCTTGCCCGGATCAAACAGGATGTTGTCGGGCAGCTTCACCAGCATCAGGCCGTTGCGCACTTCCACCTTCAGCTGGCCCGCATCCATCATCGCCTTGAACTTCGCGAGCAGATCGCGGAACGCCTTGCTGCGCTTGTCGGCAGCCGCCTTGGCGCGTTCCAGGTCTTCCAGCGTCGCGCTCAGCTTGGCCATGCGCTCGAGCAAGTCTTTCTTGTCATTGCCGAGCTTGCCCATGCTGTCCTTCAAGTTGTCGATGGTGCGCTGCAGATCCGCTTTCTCCTTTTTCAGATCAGCGATGTCCGACTCCAGCTTCTGCTTCTGCTTTTCTAGGTCGGTCACCTTCATCTGAAGGTCCGCGTTTTCCTTCAGCTTTGCTTCCCACTGTTCCTTCGGGATGCCACAGCCAGCCGCGAGGCCAAGCATAAGGACAAAGGGCAATGCTCTGTTCATGGATCACTTCTCCGTGTTGGCTTTCTAAATCCTAACCGCAACTGGGCAGGGAAGAAACCGGCTCGCGGCATCGCAGAAGCAATGTGGCCCCGCGGCGAGTGGCGATTTTTTGGGAGCGGTGGACTCGGTTTGGTAAAACCCGGGCATGTTCGCACCCCGTTGTGGGCTTTCGTGGCCAAGGACGCGCCTTGTTTTCGATCAGCGATCGTCCTTGGGCGACTGTGCGCTACGCTGGCGTGTCATGGGTCGTGTCCTGGTTTGGGTGTTGCTGGCGGGGTGTGTGCTTTCGGCTCGACCCGCATGGGCCCAAATTCCACCGCTGCGCCCCGCGTATCCACCGTCAACGACTGCTCCGCCTGCATCTCCGCTCATCGGCAGAGATCCTCGTCGGATGAAGGTCGGCGCTCTCATTTGGGCGGCTGGCTATCTGCCCGCGTTTATTGCGCCGCTTGTGCTCTGGCCTCGGGTCGATACGGACGGTGGTCCGAGCGCGCTCGCCAACTATTCGCTGCTCGTGCCGGTGGTCGGTCCTGTGGTGTCAGCGATCGCGGCACCGGCGCAGGCGCAAGCTGGCACGGGCCGCGCGGTGATGTCATCGTGGAGCGTGCCGTGGCTCCTTACGAGTGGTCTTTTGCAGGCGACTGGATTTGCAATCTTTGTCTTGGGGGCGCGTCCGCACCTACTTCTCGACGACTCAATTGTATTTTTGCCGACGACGAGCGGCGTGATGGCGCTGGGACGTTTCTAGACGATCACCGCGCGGAGGGATGGGGATGAAGCTCTGTGTTACAGGCTGCGCTGGGTTTATCGGAAGCCACCTTTCCTCACGCCTGCTTGCGCTGGGTCACGAGGTGATCGGGCTCGACTGTTTCGACGAAACACTTTATGAGGCGGCGCTCCATCGCGCACAGCTTGCCCCCCTGCTTCTGCACCCGGCATTCCGCTTTGTCGAAGGGGACATCCTTGCAAAAGGACTCCTTGGCGAGCTCACAAAAGAGGCAGACGCCGTGCTTCATTTGGCCGCGCTTGCAGGGGTTCGACCGTCTCTGCAACAGGCCGTGCGCTACATGCGAACCAACGTCGAAGGAACCCAGATGGTCCTCGATGCATGTCGGCAAAACGGAGTCCGTCGCATTGTGTTTGCGTCCTCCAGCTCGGTCTATGGCGCGTACACTGCGGTGCCGTTCCGTGAAGAGGACGTCGCAGTCCGTCCTGCATCTCCTTATGCCGCGAGCAAGCGGGCCGGAGAGCTCATCTGTTCGACGCACGCGGACCTGTACGGGGCATCGATCGCGGGGCTTCGCTTCTTTACCGTGTATGGACCCCATCAGCGTCCCGAGATGGCGATTGCAAACTTCGCAGCCCGCATCCTGCGCTCCGAGCCCGTGGTCCTCCACGGCAGTGGCGACAGCGCGCGCGACTACACCTACATCGATGACATCATCTTGGGAGTCGTCGCCGCGCTCGGCAAGACCGCCGACCCCGGACTCGGCTTTCGCGCCTACAACCTCGGTGGCGAAAAGACCACCAAGCTCCGTGATCTGGTCGCACTCTTGGAACGCTCACTCGGTCGCACGGCACACATCGAGTGGCGACCCGATCAGCCCGGCGATGTTCCGATTACCTGGGCGCAGCTCGATCGCTCGCGAACCGAGCTGGGTTATGCGCCCAAAGTCGATATTGCCCAGGGCATCGCCCGTTATTGTGACTGGCTCCGCCGCCGGGACGTGACGTAAGAGCTGTCTGCCCTCGCGGTTTCTGCTCCCCTGCCAGCGCTTCCTCGGTCAAGCTATCGCGCAATCCACCGCCCGTCGAGATTCTGACGATGTCAGCTGATGGGTGAGTGTTGTGCTATGTGCAAAAGTTATTCCTTACTTATGAGAGAATACTGTTTCGCGCTTGTTGATTTATGGTTGTATTTATTTTGCGATTTCCTTCCTGTTTATTTGCTAAATATCTGAGCTTGGTGGCCCGACCATAACGCGAGAGCCGGACGCTGTCGGACGCTCGAGGTGGTCATGAGCCTTGGAGTCTTCGACGGAAAACCGCAGGAATTGATGTGTCTTGCGGTGACTGGCGGGTGTTGCCCGATATCCTGCGGCAGATTCCCACGTTATCGCACCAATTTTTGTGTTGGTTGAAAATAGTTGGATCAAATCCGCGGCTCTGTTTGATATCCTTCTACGCGGTGTTTCGTAATCTGGGCATTGCAAATGTGTTGTAATTGGCGCACTTACGCTACAGATCGCAGGGATCGATCGGCTTCGGGCGAGGAGCCGATCGACAGCGGTTGTTGGGTAGCGAAGCGCGGGGGAGGGCGCCATTGACCTTGCTTCTTGCTCTGACGATGCTCGCTGGGATGCAGTCCGGGAACGGCTCGCGCTATGGCTACGAAGGTGATCTGTACGACAACGTTGGCACCTTTGCGTGCCGTCGGACACTGACCGTTCGCTATGGCCAGAAGGGCTGGCAGAAGATGCGCAACCGTGGCGTGGCGCATCGGACGTTGCCTTGCGGTACTCGACTTGGAATTTGCAATCAGCGGACGGGTCGCTGCACGGCTGCGTACGTCGTGGATCGCGGGCCATGGGGCGCGCTCGACCGCAACGGCGAGTGGCACGTTCGCACCGGTCCCCTGAAGCCAGGGGAGCACTACCGCGGCGTGCTCGATCTTCTGCCGGGTGTGTACTCGGCCATCGACCTTCAGGGAATCGAGAAGGTCTATTTCTGGCCGCTTCCCGATCCAGGTCAGGCGCAGTCGAGCCGCGACAATCGGCTGCCACCGCTCCGCAGCTTTGGGGCCAGTCCTTATGCCTTCTACCTGGCGCCGAGTCATCGCAGCACTCCATTCCCGCCGCTGCGCACGCCGAGTGAAGCGGTGATGTTGGCTTCTGCGGCGGTGCCGAAGAACCTTCGGTTTGGGGATCTGCCACCTTTGCGCGGCCTGGAAATGGCGCAAGCGGAGCAGCCGTCCGTACTGACTGCGGTGGTGATGCCTTCGGTGTCGCCGCCGGGCGCGAGAGCTTCGGTTGTGACGGCAAGAGCGAGCGCGGACGTTCGGACGTTTCCACCGCTGCGCGATGCGTCGATTCCGTCTTCGGATGCTGTTGTGCAGTCGCGCTTTGGGGTCGGTCGCTCTGCCAAAGCAGAGCCGGTGGTCACTGTCCGCTTGCCTCCCGCGAACAGCTAGGTCGGGCGGGAAGCTTGACTTAGGCCGTCGGGGTGGTCGGGGCCGCAGTGGCAGCCGCAGCCGATCCCGCGGTGTAGAGCGAGCCCGGGCCGTTCGGGTCCTTGTTGCGCAGCAGCTTGCCGCTCTTGACCAGGTTGGTCAGGTTGTTGTCGGACTTGCCGCCGCGGCCCGACGCTTCCCAGTGCTTGCGGATCTGCTCGGTGGTGGCGCCGCCCTTGTCCTTGACGAAACGGAGGATCAGCTCGTCACCGGTGATCTCGAACGAGCCACGGCGCTTGCCGGCCGCCTTGGAAGCCTTCGGGGCCTTGGTGCTCTTCGGGGCCTTGGCAGCCTTCGGGGCCTTGGCAGCCTTCGGGGCCTTGGCAGCCTTCGGGGCCTTGGCAGCCTTGCTGGCCTTCGCCTTCTTGCCAGCCTTGGGCGCCGCAGCAGCCGGAGCCGCAGCCTTCTTGGCCTTGCCAGCCTTCTTCTTGCCAGCCGAGGCGGGGGCGGCAGTCTTCACCGCAGCGGCCTTCTTGCCACCACGCTTGGCGCCGTCTTTGACCAATCGCTCAAGTCCGAACATCCGGAAGGTGTTCTCGATCTCGTCCAGCGCGCGCACATGCTCCTTGCGGATGGTGGTGAGCTGCTTGATGAGATCCTGGAGTTCGCCCGAGGTACTACGCTTTTTCATGGTGATTCCTTTTTCGTGTCGGAAGTAGTGTTTTCGTAAAGCGGGGCGAAAGGTACATGAGCAAGACAAGCGGGACAAGAGAGAATCTGTACCGATTTGCAAAACACGGTTCGCTTGCGCTCTCTGTTTGACGTTTCCCTCGGAAAATCAGCGAAAGGGAGTCTGCTAAGGGGTGTCTCTGTAGCGCGCTAGGAACCGCTTTGGGGGGGACTGCGTACACGTTCCTTCCGCGCAGGGAAGCGCGCGGACCTTGCAAGGGGGGCCCGACCTTTGGTGGCAAGCTGCGCTGATTGGGCAGTGAAACGCTCGATTTGGTGGAGTTCGCTTGGTATAGTCGCGGCGATTTTCGGCCTATTTCCGCCGTTTCCGTTAAGGAGTCGCCATGTCGCTGTTTCCACGTCGCCGTCGGCTGTT
>CAYTGC010000138.1:0-13143 GCA_964437195.1 uncultured Myxococcales bacterium | reverse complement strand
CTCGACGATCGCTGCTGGAAGAAGCCGCCCAAGCGCAGGCCGAAGAGCTGCGCAAAAAGCTGGCCCCCGGTGTGGTTGTCCGCGGTCGCGTCACTGCGCTCAAAGACTACGGTGCGTTTATCGACCTCGGTGGCATCGAGGGAATGCTCCACGTCAGCGAGCTTTCGTTCCAGCGCGCGCGCCTGCCAAAAGATGTCCTTTCCATCGGCCAAGAGCTGGAAGTCCTGATCCTCAAGATCGAGCCGAGCCAGGACCCGAGGCGCCCCGAGAGAATTTCTCTGTCGCTCAAGTCACTCGAAAAAGACCCATGGAGCGACATCGAGACGGAATATCCGATCGGCACGCGCTTCCCAGCGACGGTGCTCCGAACCGAAGCCTTTGGCGCGATCGTCGAGCTTACGCCGGGGATCGAAGGACTCGTTCACATCAGCGAGCTTGGTGCTGGAAAGCGCCTGCGCCACGCCAAAGAAGCAGTGCAAAACGGTGCCAAGATCGATGTCGTGATCCAGCAGATCGATCGCGACAAGCGACGTCTCTCACTCGGCATGGCCTCGGCACTCGATGTCGAAGGCGGAGAGCCCATCCCAGCCGCAGCGAGCGGTGGTGGCGGCGGCGGTCGAGTTGGTTTTGGTACGCTCGGTGACCTCCTCTCGAAGGCGTCACAAAAAAAGAAATAGCCATGGCCCGCCCTACCCTGTCGTCGCTCAGAGCCCAACTTCAGAAGCTACGCGACGAGGTCCAAAGCCAAGGCCCGACCAAGATCGAGCCAAACCGCAAGGACGCAACCACCATCGGCGTCAGCGACGAAGACGAGCAAGCACTGTCAGAAATGATGCAGACGCTGGCGTCACAGCAAAACCGTCGCCAGAGCGAGCTGCTCGGGCAGATCGACAAAGCGCTGCTTCGACTCGACCGCGAGCCTGACATGGTTGGACTGTGCGAGGAGTGCGAAGAGGAGATCGACGAGCGTCGGCTTTCTTTGCGACCCTTTGTGACGCTCTGCGCCGACTGCCAGGCCGCCCACGATCCGAAGCGCAACCAGACGCGCAAGAACCTGACCGACTATCGCTGAGCCCACCCGCCGATCCTCGCCGCGCCGTACCTGCACGCGCAGCTTCACAAAATCACTGCTGACGGGAAAAACTTCGACCGATGTGCGTCGCGAGCGAAGACTCGGATACAATTGGCAGAACTCGCCAGGCGTGAAGGTGTGTGAATGACCCAAGTGGCAGAATCAGCGACGGCACAGCAGGCGGCGCAACAAATCGAGAGCTTTCGAACCGATGTTCGTCGGCTGCGTGATGAAATTGCCCGCGTAATCGTCGGTCACGAAGAGATCGTCGAGGGTGTGGTGATTGCGCTGCTGTCTGGCGGCCATGTCCTCCTCGAAGGCGTGCCGGGGCTGGGCAAGACGATGCTTGTTCGGACGCTGGCTGAGGCCATCGATCTCACGTTTTCGCGGGTGCAGTTTACGCCTGATCTGATGCCAGCGGACATCCTCGGGACCAACATGCTCGTCGAGGAAGAGAGCGGGCGGCGGCGCTTCGAATTCCAACGCGGCCCGATCTTTGCGCACATCGTTCTCGCCGACGAAATCAACCGCGCGACACCGAAGACCCAATCAGCGCTGCTCGAGACGATGCAAGAGCAGACGGTGACGGTGGCCAAGACGACGTATCAGCTACCGCAGCCGTTCTTCGTGTTGGCGACCCAGAATCCTCTCGAGATGGAAGGCACGTATCCACTGCCCGAAGCCCAGCTCGATCGTTTCTTTTTCAAGCTGCGGGTGGAATTTCCGTCGAGCGATGCACTGCATACGATCCTCGATCGGACGACCACGCAGACCAGCGTTCATGCCCGCAAAGTGCTCGGTGGAGCCCAGCTACTCGAACTGCGCAATTTGGTGCGGCAGGTTCCCGTCGCCCGGACGGTGCAGGACTACGCCGTGCGGATTCTCATTTCTACGCATCCCGATGCGGAAAACGCGCAGAAGGCGCTCGGCAAGGTGGAAAAAACCGAGCGAAACGATCTGGTTCGCCGCTTTGTCCGCTACGGCGCGTCGCCACGCGGTGCCCAGGCGCTGCTGCTCGGTGCAAAGGTGCTGGCGCTGCTCGACGGACGCTTTGCAGTGTCGTGCGCCGATGTTGCCAAAGTTGCGCGCCCGGCACTGCGCCATCGACTGATCCTCAACTTTGAAGGCCAAGCCGAAGGCATCGCAACGGACGACATCATCTCGGCGATCATCGCGCGCACGCCTGAAGCAAGCCCTGGTACTGCGCGGTCATAGGGCATCCGTGGAAAAGGCGGCAGCATCGACTCAGGCGGCGCAGGCGGGCTTCGATCAGCAGTTTCTCAAACAGCTGGAATACCTGCACGTCGTTGCAAAGAAAGTCTTCGCGGGCAAAAGTCGCGCGGAAAGGCGGTCGCGCGGTCAGGGGTCCGGGATCGAGTTTGCCGACCACCGCGACTATGCTGCCGGCGACGATCTGCGCTACGTGGACTGGTCGGTCTACGGACGCATGGACCGGCTGCTGCTCCGACTCTTCGAGCAAGAAGAAGACCTTCACATCTACCTCCTCGTCGATCGCTCGACGTCGATGCGGCTCGGAGGAAAGGCCGACTTGCCGCTCTTGCGCCGAGGTTCGGACGGACGAATGGCGAAGCTCGGTTATGCGGCTCAGGTAACGGCCGCGCTGGCGTATGTGGGTCTTGCGAACCTCGACCGCGTCGCGATCTACGGTCTGGGCGCGCGGCTTACGGCAGAGCTCCCGGCCTCGCGCGGCAAGGGACAGATCTTCAAGGTCTTCGACTTCCTTGCCAACCTCAAACCCGATGGAACCACTGACCTCAAAGCATCGATCGCCGAGTTTGTTCAGCGCATCAAGCGACGCGGAATCGCGATTGTGCTGTCAGATTTTTACGATCACCACGGCTATGAAGAGGGCCTGAATCTGCTGCGCTACCATCGGTTTGAGCCAGCAGCGATCCAGATCATCGATCCGGTCGAAGTGAGTCCTCCGCTGCGCGGCGATTTGGAAATCGTCGACATGGAAACCGGAGAACTTCGCGAGGTCACGCTGTCCCAGTCGCTCATCGAGGCGTATCAGCGCGAGCATCAGCGCTACTGCGACGATCTGGCAGGCTTCTGCAAGAGCCGCAGCATCAGCTACATCCGTGCCGAAACCAGCGTGCCGTTTGACGAGTTGACGCTGCGGGCGCTCCGGCAAGGAGGCTTCATCCGATGACGCCGTTTACGCTGCTCGGGCTGCCGTGGGGACAGCTGCTGCCGATTGCTGCGGGCGGAACGGCGCTTCTGACGGTGCTCTACGTTCTGCGGCAGCGACGGCGACGGCTAGAGGTTCCCTTTTCCCCGCTGTGGCAAAAAGTACTCGGTCAGAGCGAAGCGCAGAGCCTGTGGCAGAAGCTGCTGCGGCTTTTGTCGCTGCTTTTGCAGATCGTGATTCTCGGGCTTCTGACGCTGTCCCTGGGAGATCCGCGACTCGGACGGTCATCGGAAGGCCGTTCGCTGGTGCTGCTTGTGGATTCGTCGGCATCGATGCAGGCGCAGATTCCGCAGGTTCCCGGCAAGACGCGGCTCGATCTTGCGCGATCCGAGGCAGAACGACTCATCCGCAGCTTGCATGGAGACGACCTTGCCGTCGTTGTGCAGCTCGATGGACGGCCCGCACCGCTGGGTGGTTTTTCCGACGACGAACGCGAGCTTATCGCGCAGCTTGGGCAGGTCGAATCGCGCGAAACTGGCGCAGATCTGGAGGCAGGTCTGCTCCTCGCCGAAGCGCTCCTGCGCGGGCGTCCCAATCCCCAGGTTGTCCTGTTTTCCGACGGGGGTTTCGAGGAATCGGCACTGCGCAAGAAACCCGCTGGGCTCGACGTGCGATTCGTCCCACTTCCGACCGTAGCGCAGCTTCGGGGAAGTGATGGCAACGCGGCGATCACCTCGTTTGCCGTCCGTCGCTATCGGCGCAACCGACTCAGCTACGAAGTGCTGCTGCAGCTTTCGTATTTCCCAGCGCCAGGCAGTCCCGCGACAGCGAAAAAAGCGACGCTCGAGCTGCGCCAGGAGGGCGAGCTCGTCGACGTACAGCAGCTTGAGCTGGTCCCAGGCGAGCAGACTCGCAAGCTGTATCCAAGCCTATCGGGCGCAGGAATGCACCTTGACGCAACGCTACGTCTCGATGGTGGTGAGATTGATCTACTGCCCGTCGACAACCATGCATTTGCGGTCCTCCCCGAGCGCCGCAGGCTCAAGCTCCTGCTGGTCACGCGTGGCAACCTGTTCCTCGAGGGAGCGCTGCTCGCAGCCGGCGCAGGCGAAGAGAATCACCTGCAGATCGACAAGCTCGGCCCCAGCAACTACAGCGACGACAAGGCCGCTCGCTACGATGTCGTGCTGTTCGATGCGTTTACGCCGCCGCGGCCGCCGGACGCACATGCCATTTATCTCGACCCGCAGGGACCCGAGAGTCCGTTTGCGATCGCGAAGAGCGTGACAGCTCCGTATCTGTCAGATGTCGACGAGCAGCATCCAGTGTTGCGCTGGGTTTCCCTCGCCGACCTCAACATGAGCCGGGCGTCGATCTTTCGACTTGGACCGTTTGATCGGGCGCTTGCCAAGATGCTCAAGGATCCCGTGGTGGTTGCCCGAGAGCAGCCTGGTCCGCTGGGCATGCGACGGGCGGTTGCTCTTGGTTTCGACGTCCGTCAAAGCGACTTGCCGCTGCGCGTTGCATTCCCGGTGTTGCTGATGAATGCGATTGACTGGTTCGCCGGGGATGTCGACGAAGACCTGGGAAGTTTCCGAACCGGGACGACACTGGTGGTTCCGCTCCGCAACGGCAAGCAGGCTGGGCGCGGACCTGATTCCCAGCTCCGAGAGCTACGCCAAGCCGACTTGACCCAGCCGGGCGGCATCCGCTCGACCGTCCCGGTCCACGAAGGCATCGTCAAGCTGTACGGCGAAAAGTCCGGCTTCTATTCGTTGCGCGTGCCCGAGCTTCTGCGTGGCATTGAGTTTGCGCTCAATCTCGCCGACCCGGCAGAATCGGCCGCGCTGGTCCGTCGCGAGCTTCGACTGGAACAAGCCCCCCTTCGACCGCCTGAAGCCGGACAAGTGGCGCTCAAACGAACGCTGTGGCCGTACCTGCTGCTCGTCGCACTGCTGTTGCTGCTGACCGAGTGGTGGACCTATCATCGAAGGTGGACTGTATGAGCGCGGCGTTGCCCAAGACGTGGCTTGTCGCCTGCGCCGCTGGTTATCTGCTGCTCAGCTTGATTGCCTGCCTGGCCGCCTTTCGTCGGGGCCGACTCGCACTGCTGGTTCCGACGCTGCTTGCCGCCCTCGCTGCGGGGCTGCTCGCGTTGGGTGGCTACGGCGTGCTCGGCCTTCACCTGTACGAGCCGCACTTCTTGACCGCTGGTCGAGACCAGCTCGGCGCTGCGCTGCTGGGAGCACTCGAAGGTGGACTGGCGCTCAAGCTCGGTCCGCGGGTCGTGGTGGTGCAAAATCCGCTCTGGCTCCTGCTTGCTGCGACAATTCCGTGGCTCATCCCCGGTCTGCTGATTTCGCTCACCGATATGTCGCGAAAGCAGCTTTGGCTCCAGTTTGTGCTCCGCAGCGCGCTGGTCGTCTGCCTAAGCTGTGCGCTTTCGCAGCCGTCTCTGCTCGGTGACCGGCAGAAGCTGTCGGTGGTGGCTCTGGTCGACATCTCTGACTCGGTGTCCGACGCGCAGATCACCCGCGTCAGTGTCCAGCTCGAATCCTTGCGAGAACAGACACGGCGACGCGGCGACGATCTACACATCGTCCGCTTCGGTGAAAAACCACGCCTCGTCATCATCCCCGCACCAGGCGTCCCGCTTCCCCCGCTGCGCCGTGCAGCCGACAAGTCAGACGACGTCGATCCGACTGCGAGCAATCTGCAGGCAGCGCTCCAGCTCTCGTACGGTCTTCACGCGCCGGGCACGCTGCGCCGAACAGTTCTCTTTTCCGATGGAAATCAGACGGAAGGTGACGTGCTCGGCGAAGCGGTCGCGGCTGCCCGACGCAGCGTTCACGTCAGTGTGTTTCCCCTCAAGGCCAGTGATTCCCCCGAAGCGCTGGTGAGAGAGCTGCGAATCGTCGGTGGCCCGGGCGCTGACGCTCAGCTCAAAGTCGGGGCACCATTTGGCCTGGAGGCGGAGGTCTATTCCAGCGTCGCTCAGTCTGCGCGGATCGAGCTATTGCAAAACGGCATCCCAAATCCCGACGACGATCATCGCGACATCGATCTCTTGCCGGGCCGCAACATCGTCCGTTTTCGCAGTGAACCCAAGGGACCAGGCGCCCTCACCTACCAAGCAAAGCTCGTCAGCAAGCCAAGTTCCGCCGCGCAGCCGCCTGCGGCGCTTCTCGACACCGTCTTGACCAACAACCAGGCAGTGCTGTCGCTGCTCGCCAAGGGCAAGCCTCGCGTGCTCTACATCGAGGGAGAATCGACCGCGAAAGGCTATCTGACCCAAGCGCTCCAGAAAGAAAACATCGACGTCGAGACGCGCGGGCCGTATGGCATGCCGTCGTCAGCCAAAGATCTGCTGCCGTATGACTTGGTGCTTCTGTCCGATGTGTCGGCGACGCTGGTCAGCCAGGCTTCGATGCTGGCAATTGAGTCCTACGTACGAGACCTTGGCGGTGGCTTCGTGATGGTCGGCGGGGAGAACAGCTTCGGCTCGGGTGGATATCAGGGAACGCAGCTTGAAAAGCTCTTGCCGGTGCGCTTCGAGCAAGAGAAGAAACGCGAGCAGCCGTCGCTGGCCATGGTGTTATGCATCGATCGGTCGGCCTCGATGAATGGACCCAAGCTTGAGCTTGCCAAAGACGCCGCACGGGCGACGGCAGAAATGCTCGCACCCGACGATCTGATTGGTGTGGTCGCGTTCGACAGCCAGGCCATTCCGTTGGTTCGGTTGCAGCGGGCACAAAATCGTATCCGCATCTCGACGGACATCGCGCGGCTTACGGCGGGTGGTGGAACACAGCTATTGCCGCCGCTAAACGAGGCGTATCAGCAGCTGGTTTCCGCCAACGCCAAGATCAAGCACGTCATCCTGCTTACCGACGGACAGGCCGAATACCAAGGCATCATCGAGCTGACTGATCAGATGGTGCAAAACAAGATTACCGTCTCGACCGTTGGTGTTGGCGCCGGGGCTGATCAGACGCTGCTGACGGCAATTGCCGAACATGGCGGTGGACGCTTTTACTACACTCAAGATGCCTCGTCGGTGCCCAAGATTTTCACGAAGGAAACCACGCAGGTTGCGCGCTCGGCGCTGATTGAGGAACGGGTGGTTCCCAAGATCGCCAAGTTCGTCGAACTTTTGGACGGTGTAGGCATCGACGGAGCACCGCCGCTGCGCGGGTATGTTTCGACCAAGGCGAAGCCACTGGCCGAGGTCATTTTGGTGTCACCACTCGGCGAACCGCTGCTGGCCCGCTGGCGCCAAGGGCTCGGCCAGGCGGTCGCGTTCACGAGTGATGCCAAGAACCGCTGGGCAGTGGACTGGCTGCGCTGGCCTGGCTACGCAAAGTTCTGGGCGCAGCTCGTTCGCTCGTCGATGCGACACGATGGCCAGCGGAGCGGTCATGGCTACGACTTGCAGACGACGGTCGCACCACCGATTTTGCGAGTCCGCGTCGATGCAGTGTCGGCAGATGATCGATTTCTGTCTGGCCTCCACACCGAATTGGAAGTGATTTCCCCCACAGGCGGAGGCATAGGCCTCGTCGCAGGAAAGGGTGACATCGTCGAGCGCAAAGAAATGTCGCTTGTGGCCCCCGGTCGCTACGAGGCCGAGGTACGACTCGCCAAAACCGGCTCGTTCCTCCTCCGCGCCGTTCATCGCAGTCCATCACCCAATCCGAGCACGCCTGGCCCGATCGTCGCTGAGTCGTGGGGCACGCTGTCCCTGCCCTATCCGAGGGAATATTTGGCGCTACCGCCTGACGATCAGCTCCTCTCGCAGGTTGCGACGCTCGGACAGGGGCAAGTTGTCGAGGACGCGTCGACAGTGCTCAGCCCTGGCGAAGAAAAAACGCGCTACCTCCGACCGCTCTGGCAGTCGCTGCTTTGGGTTGCCATCGGACTTCTGCTCGTCGATGTGCTGCTGCGTCGGCTGCGAATCTTTGGCTTCCGTCCGCTGTCGCTATGAGCAACCCTTCTCTGCCTGTATGCTCAAAAGAAGGGAAGGACTTCGATTGCGATGTGGGGAACGACCTTTGCGCTCCTTCTGCTGGCAACGCCCGGCACTGCGGACGGCATCGCGCTGTCGGCGGTGAGCGGTCTGGTGCCCGGGGGCGCACTGCCGATGTCGGTCCTGTCGGCTCTTTCGTCGGATCGCTTGAGTGCGCTAACCCCTGACCGCGAAGGTGGCAGCAAGCAACCACATGGGTTTTGGCCCAAGCTGAGCCCAGGCGGCAAAGAAAAAGGCTGCTGCGGCTATCCGCTCGGCGAGGTGGGAACCTACAAGTTGACGTACTACTGGCTCGCGTACGAGTCCGAATACGCCAACGAACCGTACGAGATCGAGATTTACACCCGACAGGGGTTTCCCATCGGGCGCTTTCCGCGCGCCTTCGTATTCGAGCTACGACTCGAAGGGTCGGGTGTACTTCGGGACGGACGTCTGATCAACTACGACGGACGCTGCCACTACGGTATTGGAACCTGCTACCAAACGCTCGATCCGCAGGCACATCCGTTTGGCAAGGGCGGTCAGCAGCGGGCTCTTCAGCCGTTCCGTTCCGTTGCGGTTGACCCACGCTGGGTTCCTCTCGGGACACCGCTTTACATGCCCGAGCTAAAGGGCATGCGGCTTCCCGATGGCAGCTACCACGATGGCTGCGTGCGGGCCGACGACACGGGTGGCGGCATCAAGCGACGCGAGATCGACTTTTTCGTCGAGAGCTATGCCAATTACAAGTATCTCGAAGAGCAGTTGTGGAACGATCATCGGGTGACGCCGATGGTCGAAGAACCACGCTGTCAGTATCTGCGACAGTTCGATCCCGGAGTCGACAGACGATCGGAGTCGATTGACGAGACCTCGACGGCGTTCTTCCGCAAGCCACCGCCCCGGCCCCCGAGCACAGCGACCCACAAGAAAACGTCCCATCGGCGCTCGACCCGAAAAAAGCAGGCCTAGCCGAAATTCCGTCTTGCCGTGGTTTGGGAAGCTAAGTAGACTGCGTTTCGCTTTTCGCCACTGTAGCTCAGCGGTAGAGCAGCGGTTTCGTAAACCGCAGGTCCTGGGTTCAAGTCCCAGCAGTGGCTCTGGGGATTCCTAGCGGGGGCACAGCAGCTCGACGAGGGTTGCGACACCGAATCCGGTTGCGCCTTTGCTGACGTGACCGGCGTCTTTGTCCGCGTGAATGGGGCCCGCCATGTCGATGTGCGCCCAGACCTTGTCGGCGACGAACTCGCGCAGGAACAGTGCCGCACTGATCGAACCACCGTAGCGATCGCCAGAGTTTTTCATGTCGGCGATGTCGCTCTTCAGTGAGTCAAACAGCCGATCACGCAGCGGCATCCGCCACAGATCGTCACCGCCGACTTGGCACGCTTCGAGGAGCCGCGTCGCAAGTCCGTCGTTGTTAGAAAACAGCGCGCCGGTGAAGTTGCCCAGCGCCACCATCGAGCTACCCGTCAGCGTTGCTAGGTCGATGATCTCGTCGGCACCGATCTTCTCGACTGCGTAGGTAATCGCATCGCCCAGCGTCAGACGGCCTTCGGCATCGGTGTTGTTGATCTCGACGGTCTTACCGCTCATGCTGCGCAGCACGTCGCCGAGCTTGTACGCCCGCCCTGACGGCATGTTCTCGGCTGCGGCCAGAAGAACGTGAATTTCGTCAGGACAGCCGAGCTGCGCAATCGCCGAGATGGCCCCGAGCACCGCTGCTCCCCCGCCCATGTCCATCTTCATCCACAGCATGCCCTCGGTCGTCTTGATCGACAGACCGCCCGAGTCAAAGGTCACCGACTTGCCGATCAAGGCAATCTTGCGACGCGGTGTCGTGCTCGGTCGGTAGGTCAGGTGGATAAAGCGCGACTCTTCATCCGAACCGCGACCGACCGCCAGAAACATCCCCATCCCGAGCTGCTCGCACTCTTTGACACCCCGCACAGTACAGCCCAGTCCATGACGCTCAGCGAGATCGGTCGCCACTTCGGCCAGCTTGCGCGGACACATCTCCGTCGGCTGTTCGTTGGCCAGGTCGCGCGCCAAGATCACGCCCCCGGAGACGATCTCACCGCGTTTCCGCCCACGCTCCGCCGACTCGAGCGAAGCGCCCGGTGGCAGCAAGACGACCACTTCTTCCAGCGCCGCAGATCGCTTGCGATCACCGGTAAAGTACTTGTCAAACTGGTAGCTGGCGAGAAGAACTCCCTCGGCCACGGCTTGGCCAATCGACTCCGAAAGCTCCGCTCCAAGTCCAGCCAGACAGAGCACCAGCCGCTTGGCCCGAGAGCTGGTCCCGCGCACCGCCCGCGCCGTCCACGACCTGACGTCCGCCAGCAGCACCGATCCCGGTTTCCCAGATCCCAGAAGGGTCACACGGGTCGCGCCGCAGCGACCAAGACTCAGCAGCGCCAGACTTTGGTTGGACTTGCCGACGAACTGTTCGTCGTCGATCGCCTGTCGCAACGCCCCACCGAGCTGAGCATCCAGCGACGCGATGAGCGCATCCCCAGACGCACTGCCCTCGGCAACCGGGATCACCAACTGATCTGTTTTTTCCGAGAGAACCTGCGCAGGACTCTCGACCGTACGGAAGCTGAACTTCATGACGCTGCGTGCTCCTTCTGCGAAAACCGAACTCTACGAAAAACGGATGATACACGCCGACTTGCAGCGGCGATACGCTGGCTTTACCAGTTGCGTCTGACAGACCTGCGAGCACCAAGGTTCCATGCGAAGATAGCCGCATGCGAATGCACACAATCCCGTCCGCGATCTGCGGCGTTCTGCTTTTGTCGTCCGCCACTGCGGTTGCCGACATCCCACCGCAGCACGATGCGCCAAACGACCGACCCAAGGCAAAGAGCGCTCCGTCGCCGAGTACGCAAGCGCCGCTGGGAAAGGCACAGATCGTCGCCAACGTGCGGCTGTCCAACTTCAGTCAATCAGCCAAGACGCTCTCTGGATACGTGCCCTTCCCACTACCGGTACAGGAAAGTGTCCAGCAGTTCATCGGCGACTTCGCGAAGGTGGTCAATCAGGCAGCACCGATTGATTTTGCACTCGGACTGGAAGCGGACGCCGCGCAGGGAATGCGCAGTGCGCCACCATGGGCGGTTGCCTTTTCGGTCACCAGCGCCGAGGAAACCCGCAAGATTGCCAAAGGCCAAGGTCTGCTCGGTGAAAACCGCAACGGGCAAACCCAGCTCCGGTTTCCGCTGGGGAAATCGGACGGCATGTACTGCTTGCTCTCGGGTCAAGCTGGCCCAGGCAAGCTGGCCTGTGGCATGTCAGAGCGCGATCGTGACCTGCTCGCGCCTCAGCTCGCCAACTGGAATGTCCCTGGCGGTCAGGGAAAAGACCTGTATGCCGAACTGTCGGTCTCTGCTCTCATGGGCATTTACGCGGCGCAGTGGAAGCAAGTTCTCGACGCGGGAGCCATGATGCTGCCGAACCGATTGGCACTCGGCGATCCCCAGTTTGATCGAGCGGCGACCGATGCGGTGCAGGCGCTTCTTGGGCAGGTCGCGCTGACCGGTCAAGATTTGTCGATGTTGGCGCTCGACATGACGCTCCGCCCAGATCAAGTGCAGCTATCGGTCGGATACAAGATGACCGGTAGTCAGTCCGCGTGGGCCAAGGCCGATGCCGAAGCGGCGGTCCGCAAAGCCACCGCCCCACCCGTCGCTTTCACGGCGCTGCCCAAGGATGTCGTTTCAGCCTCGTACTACGTGACCGATCCAAAGTGGAGCAAACAGGTCGTCGATTTGATGCTTCCGCTGCTCGACGGTTTTCTCGCCCACGATGGCCTGCCTGACCCGGACCGACAGGCGATCAAAGACCTGTTTGTAAAGATCCCCAAGTGGGACGGCGTGATGACAACCGTGCTTGGCGAGGGCGTCGGTGACAAGCCAGCACCGGCGGCCGATCCGCTGTCGAACATGCTCGGCAATCACTACTACTTGTCGACATCAGAGCGGACGGGCGGAACCCCGGATGACTCGCCAGCGTTTTTGCGCGCGCTCGCTGCGACGTGGAATCGTCCCGGAATCCAAGCCTATCTAAAGAAAAAGTGGAAGGCCGGAGCGATCAAAACGCCGCTTCCGGTCATCCGGGCTGAGAATGTCGCCAAGCCGCTCGGCGCCGACGCAGCCGGGCTCTATGTTTCGATGGATCTGTCTGGCTTTGGGCGCGAGCTGGACAAGGCGGCCAAGGGTGGCAAGCGTGGTCCATTTCAGATGTACGTGATCAGTGCTCCGGTCGGCGGTCGGGTCTGGTCGGGCGTCGGTTCCGACAAGGCATTGGTCATCCAGAAGCTGCAGCGAATGGCCAGTCTTCCGGCGAATGAAACGCTGGTGAGTCGCACTGGCTTGGGTGCCGTGCAGCAGCCTGGCTGGCAGAGCGCGGGCTTCACCACCCTGGCGGGCTGGATCGGTCTGTTCGATACGGTGATGAAGGCCGCGGAGAAAACACCACTCGGCAAGAACACGGCCACGCCGTCAGCAGCCTCCCTGCTCAGCGTGATCCCGCACCACGGCGAAGTACCAATTACCTACGGGACGCAGGGCGGCAGCATCGGGCCGCAAGGTCTGACCAAGGTCATGACCGCGAGCATTCCACGTCTGGTGATTGAAGATCTGATTGCGATTGCGATGAACCTCGGAGCCAAGAAGTAGCGCCAAAGAAGGCGCAGCATCGGGCCTACTTCTTGAGCACGAGGTTGAGGCCGCGGATCGAGTTAAACGGCGAGGTCTTCGGTGCTGAGGACGAAGGCTTCTGATCACGGGCAGGCGGGCGCGGTCCCGGGTCGTCGCGGCGCGGTGGCCGACGGTCCCCCTCGGATCGAGTGCTCGCCCCCGCATCAGCCGGACGATTCCGGTTGTCATCACGCCGCGGTCCGTCGTCACG
>CAYTGC010000137.1:0-13151 GCA_964437195.1 uncultured Myxococcales bacterium | reverse complement strand
CCTGCATCGGCTGTGGATCACGCGGCCAGTCGTCGTCGAGATCAAAGCAGATCGCGACCCGGCTCCATGGCTTGCGAGAGCGGGGCACATCCAGGTTTATAAACAGCTCTTCTTCCGGAAAATGGAAAAAGCTGCGCACCCGCGCGATCGGATTTTGGGTGTCTGGCTGCTGCGGCTCTGGAAACAGTGAACCAAAACCAAGGCTGCAGTCTGGCCCATCGGTCTCATCGGTGACGATGTCTTCATAGACCGCAAAGGACCGCTTGGTATGGGCACGAAGCTGGTAGTGCGCACGCAGGGAAGCTTCATAGGAATCCACGTACTGGATGTAGAGTCGCAGCATCCCTAGCGCATCCGTACGCGGGAATCTCGAGCGCAGGTTCAGCACCAGCCGCGTTCCACCCCGCAGCGGAATAAGCTGCATCGATTCCAGGGTCACAGGCACAATTCGCAGATCGCTGCTGGTTCGGAAGTAGCCCACCTGACCGTTCAGAGTCGTGACTCTGAGTTCGCTTCCCGCGTCGATAAGTGTGCTTTCGACCATGCGCGGAGTGACTTGCGCTTGCACCATGATGCGCGTTGGCAGCGGTCGCAGCAGATACCCAAAGTAGGTACCGAACAGACGTCGCCACGTTGCTTGCAGATTTCGAAGCGTGGCCAGTCGGGTGCGAACGGAAAAGAAGCCCAAGGCCTCGATCATCCGTCGTACATCGGGGTCTTCTCGCTCAACGCGACTGTGTGGATGACGTAGCACATGGCGCTGGCGGAATTCCTCCAGCGTCTTTAGCTCATTTATCAGGTTCTTTTCCACTACATCGCGTGTCATGGCTTAGCCCAGCTTCACAAGAGATCCTTCCACGCTGGTTAGTGAGCCCTTCAGCGTGGCCATCCCTGACGACTCCGCAGTGAGCATTCCTTGCGCTTTGATCTCCACCATGGCGCCTTCCATCTTCGCGCTGGCGGTGGCCTTGAGTTCGATCTGCGCGCTCTCTCCCTTGAGTGACGCGGTTCCCTTGAACGCGGTGTTGACAGCTTCTCCGGTCAGTCCGCTTTGTGCTTTGATTCCGACGTTGAGTCCCTTAAAGGTTGCATCTTGCGCTGCTTCAAGGGCCTGCGTTGCATCACTCTTGATCGTCATCGCTTTGCTGCTCTTGATGTCGAGCGTGTCTTGACTGGTCCAGGTGGAGGACTTGCTCGACTTGACCGTGATCTTTTCGGCATCCAGCGTGAAGTTCTTGACCGTGATGGTGATGGCGTCAGCCACCTGAACAATCGTGCTGACATCCTTTTCACCCTGTACCTTGGTCAAGATCTGCGTGCCATCCATGTGGATGGTCTGCGTGATCTTGGCGTCCGCATTTTCGATCGTGACCTTGGCGCCGGTCATCTTGTCGAGTTCGATTCGACAAACCAGAGTGCCCATGGGTCTACTTCTCCTCTTTCACTTCAATGAGGAGGTAGCCCTCCTTGGCCTGAATCGTCTGGTGATCTTTTTCATTTTTCCGGATGATCGTAAAAACCGGCTTGTCATCGACGTAGACGTGACTGATAGACGTCGAGGACAGCGGCTTCTTGCCGGTCAAAAGGTGATTCCCTTGCCCTTCCTTTGGCAGTCTTCCTTCTACCCGCCAGTCTAGGAATCCGACGATCTTCGCGGTGTACAGATCCAGGGCTAGCACCACGCGCTCATTCTTGTAGGCAGGAAAGTAGAAGTGACCCGTCATTCGCAGTGGCTCGAACGGCGCATTGACGATCTGATTTGCCCACAGCGGGACCTTGACCTTGTAGGAATCGAGGTTGGTCTCGGAGTCCGTCAGGATGTCGTATGTCTCCTCGTCCTCGGCGCCGATCTCGCTGACGATCTTGCCTTCGACCAGACTGGGATAGGTCGGAATCGTATAGCTTGGGAGCCTGACGAACTTGTCATCGATTGGCTCAAACTGGAACTTCATCTCCAGCTCAAACTCACTGATGGACCCGATCTCGCGCCGACCCTGGCCTTGATCGCGGGCGCGCGACAAAATGTATCCTGCGTAGCAGCGACACTTTCCATCGAGCGCAATCTTTGGAACTGCGATCGATGCGAGCGTCCATTGGGGGTCTTTGGTGAGGTCGATGAGATCCCAGGGCAGGATCATCCGCGAGGGATAGCGATCTCCGAGCAGGTGGACTTCTGGTTTGGGAAGCTTGAGGCGCGCGGTCTCTAGCGTCACCTTGGCATCGACCTGACCAGACAGCGGTGTCCGCAGCAGAAAGTCCTGGATGACTGGCGCGATCATCTCGGCATTGTCGACGAGCTGCGTTGCGGGCGACTCGGTGTAGCTGTTGAGGATTCGCGGCTTGTGACGAGGAACTTCTGCGAAGTGCTGCTGGAAGTGATAAGCGTCTTCAAAGTCCATTGCCACGGGCTCGCCATCCTGTGGCTTTTGGTCTTCGATTGTGTATTTATCTTCCGTATAATCGTATCGAAAAACGAGATTGTTTACGTCGATATACCAGAGAAGAAAGTCGTAAAAACTCGCAGGGTTGACACGATCGCTCTCGAGCCCAACGTAGATGAGCGGCTTCTGCTGGGTAACCACTTTGCTGTTGTATTTCAGTGCGATTTTTTCGCCCTTGTGTGCATCAAACACATCTTTCATGGACTTCTTTGTGTAAAGTTCGCATGGGAAGTGTTGTGCCCAAATATAGCGCGCTGCATCGCAGAATTTGATTGAATAACGACGGGCTACGATCGGCGCTTCAGCACCGCGGCGGTTGGCTTGCTCGTAGAGAATTTTTTCAAGCACGAAACCGCGCAGATGCAGCGGATCTGGATCGCGCTCGACGTCGCGCCGATCAGGGCGGAAGACCTGGATTTTCAGGGCCACAGCCACCAGCTTGACCGTCTGAAACGGCGCCTTGAGCGTGTCGTCTGAGTCGCCGTCCATGTCGACGTCGTCGTTAACCCAGAAATCGAGGCAGCCAAAAAAACCGTAGGGTTTCAGCTCGATTTCAAAGTTCTTGACGTTCGCACCCCAGATCTTGTGGATCGTACCGTCAATGGTCAGCTCCAGCGTGATATCTAGCTGTTCGCTAAATACCGGTTTACTATTCAGAAATTCATTCCAGAGCTTTGAGATCATGTGCGGAGTCCACCAAAAAATGATTGTATATCTGGTGAAAGCGTAGTTTGAAAAGATACGTCACCCCACCAACAATGCCAGTCAAATCAAGGTGTAGGACCATGTCACTGTCCCGTCCCTTGGTCTCGAGTCGAATCACCTTGAGTCGCGGCTCGTAGTGGGTGATGTCATCCACCATTTCGCGAAGTAGCGTCTGCATTGCGTGGATGGTATCGGGTTGAGCATAATATTGCCCAAGTCCGTAGTCACGAATCACCGAGCTGTATCCCTCTTTGGCGTTTAGGATGTGATGTAGGTTCTCCAGAACGCTGTCGAGTACGGAGTCTCCTTTCGGCAGCTCGCGAAATCGGTTGAAGAAGCCCACGCGCCGTTACCTCCAGAACAGATACGCGTTGACTTTTTCGAGAGCGGGCGGTTGGTAAAAGGCGACGGCTCCTTCGCGCAGGACGTGCTGCCACTCCTCATTGAGTGTGAGCTGATAAAAGTCCATCTCGGGACCAAAGGAGTGCTGGAAGTGGACGCGCTCAAGGAGTCGGAAAGGAACCCCCTTGAGAACGAGCCGATGGACCAAGGCGAGACGAGAAGTGCAGGCCAGCTTGATCTCATCGATGTTGACGCGATCATGCACACTGGGCCGCTGAATGAGCAGATACACTTCTGTTGCTGTTCGCATCTCTTCGGGGAGCGCATTCAGTCGGAACAGTCCGTTCATCTTGACGAACTTGAGGTGGCTCGACTGCATGCTGAACATCTGCGCGCGACTGGACAGCCGCGATAGGAGTGTTCCCAGGCTCTGTCCGAGCGCGTCATGCTGGTAGGGCATTGCCGACTGTTCCGGCAGCACCTCGTGGTAACAGCACAGCGAGAGATAGAAGCGCCGCAGGGAATCGAACAGGTGGTACGGGTGGCGGTTCACGCCATGACGCATATCAGCAAGAAGAGAGAGGATTTCTTGCAGATCGGCCAAGGTACGACGGGTGACCGCGAGTCTATCGGGACGCAGAAACGTATCTTGGAGCTGCGCCGTCAGCCGCGGCTCAAGTGTCTCAAGCTTTTCTAGCAGCACTCCCAGCTCTCTTTGCAAAAAGGGACTGCTGCCAACCTGCAGAAGAGGGGGAATGTACTCGCCAAGCAGAGACCAGCCGCCCGTTGCGTCTTTTTGCAGCTCGGCGAGCTTGATCATCGCGATGGAACGGTCGACATCTTTTTCAATCGACAGAAGTGCTCGATGCATCACGCGCTGCACGACTTTGGGATCACCTTCATACAACCGGACGCCCGTGGCATCCGTTGGCTGTTCAAGTACGTGCAGATATACCGAGATCCTGGTGGCACCGCTGGCTTTGAGCGACAGCGGCTGGACGACCGCGTTGCCTGGAACGTCGATGAGGAGATGGCCACTGCCATCGCTGGGAATGACCGCGGTGAGACCAGAGATCGAGACGACTCCTTCTTCGAGGAGTTTGTCATTCCATTTGAGTGGACCCAGACCAAAGCTGGGAAGTCCGGAAAGTCGAGCGCGTAGATCTGCATCGGCAGTCTGTGCCTGTTCTTGACAAACAAACTGCTCCGGCAGAAGCGTCTGACCAAGATACCATTTGACTCGCGCCAGCTTCAGGTTGTCCATCCTCCCCCTCCCAGAGCGTCCGTCCTTACAGGCCTGCAAACGGAGCTAGTACATCGGTTCGACGGTGGCGTCGCAACGGCAGGAGGGCCCACTCCTTCCTAAGGTGTGAGCCCTCCTGCACAAGGCAGGAGCAGCGGGGGCCGCTCCCTATGTCACTAGGCCTGCGGCAGGCCCCAGCCCTTCACGATCTTGTTGTCGTTCGAGGTCTGGATCTTGATCTGCTGGGTGGCCTTGGCAGTTGGTGGCGCCACATGCAGCGTCATGTCGTGGACCTTCAGACCAAGCGGTGCGTCGCCGGAGATGTCCGGAACCACCTTGAGCTGGAATGCCCCTTCGGGGCCATCTTTGCCCAGGATGCCAAAGATGGGCTTCGCATTGGGGTCTGTACCGAAGCTAAGGCCCTTTGACGCCGCTGGAGGCGTGTTGGTCGGAGCCGAGCCTTCCCGCGAGCAGAACGAGGGGAAGTACACCTGCTTCACCGGATCATACTCGTAGATCACAAACGAGAACCGAATCACGATCTTGGCGAGGCTCTGCATGGTGAGCATCGAGATCGTCTGCATGTTCGAAGTCGAGACCAGTCCTTCGAACTTGATCGTATCGGTGGGCAGCGTATTCCAAGATGCGCTCTTTAGGACTGCAACCACTGGCTTGGTGAAGACGCCGGTGGTGCCTTTGTCATCGCCACTGGCGCTGCCTGCGCCGCCTGCCTTGATCTTGACGCCGCTATCTGCGGAGGCTTCCACGACCTTGAGGTCTGGCTGAATCTCAACATCGCCAATGACCAGCGTGTTAATGTAGCCAAATGTCTTGTGCTCGTCCTGCTTAAAGTCAAAGCCCTGATCTTTGTCACACGTTTTGGTAAATTCTACGGCCATTTCTCAGATACTCCCTGGCGGTCTGCGACGGATTTCATTCCGTCGCTCCGCGCTTGTCTCATCGCTTCCCCACTTCTCAACCGGAGGGAGCTTCCACTCCCATCCGATCTTGCAAAATTAAGAGCCGAGCCGTGACTCGAGTCGCAGCTCTACGTCCATTCCTTCAAACTGGAGGTGCGGCAGAACCGAGATCTCGCACTTGTACCACCCGATTTGACCGGGTTTCGGTTCTACCTTGACCTCTGCTGCCTTGAAGGGGAACGCGCGCAACGTCAAGTCATCAGGGTTCACAGCCGTCGTCACGTAGTTGCTGATCCAGCCGTTCAGAGACTTCTGGATATACGGACCGTCGGCGGTAGACCCGATGTTGTCACGCATGATGCTCTTGACGTAGTGGGCGATGCGGGTGATAGACAGGGTGTAGGAGAGGTTGCAGACGAGCTGCGCGTTCTCTGCATCTTTGGGATCTTTGAGCTTGCGCGGCAGCTTGACTGATTGAACCGAAAAGAACGTGGCGTCCGCAGTGGACTTGCGATAGACCAGCGGTGTGAATCCGCACTTTGCGAACTCAAACTCTCGATAATCCGGAATCGTAATTTCGACGGGAACTTTCATCTCTTCCTGGCCGCGGATGTTGTACGTGTCCACGGGCAGTCCGGTGATGATGCCTCCTCCCTTGGGACCACGGATGTACTGGCACCAGCCGCTCTGTGCAAACGATCGTGCGCAGTTGCGGACAAACAGCCAGGCCGCATTTCCCCATAGGTACTTGGCTGAGTCCCCGTTTGCTTCCTCCTTGAAGTTCATGTTGGGAACTGGATTGGTTTCGGGATGCCAGGGCTTTCGCAAGATGAAGCGCGGGAACGTCAGGCCGATGTAGCAGGCCTCATCGGAGTCACGGAAGGTATTCCAGGCTCCATACTTGGGATGATTGAGGAGTCCTTCGAGGTTCTTGATCGCCTCGACTTCTTCTGCGGTCTGGCAACCAAAGAACTGCGGATGGGCAGCCGCGACAAACGGAGCGTGGCTGGCATTGGCGACCTTGCCCATGCTGCGCAGCCAGAACAGATCACCCGGCGTGTGCTTAAACTCATAGTTGCCGAGGATCATGCCGAACGGACGACCACCGTACTGGTCGTACTCCGCGACGTACACTTTGTCGAAGAGCGCGGCGCCGAAGATGTCGCTCGAGTTGTTCTCGAAGTCCTCGAACAGCTCATCTTTGGTGACATCCAGAATGTCCACCGCGATGTCGGCCTTGAAGTTGATGTTGCTCGCCAGATCTTCAAGACCTCGCCAGGTGCTTTCCATCTGCTGGAATGTCGTATCGTGCAGGACTTCGTTCACCTGTTCCTGAACGATCTGATCGATCTTCGAGACGGTTTCCAGGAGCTTGCCCTTGTCGAACCGGCCGTTGTTGCTGTCAACATTGAGCACCAAGGCGGCGAGGCCAGAAAGGAATCGATCCTCTGCCGAGAGCTTCTCCGGCTCGCTCGCGGGTTCCAGCCCAGGCTTGATGAGCGCAGTGTGGGTCGTTTCGCTGTGCTCAATCCGCATGCTAGAGAGAAGGCGATCAATCACTTCTTCTGCTGTCATCTTTTCGTTAGCCATCGCTCTACTCCCTTAGTTTCCACTGGCCTGGGGTTCAGTGCTGCTCTGTCCCTTGGCTGGTAGACGAAGTCCCTGGAAGTCATCTAGCTTGCTCGCCAGCTCGCGGATTGCCTCGGGCTTGCTGTACAGCTCTTGCACAATCTTGCGGACGTCCTTGCGGTTGTCGATGCTGGCTTGGGTTTCCAGAAGAAGCTGCTTCAGCATCAGAAGCGCGCGCACTTTCGGAATGTTGTACGCGATCTGATCTGGGGCAAACGACTTCATCGAGTCAATGGGGAGGTCGACATCGACGGTTTCGGAGTTGTCCGGATCGATGCGGTTTTTCACTTGGGTGCGAAGCCGCATCTTCATGTCTTTCATGATCGGATCGAGGTTGCGGCCAGACAGCGGCCGCAGCTTGCGATCCGCGAGATCGAGCTTGCGATCGGTCGATGTGCCTAGAGAGAAATCGGAAAGAACCAAGATGCGAAATGGCAGCGAAATGTCTTGCATCGCCCCATTGATGGTCGTCCGATACGTGAGCGTAAGCCGGGACTTGGGAATCTCATCTTGAATCGCCACGATGCACAACTCCTTATGGCAAACTCCGAGCACGCGAAGCTTGCAGCGGCCGACAAAAAGCTGCGTGCTCCATCGCTGACACTGACGCGCCGCTGCGACGCGCCCACCACAGTTCCTTCCTTTGTGTCTGTTTTCTGCTGAGTCGTCAATCGCGCTGTGTGGGTGTGCGATTCTGTTTGGGAAATCATCGATCCGATCGAAAACGGTCTATTCCGTTCGCATTTAGGGTGATTTCAGCGTCGATGAATGGATATCTGCTGCGATCTGTTCAGCTTTTCCCCAATTCGATTCCCAGACCGCTCGAAGCGCGATCCAGAGTCTCTTGGGGTGATTCCCAGACAACCCTCTGGAATGCATCTTGAAATCTAGTGTGGGCTTCTTCCGGTCTCACCTTGGAACAAGATGACTTGCTGAACCGGCGGCGGCGCATCGTCGATTGGGGGCGATGCGATCGGCTCATAGCCGAGGTAGTTCTTGGGCGCCAGCTTGGCAAAGGACGTTCGATCTAAAAACAGCAGCGTTACGGTGAGATAGACATCGCTGCTTTCCAGGCTGGGAATGATCAGCCGATTGAGCCGCTGTTCGGCAACCTGAGCCCAGGGCTGTCCGGTCGGCGTGTTCCAGTCCTCGCAGACAAGTCTTACGTCGATTCCGCCCACCGGGACCTGGGTGAATCCGCCAAAAGCACAGCCATTGCCTAGCGCTGCTTCGCCCATCTGCACGCCGCTCGTGCGAACGCGACGCTTTTGGATCGACCGTCGAACGGAAACAGGGAGCTCTGGATACACGAGGCGAAACAGCCAGTGCATTCCGGTTGGGGCGCCAAGCTGGAGCAGGGCAAGCTGGAGCTGCTTCACTTCGGTGAAGTCCGGAACGATGGCGCGGTCGCGTTCCGGCAAAAGCCCCGCGAAGCGCTGGCGCAAAAGGGCATTGTCAAAGTACCACAGAAACTCGGTCATCGAGCTATCGCGCTGCTCGGACAGTAGCTCGAAGAAGTAGGACGGAATCGGTCCTTGACCGCCGAGTAGCCCGTAGTTTGTCAGCACCAGAACCCGCGGCGGATCGCGCTGAAACTCGATGTCTTCCAACAGTGCCGCGCGATGGGTCAACACGGGGTTGCTCATGAACTCGATCTGGTCTTCGCGATAGCCCATGCTCAGCAGCGCATCGAGGAGCGCCGGGACGTCGAAGCGATGGAGCAGCTCACGAATTCGCTGTTCCATCTGTTTGTGTGTTGGCGGCGGCTGTGGCGGCAATGCCAGCGACTTGCCAGTTGGCGGCTTTGGCGGCGGCACCACAATCGCTTTGCCGATGGGGGCTTGCTGCGGCTGCGCGGGGACTGGCTTGGCAAGCGCTGGTGGCTGCGGCACCACAGGCCTTGGCGGCTGCTTGGGGGCCTCTGGAATGCTCGTTGGGGGCGCCTCTTTGGTCTGCGCTGTAACGGCTGGTGGCCCAACAGGGGGCGAAGGAAGCTTGGGGGCTGGCAGCGGTTTTCCGTGCAGACTTAGGGGCTCGGGTTTCGCAGGCGGCGGTGCGATGGTAGGAGCTGCTTTCCCGATTGCTGTCTTCGCATCGTCCGCCGTGTCGGTTGCAAGCCGTCGTGGAACCTCTTTGGTCGCAGCCTTTTCGGGCGCTCTTTCCAGGATCAGCGTAGCTTCACCCGCCGAAGCAGAAGCCGCCTGAGGCTTGGCAGGTGGTGCGGCGCTTGGGGCTGGGCCAGTCCTGGTGGTGGATTTGGCAGGCGGCGGCGCAGTCGGCACAGGAATCTGACGCGCTGGCAAGATCAGCGTCGCGTCCTCGCTTAGCTTGGGCTGGCTTGGACCGCCCAGATCGACAACGACGCTCGGCAGTCCTTCCGTGCTCATCTCGGCAAGCGACGGCAGACTGCTCGACAGCGTTCCCGCCTTGGCCCCTGTCTGTGACGGAGGTTTTACGCCCCCTTTTTCCGCCAGCGTGGGAATGGGCGGCGGCTTTTTGTCACGCGGATCGGCCATCGACTAGTTCTTCTTGGCGCTCTTCACGAAGTAGTCGAGATCGATTTGGTACAGCTGCAGAAGCGCCTTCGATGACAGGTCCGTCTTTTCTCCCATGTGCGGAGTCAGCTCATTCCCAACCAGACTCAGGACGCGGAAGAACTTGCGGAACATCGAAGGCAGAAACAGCCGAGGGTCAAAGTGATCGAGCGTGTAAAGCAGGTCTGCCGCCACGATCGCTGCGCGCTGGTGATCCTCGGCAGCAACCAGCTTCTGAAACGCTGCGAGCTTGCGCCTCAGCTGTCGCAGCGGTTCGTTTTCGGGAACATTGATGGTGCGTGGACCTTTGCCCGCGGGCTGCTCGGCTTCCGCTGGCGTTTCTTCGGCTTGCACCTCTGCGACTTGGCGCTGCCGCTCGGCCTTCTCTTCCTCTTCGCGGGCTTTGCGCTCTTCTTCCTCTTTCCGCTTCTCTTCCTCTGCTCGGCTGTCTTCATCGCTGCTGGGTGAAGACGAACTGCTCGGAGAGGACGAGCTGCTCGAGGTCCGCGAGGGGGATGACGTCTGGGAAGAAGACGACGAAGAGCTGCTGTCTTCCTCTCCCTTGTTTGAGCTGGAAGATGGCGAGGAAGAGCTGGAAGGGGTCGAGGACGTCGAAGGTGAGGACTCCGATGAAGAGGATCGGGCGCTTTCGGATTCCGAAGAAGAACCGGAAGACTCTGAAGAAGAACTGGATTCCGAGTCATCGGACGACGAGCTCTCATTGGATGAGGAGTCGTCGCCGCTTGCGCTGGCCGTACTGGAATCGCCGCTGCCGCTGTCCGGGGGCGGCTCTACTCCACCCAGCTTTACGCTCAGGATGTCGTCTCGACCACGACCAATCCGGGGGCGCGCACTCTGGGCCGACAGCTCCATCTTTTGCAGCATCGATTCAAGCTGAAGCAGATAGGGAACCGCCTTGGCATTCCCAAGCTGGCTGACCATCCGCTCTTGCAGCTCTGGAACCAGCTTGAGCGCGTGTCTCTCTGCGATGGTAAATTCGCTGCCGCTGTTCCACTGCTTCCAGACATCATCTTGCTGGGTTTCATGCAGGCGAAAGTCGCGCAGCATTGTGGCGAGCAGCCACTTGAGCATGTTATCGGCGTGAATCTGCTTCTTGTTTTGCGGTCCCCAGACATCAAAGCTCGACGACAGAATCCGGACCAAGCTGCCCAGGATCTCAGGCAGGATTTCCATTCCTCGCTCAAGGTAGACGCCAAAGAGGAACGATCCAAGAACGCGCAGATCAAAGACATTCTGTTCAAACAGCGCCTGCGCTTGCTCGGCTGCTTCGGCAAAACGATCCGATGCCGCAAACGTCATCACTTTCGCGAGTCGTTCGTCGGTGGTGCTAAGTTCATCGGGACTCTGTTCCGTCAAATCACGATCGATCAAAGACAGATCAAGCATCTGATTCTTCCTCTTCGTCATGAACAACGGGCGGACCCGGATCTTGCTTGCTGGCAAGTCTTGCGAGCTGCGTTCGTTGGGCCGCCGCGCGAAGTGCACTGAGTGTTCGATAAGGCGCAAGCTCTGCTTTTTGCTGAAGCAGTCCTGCGGAAAACTGGCTCTGAATCCAGTCTGGATTCACCGGTCCTGCCGGTCCCTCGTTGCGACGAAGGGAGATCGGTAGCACCAAGATTTCATCCGGTACATGGTCCATTCCTAGACCGGTGCGCAGGCGTTTCTGGATGTCTTCACGCAGACCACCTGTCTGACCCGCTTTGAACTCCAGTGCGGGCAGACCCCCGCAAAACAGAAGCAGCACAAACACCCAGCGTCCGGGCTGTTCTGTAGATGGAACCGACACCACTGCCGCTTCTTCCACCTGGGGACTCTGCTTGGCGATTGTGATCACATCGGCGTTCGCAAATATCCTGCCACTGCGACGGGGATCAAGCGTTCCGGCATACAGATAGGCGTCCATGGTCTTGCCAAGGAGCATGTAGCCCGGGGTCTGCGTGATCGGGGAAAACACACCGGCTCCAGACAGAGACTTGGGACCGCTTGGAGTGGTGAGCTTCAGCTCGAAAGGAACGGCGGGGGCAGGCAGTACGCCACCGTGAATTCGTTTCTGCGTCCGCTCGGAAAACAGGACAGAACCACCGGCCGCAGCGTCAACCACCCAGTTCAGGTGAGGAATGGTTGAAAACGGTGCGAGCCGAAGGAATCGATCCCAAGCGGCAAACTGTTGCGGTTCCTCTGGGTTGCGCAGCCACAGCTTGGTTTCCGCCATCATTCCCGGCGGACACTTGCTTAGGAGATCACGTAGCTGCTCGGTGACTCCCAAGACTTTCACCGGCGTCTGCCCGAGCACCCTCGGATTGCGGACAAGCTCATCGGGCGGAATGTGTACGTACGTTGCACCCGCAAGCAGCGTTGTGAGCAGCAGCGTTGGCTGGTACTGCAAGAGCGAGCAGAAAGGATACGCCAGCGTGTCTGCCGGTCGGATTCCCAGAATCAGGGCATCGCGCAAAAGTCCACCGAGCAGCGTCTCCGCGGATACCGCAACTGGCTTCCCTAGCGGACGCACCGCGGAATAGAGCAGCAGCGCTGGATCCGACGGCGGATAGGTATGCGATCCGCTGTGGTGAAGACCCGAAAGGGGCTCCTCGATGAGCAGGTTCTTTGCGAGTTCTTTGTCGAGCCTGCTGCGCAACAGCGCTGTCTGAACCGGCTCACAGGCAATGTGGTCGGGCTTGAGCGTGGCAATCCGCGGCAGCGTGAACTCGATTCCCATCGTGGGCAGCAGCGACACGCTCGCACCGAGCCGCAGCGCGCACAAAAGCGACAGAAGCCACTGCGGACCGATATCTCCCAAGATGCAGACGATCTTTCCCGGTGCGACCCCGCGTTTTTGCCACCTTTCGACGAGCCGGTTCACCTGCGCATGCAGATCACCATACGTCAGCGTCAAGAATCCCCGCTGTGCGTCAAAGTAGCGCAGCGCGGGGCGGTCCCGTGCCTGTGCAGCATGCCGCGCGATGGTGTCATAATAGAAGTCGATGCCATGCGCCATCTGGCTTTTCGTCGGCGGTTGGGCTTTGTGATGCGCGCTGGCGAGCAGCTGCCCAAGCGGTTTGCCATCCTTCCAGCTCTCTACAAGCCAAGGCTCAGCGACGAGCGGAATCGCATTTACATCTTGCTCCGTGGTCTGCATGAGTCGGCGACAGATCGCCTCTAGATCGAGCGCCAGGCTACTCATCGCCACTCCGCATGACCCAGTTGAGATATCTGTGCGAAATGACTTTCAATCATTTCTGCACACTCAAATACCACCCCAAAGGGAGTCTTACTTCCCATGTGAGAATGAGTGATATATTATCATATATTGAATAAT
>CAYTGC010000136.1:0-13177 GCA_964437195.1 uncultured Myxococcales bacterium | reverse complement strand
CGGAAACAATCTCGCCACTATGGCACAGGTCGCGCGCCTCTCGCAAAAGCTCGGCGAGCACAGGATGCGGAACTGCGGTGAGAAGATCGTCGCTGAGCCTGTCCCACAGCTCAGGATGATCCGCCAGCAGACCGAGCAAGTTGCGCAAGCTGGCGTCAAAGACCAGTCCCGCAAGACCAACCGGCGGACGGGACGACGTTTGTTTTTGATGTTCGGGCTTCGTGGCCGCAGTGGCTCTCCCTGATGGTACCGGTGTTTCTCGCTCCACCCATGAGCCCTGTCGGGAGAAAGTCGTGCTCGGCTGCCGATCTTCAGAATTTTGTCGTCGAAGTTTCCCAATCTGTTGAAGAATCAGGCCCGGTGGAACGGCTGAGATTTGGGTCAGTCTATCGAGATAAAGATTGAGGCGGATTTCGTTCTGAATCGATGCGATGAGCGGCACAACCTTGTCGTGAATCTGCGCCCTTGCTTCCACGCTCAAGTTCGCGGAATTCGAACTTGCATTGGCCGCGAGTACTTCGAGCACGTAGTCAATCGCGGGCTGGGCCTTGGCAATGCATCGCTCCAGGGCCGCGGGGTCACGATTGGCCAGTGTGTCCGGATCTTCCCCATCGGGGAGCTTGGCGACTCGGACATCAATGTCTCGCTGCGACAGAGCTGCCACGTCCGAAAGCTGCGTCGCCGTCAGCATGAGCAGCGAGATGTCTTTCATCGTTGCAGCCCGACCCGCTTTGTCCCCGTCGAGCATCAGCACGACATGGCCATCTTCCCCGAGCAGCCTGCCAAGCAGCCGCACTTGTGTTTCGGTCAGCGCCGTACCCATCGGAGCCAGCGTGTTGCCAAAACCGTGCTGATGGAGCGACAGCACATCGAAGTTCCCCTCGACGAGAACCACCTGCCGACGCTGCCGAATCACATCGCGGGCAACGTGCAGACCGTAGAGATTTTGCCCTTTGCGGTACAGCGGCGTCTCGGGTGAGTTGATGTATTTGGCACCCTCATTTGGGCGCGGCGTTTCCGTCGGTAGGAGCCGTCCGCTAAAGGCAATCACTTCACAGTCTGCCTGCTTGCTCGGCGCAGGCAATAGCAGCGGACACAGCAAGCGGTCACGAAAGCGATCGTAGTGGGTCTGTGGCGTCGGTGGCGCGCCTTTGGGTAGCGCCTGTGATCCCTCTCGACGGATGAGCAGGCCGCCAAGCTCTGCCAGTTCGTGCGGGACGCCGCGCTGACGGCACACTTGCAAAAAACCGTCCCAGCTATCCGGCGCGTACCCGAGGCGAAAGCTCTTGCGGATGTCTTCACCGATGCCTCGGCTCGACACGTAGCTCAGCGCACGGTCACACGAGGCAAGCTGCGATTCGTAGTAACGTGCGGCCAAGGCATTGAGCTTGAGCAGTCGCAGTCGCTCACTCTCTTGCTTGAGTCGCAGCTCTTTTCGTTCGGGCCGAGATTCCTCTTCGTCCTCAGGAATATCGATTCCGGCGCGAGCGGCCAGGTCGCGGACCACATCGGTGAAGCTGCGGCCTTCGCGTTCCATCAAGAAACGGATCACGTCGCCAGACTTCTGACAGCCGAAGCAATAGAAGAACTGCTTGGTCGCACTGACGTTGAAGCTTGGGGTTTTTTCCGAGTGAAACGGACACAACCCGAGGTGATTCACGCCAGCACGACGTAGCTGTACATGCTCGCCGATGACGGCAACAATGTCCGTGCGGTCGCGAATCTCAGCGACCTTGCTGTGAGGAATCAGACCCAAGCGTGTTGTTTTCAGGAGGTTTCGGCTCGTCGGACCGGCAGCCGCGCACTCTCGCCGACAGCCGCACGTTCTCGAACGAGAACGCCAGACGGGCCGCGCCTGCCGCCAAGCTTGCGAAAGTATGGGGGTTTTCGTGTGACCCGTCAATGATCTCGACAGAGGTTGCCGCCTCGCTGCGTGCCGATTATTGTTGGGTTATGCACTCATTCGGAAACGCGGGAGAAAACGTGGCGGCGGATGCGGCGGCCAAGGCGGCCACTGGCGGGGCGAATCTGGCCAAAGTGTCCATCTACGACACCATGTTGCAACGGAAAGTCGAGCTCTGCCCTCTCGTCGCTGGTGAAGTCCGGATGTATGTCTGCGGACCGACGGTTTACAATCTGTTCCACGTCGGAAATGCGCGGCCACTGGTGGCATTCGATGTGGTGGCGCGGCATCTGCGCGCGCGTGGTTATCGGGTGAAGTTTGTCCGCAACATCACGGATGTCGACGACAAGATCATTGCCAGAGCGCGTGAGTGCGGCGAAGACCCGAAGCTGTTTGCGGAGCGATGGACTGCGGAATATCACCGTGACTATGCCGCGCTTGGTTGCCAGCCGTCGGACGTGGAGCCGCGAGCGACCGAGCATATCGGCGAGATGATCGCTCACATTGAGAAGCTGATTGCGATCGGGCTCGCGTATGAGTCGAGCGGCAGTGTCTACTATTCCGTCGCCAACTTCGCGGCGTACGGGGAACTGTCGAAGCTGCCGCGCGAAGAACTGCTCTGCGGTGCGCGCAAAGACGTCGAACCGGGCAAGCGAGATGCGGCTGACTTTGCGCTGTGGAAGTCCGCAAAGACCGACGAGCCGTCCTGGCCTTCGCCGTGGGGACCGGGCCGACCCGGCTGGCATATCGAGTGCTCGGCGATGTCGGAAAAATATCTGGGCCCGACCTTCGACATTCACGGCGGTGGAATTGACCTGCGCTTTCCGCACCACGAAAACGAACGTGCACAGTCACAAGGCGTGCACGGTCCGGGGACGTTTGCCCGCTACTGGATGCACAACGGCTTCATTGGGTTTCGCTGGGTATACGGCGAAAAGCTCATCGCTGAGGGCAGCAAGATCGCCAAGAGCGACGAAGCGATGCGCAAGCTCTACCACATGTTTGTCGCGCGCAACTGCATCGAGCGGCACGGTGGGGAAGCGGTCAGGCTGTGGCTTCTGACGACGCAGTACCGCAATCCGCTCGCATTTGACCTGGATATGAATCCAGATGATCCAGCGGAGAGTGCGCCGTTCCGGCTGCCTGGCTTAGAGGAAGCGGAAAATCGAATCGAGTACGGCTACCAGACCAAGCAACGGCTCGACGACGCGCTGCAAGGGATGAAGCCTGAACCTTCCGGACCGTTGATTGCGGAAGCCGAGGGCTGGCTCGATCGGCTCTATCTTGCGCTTGATGACGATTTCAATACGCCGGTGGCGCTGGCGGAATGGAGTGGGGCCCTCTCGCTCGTCAATCGGCTGCTCGACGGGAAGGTGACGCCTCCACCAGCGAAGGATGTCCGAAGGCGGACTCTTCAGCGATTGGCTGACGATCTGAAACGCGCTGGCGCAGTGCTGGGACTGCTGGAGCGGCCAGCGGTTGATTATCTGGCCGAACACCGGACCAGGCGGATCTCGGTACGTGGGCTGGATGCGAAACAGATAGAAACGTTGCTCTCCGAGCGGACTGCTGCCCGCCAGGCCAAGGACTTCCCAAAGAGTGATTCCCTGCGGCAGTCGCTGTGGGATCTGGGCGTCGAGGTGATGGACACACCCGCGGGAGCGCGCTGGCGTGTGCGGGACTAACTGAACCCATGCCCCGCTGGTTCCTTATCGTCAACGGAGTCGCTCTGCTGGTGATGGGCGCTTCGCTGCTCGCTCTTCGACTGCGCGAGCGCCCTTTTTACAAGCATGTGCTGGGATTTGTCTGGGCGCTTTTGTGTTGTGCGGCTGGCGTTGTGCTTCTGCTGATGGCGCAGGGTCACATCAGTCAGCCGGGCATTGAACGACCAACGCGACAGCACAATCTGCCGCCAGAATTCCCGCAGGGCCAATAAAGCACCCTGCAACTGCATTCCCCCTCGGTGGGCTTGGTGGGACTCGAACCCACGACCAACGGCTTAAAAGGCCGCTGCTCTACCGGTTGAGCTACAAGCCCAAGAGCGGGGAGTAAGTAGCATGGCCTTTTTGGGGGTGTCAACAGCTCAATCGAGAAAATGTGGGGCGGTTGCGTTTTTCCATATCGCGGTGGGACTGCTGTCGGCAGAAATGAAAAAGGCCCAGGCGACTGCCTGAGCCTCTTGGGTATTTTGCTCCGCCAAGCGGAGCGCGCCGTTATCGGATGAGGGCCGGATAAGTCAGCGACATCGGGTCGCCGCTGAACTCGGGGAACTTCACGCCCTTGACGACCTTGACGACGCAGTCGTTCGGTCCAGATGCATCCGAGACCTTGCCATTGCGGCCAATCGTCAGCTTGACGTTGATGACACCCGACGCACCTTCCGCCTTGCACGGAGCAAAGTTCGCCGACTTGAGCGTGCTCATGATCGTGCCGCGATCGAGGTTCTCAGGCACATCTTTCTTTTCGGCCTTCTGCGGCTTGCCACCCGAACCACTCGAAGCTGAATCGAGAAGTGAATCGAGATCATCCTTGGCCTTCGGCTTATCGGCGGCCTTCGGCTTCGGGGGCGGTGGGGCTTCGTCGGGCGCCTTGCCGGGACCCGCTTTCTCCGGGGGAGCTGCAGCTTCTTTTGGAGCAGCCGCAGACTTGCTGCCTTTGTCTGACTTGCTGCTCGACTTGCTGGTCGACTTGCTCGAGCCGCTGTCCTTCGACCCAGAGTCCGACTTGGCCACCGTGTCGGTCTTGGCTGTGTCCGGCTTCGATGGCTTCGTTTCCGTCGGTGCTGTGCCTGCGGTGGTGCCGACTGCAGGGGTTGGGCCACCCGTGTTGCCCGCGGCTGGACCTGCTCCGGTGTTTCCTGCCGTGGGTCCGGTCGCAACCTGTGGCTGCGTCGGTCCCGACAAGAACACGACAAGGAAGATGATGAGGCCGATGATGGACACACCACCAACCGCAACGAGCGCCCACACCCACTTCGGTGCACCTTCCGACGGCGCCGTTGGAACGAGCACGGCGGGCGCGACTGGAGCAAACACCGCAGCTGCATCGCCACCACCGAACAGGTCTGGCGCTTTGTTGACGTTCGCGCCAGACATCGGTCCACCGAGGTGCTGGGCGGCCATCGCTCGGATGTCGATAAGGCCTGAAGCTTCCGACTGACCACCAGCATAACCCGGCTTGGGCGTCGATGCGTTCGCATTGCTCGCTCCACCGCCACCGGCCAACGCCGACAGGTTGTTGAGCGAGAAGAGCACCGAGTTTTCGCTGCGAGCGCCAGTCATCGCTCCGCCCGCATCGCCCGCAGGAGCGGCTTGCTGAACGGCTGCCGATGCTGCGACCTGCTGTTGGGCTTGGGCTTGCGCCTGGGCTGCCATCTGCGCTTCGCGCGCTGCCTGCGCTGCCTGGAGTTGAGCCCTCGCATCGCTGCCGTTCTCGGAATAGAGGGTCGCTGCCGTCGGTGCAGCCGTTTTGACGGGCTCACTTGCAGCTTGGCCGCCCATTAGATCGGCACCGGGTGTTGCTGCCGGTTGAGCGGCTGGCTTTGCCTGTTCGGCAGGCTCGACGCGCTTGGTGGCTTGTTCGCTCGGCTTGCCTGCGAACAGCTCCTTAAAGTCGTCGATGGCAGAGAGCTTGAGCCAGTCCTCAAAGCCCTCTTTCCAGCCGTAGGTCTCGGAGTCGACTTGGCCCGCTTTGACCTTTTGGCGAACTTCCTCGGCCGTCATCGGGCCAACCTGTTCGCGATCGATCACGAGGTGCCACACCGAATCGCCCGCGGCAGGCTCTGCTGCGGCGGCGGGAGCATCGGCGGGAGCATCGCCTGCTGCAGGAGCTGCCGCGGAACCGTCATTCTTTCCGACGACGATCACGTGGCCGCACTTCTTGCAGCGAATCTTAAAAGCCTTGCCGCTGACCTTTTCGTCGGCAATCTGGTACTTGGTTGCGCAGTTGTCGCAGACGATTTTCATGTTGGAAAAATCCCCTCTTCGGGCTCGAAGCGGTGACCAATGAAGCCCAGCTTATACGAAGCGCGCTTTTCGCCGCAAGCACGGTTCACTTAGGACACCCCCGAAAAACCTGGCCGGAAATCGCGGCCAACCGAGTTGAGTGCTCGAAGTCCATCACTACCTAAACGGGTTCTTGAGCATGATGGTTTCTGCCCGACCTGGACCTACCGAGATCAAGCAGCAATCGACTCCCAGCAGAGTTTCGATGCGTCGAACATAACGCTTGGCCCCGGGTGGAAGATCTTCGACCTCGCGAACATTTCGCAGCTCCGCGTCCCAGCCGTCGAGTTCTTCGTAGATCGGCACCGCGCGGGCGATGTCTTCGGGATCGAGCGGAAGCTCATCCAGGGTGTCGGACACGCCGCTACCACCAGCAACCGCCGATAGCTTGTACCCGACGCAGACCTTGATTTTTCGTTGTCCCGCCAGGACATCTAGCTTGGTGAGCGCCAGCCCGGCCATTCCATTGACCCGCACCGCCAGGCGCAGCGCGGCGATGTCGAGCCACCCGCAGCGTCTTGGCCGTCCCGTGGTCGCCCCAAACTCCGCACCGGCCTGACGCAGATGCTCGCCGAGTTCCCCTGTGAGTTCGGTCGGAAAGGGTCCGGCACCGACGCGGGTGGTATAGGCCTTGGCGATGCCAATTACCGAGGAAATGGCGGTTGGTCCCACACCACAGCTCACACAGGCACCGGCTGCCAGCGTTGTTGATGACGTGACAAAAGGATACGTGCCGTGATCGATGTCGAGCAGCGCACCCTGGGCTCCCTCAAAGAGCACGTGCTGACCGCGCTTCATCTCATCGCTGAGTACGCGGGTCGCTTCTTGAATGTGAGGGCGGAGCTTTTCGCCGAAGCCCAGATATTGATCGACCATCGCATCAATATCCGGCGGCGTTCCCCCGAGGTGGCGAATGAGCGGGGTCGTCTCTTCAAGCTGGTGGGCGATCCGTGCCCGAAGCCGCGAGGCTGAGAGCAGATCGCGCATCCGAACGCCGCGCCGCGACATTTTGGATTCGTACGCTGGGCCGATCCCTCGCTTGGTCGTCCCCAAGGCGCCCTTGCCTTGTTCGCGCAGCCCGTCGAGCAGCTTGTGCGTCGGCAGGATCACATGGGCACGCTCGCCGATCACCAGATCGCGGTCGTCGAGCAGGAGGCCGCGCCCGCGAAGCTCGGCCATTTCTTCGAGCAGCGTTTGTGGATCGATCACCATCCCATCGCCGAGCACGCAGCGCTTGCCTTTGCCGCGCAGCACGCCCGACGGTACAAGATGTGTGACCAGCTTTTGACCGCCGACCACAAGCGTATGCCCGGCGTTGGCACCGCCCCCGAAGCGAACCACCATGTCCGCAAACTCGGTATAGAGGTCAACGACCTTTCCCTTGCCCTCGTCGCCCCACTGGGCTCCGACAATCACCACATTGGCCATATCTGCGCTCGTCCTAAGTGCTCGACCTTGCGAAAGGTACTAAGCGGCGTCCTCTCAAGCGACCCAAGCTAGGCGATCCCGGTAGCCGAATGCAAGCAGTGCCTTTCGTCCTCGCGACTTTGGGCAACTTGACACGGACCACTGGTTTGGAAATCGACCCAATCCGTACGTTTTTTTCGCAATTGCTCACGGGGGGGCCTTGTCGCGGTCGGATCGTGATCCCATACTCATGTGCCTTACTCATAAGCAAAAAGCGTTTTCAAGGAGACGGAAAAACTATGAAAACTACGAAGACTGCAATTCCTCGGTTGGGCAGATATATCGCAATGGGTGCTGTGCTGTTCGCGCTGGGTGGCGTGGGAATCAGCTGCTCGAATTCGACGGGACCGCTCGAACCAAACGCAATGGGTGGCGTGGGCAATATTTCGGTGACCAGCGTGAGTCCGGCAGTTGCAGGCGTTTCCGGAGGCGCTCCAATCGCTGTATATGGCACGGGTTTTGTAGCTGGGGCTACGGTGGCTTTTGGCAATAAGATGGCCACTGAAGTCCAGGTGATCTCGTCCACCCAGATTCAGGCGCGTGTGCCAGCTGCCGAAAGCGGCCCCGGGGACGTGGCGGTCACGGTTCGCAACACCGATGGTAGCTTCGCCGTGGCCAGCGGACTTTTTCGCTACGTGCAAGTGGTGCTCGACTTTGACAACACGCGCAGTCCCGTGGGCTCGCAGCCAGTGGCTGTCATCGCAGAGGACACAAACGGTGATGGCGGCCCCGAGATCATTACGGCCAACGATGGCACCTCGAACGTCTCGGTGCTGGCTGCCAACCTGAACTATCAAAATGGCGTAACGTACCCAACCCCGGTTGGGCCATCAGCGCTGGCTGTGGCCGATTACAACGGCAACCGCGTCATGGACATTGCGGTGGCGTGCAACAACGGCAGCGCCCAAGACTTGGCGATCCTAAGTGGCAATGGCGGTGGCGGCTTTATGAATGCGGTCACCTTCACGGTCGGGCGAAATCCGACAGCGATTGTTTCCCGCGACCTCGATGGAGACGGAAAACCGGACATCGTGATGGCGCCGCGTACGGGCGATTCGGTCTACGTGCTGCGCAACACCAGCGTCACTCCGAGCATCACCTTCGTGACCGGCGCGACCTACAGCCTCAAGACGGGCAGTGCACCGTCCGCTCTGCTGCTCGACGACTTTACAGGCGATGTGTATCCCGAGCTTGTGACTGGCAACTACAGCGACGCATCGATCTCGCTGTTCATTGGCAACAGCGGCGGGATTTTCTCGGGACCGAAGAACACGACGGTGGCCGCCCAGGTCCTGTCGTTGGCTGCTGGCGAGCTGAATGGCGATGGAAAGAAAGACATCGCCACGTTGAGCTATGGCGGACGCACGATCTCGACGTTCAAGGGCAAGGGCGACGGCACGTTTGATGCGGGAACCACGCTCACGACGGAAAAGGATCCGCGCGGCATCGCCATGGCCGACATCGATGGCGATGGCAAACAAGACCTCGTGGTGGTGAACAGCGGCACCGATAGCGTTGGCATCTACCTCGGAAATGGCACGGGCGGTTTTGACGCAGCGCAGACCATTACGGTGGGCTCGACTCCATACGCGATGGTCGTAAAAGATCTCAACTTGGACGGCAAACCCGATATCGTTACCGCGAACTTCAACAGCAACGACGTGTCGATTCTGCGCAACAAAACGCAGCGCTAAGCAGACCCGCGCGAGTGAACCTCCGGCACCGGCTCGCGCTGTGATAGGAGTAGTCCATGCACTCGGCATCGATGGAATTGAGCGGTAGTACGCAGAGTCGGACGGCTACCAGCCAGGCGGAACTGGACAAGTATCTGGCGGTTCTAGGCGAAAACGCGACCCCGTTTGCGCGACTGCCTCCGAGAGAGAAAGCCGCTCTTTTGCGAACCTGTGTACCGCGACTGCAAGCGGTGGCGAAGGACTGGGTGGCGGCGGCTTGTCAGGCCAAAGGTCTGCGGCTCGACTCTTCGGCAGCGGGTGAGGAGTGGCTCGGCGGGCCGTACGTTACGATGCGCTGTCTGCGCAAGCTGATCATGGCGCTCGAAGACATCGATCGGGTTGGGAAACCAGTTCTTCCGTCGGGCGCGATCCAGCTAGCGCGAGATGGCCGGACCGAAGTGATGGTGATGCCGAGCGAGGCCTATGATCACGCGATCTCGGCGGGTTTTACCTGTCGTTTGCGCATGCAGAAAGGCTGGGACGATCGCAAGGTTCGTGAGCAGCAAGCGGTCTTCTACAGCAAGAAAGATCCCGTCGGTGGAGTTTCGCTCATTCTGGGGGCTGGCAACGTCGCGTCGATTCCGCCGACCGACGCGCTTTACAAGATGTTCCACGAGGGCATGCTCTGCATCGTCAAGCTAAACCCCGTGAACGAGTATCTTGGGCCCTTCTATGAGAAGGCGTTTCAGTCGCTCATCGATCGCGGATATCTGAGGTTTGTGTACGGTGGCGCGGAGGTCGGAAGCTACCTTTCGTATCATCCGCAGATTGCCGACGTGCACATCACGGGATCGGACCGGACCCACGATCTCATCGTGTGGGGCCCGCCCGGCGAGGAGCGAACGCGTCGGCAGGCACAAAACGATCCGCTGCTCAAAAAGAACATCACCAGCGAGCTGGGCTGCGTGACGCCGGTCATGATCGTTCCGGGCAACTACTCGTCGAGCGAGCTGCGGATGTTGGCCGAGAACATCGCGACGCAGGTGGTCAACAACGGCTCGTTCAACTGCAACGCCGCCAAGATCCTCGTGGTGTCCGAGTCGTGGCCGCAGCGGCAAGAGCTGCTCAAGCAGATACAAGAGATCTTCCAAGACATGCCAACGCGGCGGGCCTATTACCCCGGCGCGCAAGATCGCTTTGCCAAGCTGACGACGGGGAAGACGGTGACGAGGCTGGGTCGAGCTGGCGAGGGCGAGCTGCCGTGGACGCTCATTCGTGATGTGGACTCGAAGAAAGCGGACGAACCGCTGTTTTCGACGGAGCCGTTCTGCTCCATCATCAGCGAAGTGGCGCTGCCCGAAAAAGACGCAGCCGAGTTCGTGACGGCGGCGGCGCGTTTTGCCAACGACCGCTTGTGGGGCACGCTCAGCTGCAGCATGTACATTGCGCCATCGACGGAAAAACAGCCGGAAGTGGCGGATGCGGTAGAAAAAGCCTGCGATGTGCTGCGCTACGGCGTCGTGGCGATCAACCACTGGCCTGCGGTCGCGTACGGCGCGATGACTCCTCCGTGGGGGGGGCATCCGTCGGCGACGCTGCTCGATATCCAGAGCGGCATCGGCTATGTCCACAACTCGTTTATGTTCGAGGGAATCGAAAAAGCGATCCTTCGTGGGCCTCTTGTTCCGTCGCCGAAGCCGCCTTGGTTTGTGACCCACAAGCGGTCCCATGAAGTCGCCGAGCGCATGGTTCGCTTTGAAGCGGAGCCGTCGTGGCTCAAGATTCCTGGCATTGCCCTTCGTGCGATCGCTGGCTCGTAACTCCACCCGTCGTTTCCCATGATTCGCATTGTTGCGGGCGAGCTGGGGGGCCGCCGTCTCCGGACGCCACCAGGTCTTCAGACCAGGCCGACGTCAGAGCGTGTGCGCGCCGCCTTGTTCAACATCTTGGGACCGATCCGCGACGGCGCTGTCGTGTGGGATCTGTGCGCCGGTAGCGGGGCGCTGGGGATTGAAGCGCTCTCGCGAGGAGCGGGTCGAGCCGTTTTTGTCGATCAAGATGCGGCGGCCTGTCGGGTGCTGCGGCGGAACTTGCAAGAACTCGGGCTTTTGCCTCGGGCGCAAGTGATCGAGTTGCCGCTCGGTCGGTTTTTGTCGAGCCAGCAGCGCAAAGCTGAGCCTGTCGATCTGTTGCTCGCCGATCCGCCGTATGCTTCGGACGAGATTGGTCGGCTGCTCGACTTTCTCTCGGCGCATGGCTCGGGTCGCTTGAGCGTCGGGGCCAAAGTCGTGATCGAGACCGATGTGCGGAATCAGGGCGAGCTTGTTGCCGGTGCTCGACGGGGACATCTGCTGTGTAGCGATGCGCGACGCTATGGCGATACCGTTCTTCTTTTTTGGGAGCTGACCCCAATCCCAGCGTCCTGATGAGTCGAGGGCAGCGCGCTTGCGCAATTCCGCAAGTTGCGAGAACCTAAGTGACAATGCTCCCCACAGGCTCTGATCCCCGCGCCCTTCGGGCCAAGCTGCTTGAGTACCTGGGCAACGTCAAACAGTTCTTTGAAGCGACCAACGTCGGCTTCAACCTGAACGCGTCGCCGTACTGGTCGGCGTTTGATGCACTGCGTCGTAACAAGCCGCTGGCCGAAGAGTTTGTAACTCAGCTTACGACGCTGCTCGACTTTCTCGACCGCGAGCTGGCCCCGGCGCTGCTGCAGGCCCAGAACCAGGCGCCAGGGATGGCATCTCCTTCGGCCCATGCTCCGGCGGGACCGTGGCCGGGTCAGCCGGGGGCGCTGCCTTCGCCGCTTCCGGGGAGCGCGTTGGGCAGCATTCCGGGGCTGAGCGGTGACGAGACCCAGATTCTCGATCGGGCTTCTCCGTCGCATCTGATCCAGCGAATCGCGCACTCGGACCCTGTTCCGCGTGCGCCCGCCCCGACGCCTGGGATGACGAACCGTCGGCCCGAACCGGTCGCTGCTCCCGAGCCCGTGCGGGTTGCGACGCCTCTTCGACCGACGACACCACCGCGAGGAATGCCCCCGGTCACTACGGCCCCGCCGCCACCAAGTCACGACGAGCGCCCGATGGGTGACGTGGCTGGTGAGCTGAGCCTCGCGGATGTGCTGATTGCCGATCGCGACTTGCTCGCGGACCCGTCTGGACCGCCCATTCCGCAGCCGATTCGTCGTCCGAGCGAAGCTCATCTGCCCGGTGTGGCTCGCGAGATACGCAAGTCAATCCCTCCGGCCCCTGCGGTGAAGAGCGTGCAGGCTGAAGAGCCAGCACCGGCGGCCAAGCGAGCGGCGCTGCTTGCGGCTGCGCTAGAAGCACCCGAGCCTGCCAAGGCACCTTCTTCGACCGGGCGACCCGGCGGAGCGGCAACCAGAGCGGTGAAAACGACGACGGCAACGGCCCCTGCGCCTGTGGCAGCGGCACCAGCTCCGACGGCAGCTGTCGCACCAGTCCCGACAGTCGACGCGCCCAAGGGTATCAAGCTGCCTCCGATCGCCAAGCCAAGCAAGACCGCAGCGACAGCCGTGGTGGCCTCGACACCGGAAGTTGCTGCCGCTGCTGCCCCGACGGTTGTGGGCGGTTCGGCACTGTCTGCTGATGCGGTCAAGCCTGCGGCAGCCGCGGTCAAACCGGCTGCCAAAGAAGTCAAGACCACCCTTGCAAAGCCTGTGTCGGTGGAAAAAGCGACAGCGCCGGAAGTCGCCGTGGTGGCCGAAAAGCCGATGCTGACGAGCATGCCACCGATCGTCGAAAAGGCTGCGCTCGCGGACAAACCGGCCCCCGCAGGCAAACCTGCCATAGCTCTGCCAGGGGTGGGCAGATCGGCGGGTGCGGTTGGCAAGCCTGCTCCAGCGACCAAGGTCGCACAGGAAGCCGAGAGCAAGCCGAGTCTGGCCGTCCAGGCCAAACCAGTCGAGGCCAAAGCCGCGGAGCTTCGGCCAGTCGCGGTCAAAGCCGTCGAAGCCAAGCCAATCGAAGCCAAGCCGGTTGCCGCCAAAGCGATCGAAGCCAAGCCGGTCGAAGCCAAGCCGGTTGCCGCCAAGCCAATCGAAGCCAAGCCAATCGAAGCCAAGCCAGCGCCAGTGGCCGCCAAGCCGGTTGCGGCTGTCGCGACGC
>CAYTGC010000135.1:0-13210 GCA_964437195.1 uncultured Myxococcales bacterium | reverse complement strand
GACAGTCTGCCGATGCCCGGTCTGTTCGGTTCCTTTCAGCTCAACTACCGGGTTTGGAAGCTGATGTTTGACCTCAATGGGGTGGCCAGACAGTCGCAGAGCAGACTGCCCAACCAGGACAGCTACGTGATCTTGAACCTCAACGCCGCCGCCGATGTGACCAGTCGACTCCGTCTCCAGGCGCTGTTCCGCAACCTCCTCAATCAAGAGTTCCGAACCCTTACGCTGCCGCTTGGTTCCGCTGGTGTTCCCAACCGTGGGTTCACGTTTTTGGCCGGGGTGGAGCTGAAGCTATAGATGCAGCAAGGACGGCTCATCGACTCTCTGCGCTGGCCGGTGCCGATGGGTTTCGGCTTTGTTCCTTCTCGATGCGTTGCCACAGAGGCGTTGCTCGGAACTTGCTGGGATCGGACTCTCCGTTCACGTTGATGATGTGGAGTCTTCCTTGCCCACCGGAAAGCTCGTCGCGAAAGTCATAGACTGCGCCCACCACGACAGCTTGTCCGGCGGCGACTTCGCTTCTGTATTCAGTGATGGCGTAACGTACTTGCTGATGAACGTTCGACAGGATGTGCTTGCGCCAGCGCTCCTCTGGGCTTCCTGTGGCTGGTGTCTTTAACATCCCAAGATGCAGCCCGTCTAGCTCGCGGCGAAGCGCGGGTGATTCCTGACTGTAATCAGACATGGCGGCATGTACCGCTCCGCAGCCGACGTGCCCGAGAATCAGCAGCAGCGGCGTACGCAAGTGGCGCATCGCAAACTCGACTGAGCCCTGGCTGCTGTCGATCTGATTGCCGATGTTGCGAACGACAAACACATCACCGTCGGGATTGTCGCTGATGTCGGTCATGTGAAACCGCGAGTCGGCGCAGGCAACGACCGTGACTCGTGGGTGCTGATGCTGCGAGAAAGGTGCGAAGTACCGAGCATCGTGTTTTCGGACGAACGCATCGTTGTGCGCCAGCAGCTGTGCCAGTGCCACCGATGCGACATCGACCGGTTCAGGGCGCTGGGCGCGGGATCCTGCCTGTGGCTCCGCCGCCACGGAGTGCGGCAACGAGAGTCCCAACAGGGCAGTGAGAGAAGCGATGATCCGTACCAAGTTCAAGCTGACTGCGTTCATGTGGACAAGCAAGTAGCACACCGGATGCCAATCCCATCGCGGCGCGGAGGAATCAGACCGCCGTCGGAAAAGATCGGAAACCCTGGCGTGCCATCTTCGTTCTCTGCGGATCTAGTTCTGGGTGCCTGGCATGCGTTTCGGTCCGTGGTTTCAGACTGAAACATGCGCTGCAACGGACGGCGGAAGCTGGACTTCAAGCGCAGTGCGGGGTCAGAGAAAACGGAATCCGCCCGTTGGACTGCGGGCCTCGCGTCAGTAGAGGTGGGTGAGATAGTAGAAACCGATGACCAAGAACACCGCAGCGGTCTTGATCAGCGTCATGGCGAAGATGTCGATATAGGACTGCTTGTGCGTGAGCCCCGTCACTGCCAGCAGCGTGATCACCGCGCCATTGTGCGGTAGCGTGTCCATGCCGCCACTGGCCATTGAGGCGACGCGGTGTAGAACTTCAGGTGGGATTCCTAGCTCATTTGCTTGTGCAAGGTAGGTCTGCCCCAGCGTCGCCAGCGCGATGCTCATTCCACCCGAGGCAGATCCGGTGATGCCAGCAAGTCCGGTGGTTGTGACCGCAAGCGATACGAGCGGATTGGTAAACGCGTGCGACATCAAGTCGCTGATGGTGCGGAAGCCCGGAAGTGCAGCGATGATCCCGCCGAATCCGTATTCAGAAGCAGTGTTGACGGCGGCAAGCATGGCTCCAGAAATGGCGATGTTGGCGCTCTGTGCAAAGCGTGGTGCGATGCTGCGATAGGCCAATACCACGACGGTCAAGATGCCGACCAGCAGGGCTCCTTCGACCGCCCAGATTGCCATCAACTTGCTTGTATCGAGCACCGCAGTCTGCGCCACTCCGAGCTTGGCAAAGTCGAAGCTCTGCGGATAGACAGACGGAAGGATTCCCGTAAACAGCCGATTGAGGATCCCGACCAGCAGCAGTGGCAGCAGGGCAAGCCATGGCGAAGGGAGCGGAGCATTCTGCTTCTCTGTCGTCCGAGTTGACCCAGATTGGGACTCACCCAGCGGATCGACACCATAGCCTTCCCCGGCCTGTGCCGCTTGCCTGCGCTGCGCGACAAGATAGGACATCCCAGCGAGCAGGACAACCAGCGCTCCGAACAGTCCCAGCTTCGGGGCGGCCCAGGTGTTGGTGTGAAAGAACGTGGTGGGAATGATGTTCTGGATTTGCGGCGAGCCTGGCAGCGCATCCATTGTGAACGTGAAGGAACCAAGTGCAATCGTACCCGGAATCAGTCGACGAGGAATGTCAGCAGCACGGAAGAGCTCTGCAGCAAACGGATAGACGGCAAACGCTGCTACGAACAGAGAGACACCGCCATACGTAAGCAGCGCGCATACTGCGACGACAGCCAGCATCGCATTGTTCTTACCAAGGAGACCAACCACCTTGGCTGTAATCGCCTTGGCAAAGCCGGAAACTTCGATCAATTTTCCGAAGATCGCGCCCAATAGAAACACCGGAAAGTATGGCTTTAGGAATCCGACCAGCCTTTCCATGTAGATGCCGGAAAAGAACGGAAGGATGTGGAGGGGCGATACCCAGGCGACGGCAAACAGAGCAGCCAGCGGGGCAAACAGAATCACGCTGAAGCCGCGGTAGGCCACGAACATCAGGAAACAGAGCGCCGCAATCGTTGTCAGAAATTCCATGAGAGGCTCCCTTGTGCCAAAAGCATCGGAGCGCTACAACCTCGGCTCAACTGACATGCGCTTACATTCGGCTTTCCCTCGTTCCTGCAGCGTATTTACTGGACGCACAGCGGAACTGCAGCGAGCGCTTTCGCTTCTTCCCAGCACGGCACTGCTGGTTGTGTACGGCCTTGCGGGAATTGGGAAGAGCGAGTTTGTCTATCGGCTGGTCGAGCAGCTTCCTGGGACAGATGCCGTCAGTATGATGTGCCCGCTTCGGGTCTGTGCGAAGCCCGATCAGACGGTGCGAGAGTTTATGTCCCAGCTGGTCTTGCGCCTTCATCGTGCCGGAAGCAAGTCGGTTGGCTCGACAGCTCGGCGGTCAACAACCGATACGGATGGTGAATGGGACCAGGTCGTGGTTGCACTGGAGGAGGCGGGGGAACCACGGCTTCTGTGTTTGGATGATCTTCATCTGCTGGACGCAGAAGCGCGGCTGCAAGTGGCTGGCTTGCTCGGCCATCTGAGCCGTCACCTCCGACGGAGCAAAGTGGTGGCGTGTGCCCGCAGTGAGCTTGCGCTTCCGTCCTCATCTGCCGTTCCTGCCGTGGTGCGCCTTGGACCCTTGAATGCACAGGAGTCCTCGCAGCTTGTGGAGAAGTTGTGTCAGCAGCTGAGTCATCCAGTTCCCATGGGAGAGCAGACTCCAGCGCTTCGATCGGGAAGTCCTGTGCTCATTCGCGAAACGCTTCTTCCAACGGTGGACGGTGCAGTGCTGTCCTCAACTTGGGGGCTTGATTCGCTGTCCAGTCTGACAACGCAGCAGCGCCAGATTCTTGTGCTAGCGCACGTTCATTCCGGTCCGCGCGCGCTGTCGATCCAGGAACTTTCTGAGCGGTTCCCTTCGCTGACCTCACCCGTGGATGACGTGCGTGTGCTGGCCAATCGATTCTATTTGAACCTCGTTTATGCCACGACGACCAGCGTGACCAGCGATCCGCAGCCTCGGTTTGAGCGAGCCAAGATCGTGCTGCCAGAACCGCTGTGGCTTGTCCTGCAAGCGCAGTGGAATGAACTCGACCTGCAGGAAACGCGTCGGGGAGTTGCGTCACTGCTACTAGACAGATGGCGTGGCGCACCGCAGCGCGCTGCACAGGAGGGAATCGACGCCATCCATCAGCTTCAGCTTGCGGAATGCGAGCTTCAGGCCGTCCTCGTCTTGCCGCAGATCCACCGTTCGATCGCAGCAGCGTGGCTGGATGCGGAGCTTGTTCGCGAGCTCATGGTTCTGCGTCAGAAGCTCCACCGAATGGAGGGTGAAGCGGCGCTGGCAGCGAGTGCAGAGGTTGCCCTTTCGATGGTGAGGCATCTGCTCAATCGCTCGCTGGTCCAGAATGCACGATCGATTCTCTCCTCTCTTCATTCACTCCCGCTGATCGTTCGGTCAGCGCGATACCTCTGTCTCCTGGGTGAAGTCTGTCTGCGCAGCGGTCAGCTTGATGACGCCCGTAGACACTTGGAAGAAGCCCTTGGGAAGAGCAATGTTCCTCGTGAACAGCTGCGCATCCGGGTTCAGCTCACACAGACGTTGGCACTGCAAGGCGAGCGAGCGCTTGCGCAGACCCTGCTGGCCCAGACCCGTGATCATCAAGAGCTAAGCGGTGAGACCAATCTGCTGCGCTGGAAAGGAACGCAGACACTGAATCATCTGCTTGAAGACAGACCGGAGGACGCGGCCCAGATTGGCAGGCAGCTGCACCCACTGCTGAAGGGCGGCGCGAGCGGCTTGGAATGGGCTCTGTTTGCGGTCTGCGCGCAGGTGGAAGTCGATGCGATCGATGAGGCGCAGAGGGTGCTGGATCACATTCTGTTTCAAGCTGCTTCGCACGGAGTATCTGAAGCCAAGCTGTCCACCGAAATGGTCCCGATCCTCTCGCTTATCCGTGGGCTGATTGCGGGAGAGCGCGGCGAGCTAGCCGTGGCCCGAACACTGCTTTCGGAGTCGTTGTCGCGGCTCGAATCACAGGGGGACGGGCTGGCGGCGACGGTCGCGGCGTTCTATTTGTCGCGCGTATATTTCAAGCTGGGCGATCTGTTGTCTGCTCGATCGACGCTGTGTATTGCGATGCAATGGGCACGCCAGGCTGCCAGTCCTCCGATTGTGCACAGGATCGAGCTGCTGCAGGTACAGGTTCTGCTCGGGCTTGACAGCGAGCACGAAGCGAGCCTTGCGCTGCTCCGATGTTTCCAATCGACGAGCTCTCTTCCTGCGCAGGGTCTATTTTTGGAGGCGAAGAGTCTCGAAGGGCGCTTGTCTGCTGTGAGGGTCGCGCAGTCGCCGCAGCGTGAAGACAAGCTGTGCCAGGCCTTGCAAGCGCTGACAAAGACGCTGGAGTTGTGTCGCGGAATCGAGCCGTTCGTTCGTCATCGCATCGAACTGGAACACATCGAGCTGTCTATGCTTCTGGGAAAGCGATCCGAAGCAGAGCTACAAGCGCTGCGGCAGCGGATCGTGCAGACCAAGGAGTACTACGCAGCCCGACACCGACCTTATGAAGAAACACGGGCTGCTCTTGCGCTGTGTTGGCTTGCTATCCTGAGCGGGCAGCCTCGCGATCTTGCGGAAGCAGATGCCTGCCTTGGGCGTGCGCAGGTCTGTTCGACCCGGCATGCGTTTGGCGGCTTGTTCCAGCGCGGACTGCTTCTGGACGCGGCGCTGCAGAATCGGCAAGGACAGACGCGTCGCGCGCTGGAACTGCTTCGGAAAGGAGTGGCTGAAGTTGCAGGTGCATCGGAAACACTCGAAGCACAGCTTCTTCGCGCGGCGCTGCAGGCGCTGGATTGTCCAGGCAAAGAGTCAGCTCAGCCCGAATTCCTTGCTTGGATTCTGTCTTCGCTGGGTCTGCGCGGCGTGCTGCCGTTCGAACTGCTGAGCCGAACATCTCAACGAGAAGCGAGTGAATTCGACCGACGGCAAGCACTGCTCTCCTATGAGCTTGTGATTGAACCAGACCGTGGATCGATCACGCGCGGCGGGTCTGTGGACGCTGTGTCTCACGTTGTGGCGATCAACGGACGACCGCTCCTGGCACAGCTCCTCTGTTCACTGGTGTTTGCGTCCAAAGAGGGGGCCAGTGCAGAGCACCTATTTTACGAGGTCTGGGGGGGGCGCGAGTATCATCCACTTCAGCACCGCAACACGATCTATGTCGCGATTGGTCGATTGCGACAAGCGCTTCGTGCGCTACTGCCAAGTCGCGAGCTGATCGAAACAACGGCTTGTGGCTGGCGACTCGTCGACAACATCCAGATCTGTATCATCCGTCCCAACAGGCGCGAGCTGACGGCCACGCAAAGAGCAGACCGTGGTGTCGATTAGGAATGCGCGTCCTTGTGGAAGAGTTGCGCTTGCGTGGCTGTCGCAAACATCTGGGGCTGGACTCCTTGTTGTTTGAGTACTGCGTCCAGCTTGACCCGCAAAAACGCGCTTGTGGTGTACCGTGACACTTGGGTGTAGTACTGCTCGACGAGGGACCGAACCATCGCTGCGTACGCCTCCGCTACGGAGTCATCCAGTACAAAGGAGTCGTAGTTCACCACCACCGCGACTCTATGTCCGACAGCTCGACACTTTCGCTCGACCGCTTCTCGGATCGCTTCCACATCGCGCAAGCTGCGAACCTGCATGCCCTCAAAGTTGTGAAACAGAATGTTGCGCGCGGAATCGTAAGAGATTCGATCATCGATGTGACGGTGAAGCAGTGCGCTGCGCAGCTCCATCGGGTCGGATCGGAAAATCCGCTCATCCATGTGGCGCGGGGAACGCACGATCGGCGCAAAGTCCATGTGCGCAAGGATGTCGTCTTGCACAGAGATGCCCGGCGCGATCTCCGTCAGCAGCAGTCCTTCGTTGGTGAGCTCAAACACACAGCGCTCTGTCACGTAGTGCACCTGCTGTCCTTTCCGCGCAGCATAGGCCCCACTGAAGGTGATCTGCTCGACACCCTGGACGAACTTGCGGCTCCTGCCTTCGCGCAAGATTGCGAGCTTTCCTCCTCCCACCGCGACCTCCAGTCCGTCAGTGGTGAAGGTTCCGACAAACACCAAGCGGCGGGCATTCTGGCTGATGTTGATAAAGCCTCCGGCCCCGGCCAGCCGAGGACCAAATCGACTGACATTGATGTTGCCTTTCGCATCGCACTCGGCCATTCCAAGCACCGCCAAGTCGAGCCCGCCCCCATCATAGAAATCGAACTGCTGATTCTGCGCGATGATCGCATCGGTATTCACCGCTGCGCCAAAGTCGAGTCCGCTGGCGGGCATTCCGCCGATCACACCCGGCTCGGTCGTCAGCGTGAGGAATTCGAGCAATCCCTCTTCGCGCGCGACCGCAGACACACCTTCGGGCATCCCAATTCCTAAGTTGCACACCGCACCAGGAGTCAGCGCAAAAGCAGCACGTCGTGCGATCACCTTCCGAACATCGAAAGGCATCGGCGCCAGCTGATCGACAGGAATCCGAATCTCTGCCGCAAACGCTGGACTGTATTCGGTTGCGTAGGTCTGTACGTGATATTCTGGCGTCGACACCACCACGCAGTCCACCAGGATTCCGGGAATCACCACCTGTCGCGGATGCAGCGTACCCGCTTGCGCGATCCGTTCGACCTGGACAATCACGACACCACCGCTGTTTTTGACCGCCTGCGCCATCGCGAGGTTGTCGAGAGTAAGCGACTCCCGTTCCATCGTAATGTTGCCGTGGGGATCTGCAGTGGTACCCCTCAGCAGCGCAACGTGAATCGGGAAGGTCTTATACAGCAGCCACTCCTCCCCTTCTAGCTCAATGACTTTGACTAGGTCTTGCGTCGCAGAGCGATTGACTTTGCCCCCCTGTAGTCGTGGATCGACAAAGGTATGCAGACCCACTTTGCTGATGACGCCTGGCTTGCCTGCCGCGATGTCCCGGTATAGATGGGAAATGCAGCCCTGCGGCAGGTTGTACGCTTCCAGTTTGTCTTCGAGCGCCAGCTTGCCGAGCTTGGGCACAAGACCCCAGTGGCCGCCAATCACCCGTCGCAGCAGTCCCTCATGCGCCAGCCGATTGAGGCCGCGATGTTTCCCGTCTCCCTGTCCTGCCGCAAATACCAGCGTTAGGTTCTTGGGAGTGTGGCCCTGCTGGTATCTCTCCTCGAGCGCATGCAGAAGTCCATCCGGTGTGCCGGTTCCCACGAAACCCGACGTACAGATGGTGTCGCCATCGCGGATGAGTGCAATGGCGTCTTTCGCCGAGACAACCTTGTTTCGCATGGCCAAACACCATCGCAGAACAGTGCTGGTTGCCAAGTGACTTGATCTTACACGGGCTCATTCAGCCGGGGCGAGCGCCAGTCTTTGACCACCATCGTCCTCGACTCAGGGGACTCAAAGCGCAGCAGTCCTCGACGCTCTATCTGGGCCGACAGCTCGGCTGGGCTTCGGCGTTCTGGCGTTACATCCCAGACCCGGAGGCGTCCATCTGAACTCTGGGTGATCACCGAACCATCCGGTCCAAAATAGGACATGGTGGCTTCGGCTGGCGCGACGGAGATGGTCGCCAAGTGAAATCCTGTTTCGATATCATGAAGCCGCACCGTTCCGTCCACGGATGCTGTAAGCAACCGCTGGCTGTCTTCAGAAAACGCGGCATGAGTGACGAGATCTGAATGTCTGGTGAGTGTCAAATGCGGGCGACAGTTTTCGGACGTCCACAAGCGGGCTGTTCCGTCAGAGCCTGTGGTGACAAGCCATCTGCCATCCGGACTGAACTTGATGAAGGTAATCTGGCGAGGAAGGCCAGAGAGAGACGTGATGGTTTCAGATGTGTCCGGGCGAACGACCAGCAGCGCTGATCCTTCACCAAACCGTAGCTCGTACCGACCATCCAGACTGCGCATTCCCCAGTCTGCCACCTCTCCCGCTGGGTTGGGATCCGGAATGCTCATCGTAGAGATTGGCGAGGGAATCTGGGAATCGAAGACCCTCACACAGGAGTCATCCGAGACCGTGATGACCTTGCGACCTCCATCGGCAATGGTCAAGCCGTTGATCGTGCCGATGTGCCCCCGCAAAGCACTTACCACTCGACCGCTGGCCACGTCATAGATCTCTGCCGCCTGCCACTCTCTGCAAGCAAGGACGTACTTTCCATCCGGTGAGAAGCAGGCCGACGTGACGGGAAGATGAGCGAGGTCGACGATCCGACACAGCCTCGTCCCGCTTGGAACGTCAAAGACGGACAGGTAGTGCTTCAGCTCGCCACCATGTTGTTCGTTGGCTATCTCGCCGAAGATGAGCAGTCGCTGTCCGCTGCTATCAAACGCTGCATGCCACGGACGATCCGCCCCAACACTCAGCTGCGCCAGACAGCGAAGATCTGGCAGCGCCAACACTTGCAGAGAACCAGTGGACATCTGCGCCAACACAGACGATCCATCTTCAGACCAGCAGAGGATTTTGCCCTGCTCCTCGGGAAACGGAATCTCGAACAGACGGTCTCCGCTGGTTTCCGCAAAGCATGCAAGCGCGCCTTCCTTGGTGAGTGCGACCCATCCATTTTTCGCAGGACAAAAGGAAGCCCGATCCAAAGAGCGAGGAATGACGAAGGAGATCAGTCCAGTCTCGACATCGAACACTGGAGAGCCAGACTCGCCGCAGAACAGGAAGAGTCCGCCGCTGCTGTCAAAGCCGGCAGGCGTTCCAAATTGTCCATCGAGCGCGTGAACCGTCTCTCCTGTCTTTGCGCTGATGATGTGTGCCCTTCCGGCCTGATCGGCGATGACCAGAACGTCGCCGAGAGGACTCTCCGCAACAAAGCAGAGTCGGCCTACCAGCGTGCTTTGGAAAGCCGCAATGCGCGCATCCACCACCCGCATCCCGCGGCGCAATAGGTAGGGAAGCGCGCGACTCTTGCTGCCTTGCTGATACGCTCTTAGCAGCCACAGAAGCGCTTCTTCATCTCGACCTTCCGCCAGCAAGCGATGACCCTGCTCCACATAGGAATCCAGAAGGAGCCTGAGAATCAGCGCCGAAGATTCCTTCTCCTTTAGCTCTTGTTGTCGGCGCAGCTGCTGTTGTCGATCCTGCAGCGCCGCACTGGCATCGAGGAATGCCCGCTCGCTCTCTCCGATGCGAGCATCCCAGGTCTTGCGCCACTCTACCGCATTCGCAAGCTGCAAACCGCGGAGCAGGAGGGATTCATCTCGCTGTGCGCTCTGCCACTGTTGTGCTGCAAGACCGATTCGTCTTTTCTGCACAAGTCCTGCGCGATCCTCATCAATCCAGGCGCGCAGTCTGGGCCACTTTCGGATCAGCGCTTCATGCGCGACCTCGATCGTGAATTCCTGAGCATCGCCATCTTCGGTGAGCAGTCGGCCTGCCACCAAATCCTGTAGGACTTGCTCAAAGCGACCTCTCTCTTCCTCGGTTTGTCCTGCAAACAACGCAGCGCGGCGAACCCGCGCTCGGCTATCAAGCGCCGTGTCTTCCGAGACCGCAACCAGGCTCAGGAAGATGCGGCGCAGCACTTCTTCACTGCCACTGCGGATGATTTTTTCTGCAACGGCATCGGCGCGATTCTGAAGCGAGCCCACCACACCACCCAGCGCATCGTAGGCCGTCTGGGTGAGCGTGTTCCCTTGACGATGCTGCCAGAGTGTATCAACGGCATCTTGAAGCAGAGGCAGCGCTCCGGGCTCTCTTCCTACATCGAGAAGCATCCGTTCCGCGAGTCCCTCCTGAAGTTGCAGACCCACTTTCTGTGCGGGCTGTACGATGGCCCTGTGGAGCTGTTCCGGGGACATCTGGGCGATGAAGATCCGATGCGCTTCGTCATAGGCGACGCGATCCAGGCGCAAGCCTGCATCGGAAACAAGCAGTTCGCCGCAGCGACCTACATAGTCCACCCGCATCGTCAGAAGGATGCGGAGCCCCGGATCAGGCGCAGCAGCGAGGCTCCACAACTGGCGAACAAAGGACTCGCGCACCGGGGGAGATTTGGTCTGCGTAAATAGCTCCTCAAACTGATCGACAACCAAGATTCCTTTTCCCTGCGCAGGGACCTGGGCCAGCGTCTCGCTGAGTGCCTTGAGCGGATCTGCGCCCGGTCGCATGCGCAGAAAGCGTAGATCTGGGTCCGCTGCGAGCAGCTTAGGAATCGCACCTGCGAAGACCAGCGAGGACTTTCCGGTTCCCGATCCCCCTGCCACAATCAGCAGACGCGGCTTGTCGGAATCCACAAGTGACTGTAGGTCGCTTAGGATCTCTTCTGTTTCTGGTTCCCGACCAAAGAAGAACCGGGCATGTTCGGGCTGAAACGCCAAAAGTCCGCGGTAGGGTCGGAAGACAATGGGACGGGTCTGCTCTCCGTCACTGTGTCGGGCATAGAGCTGAAAGCTTCCCCAGTCGAGCGTGCGCTGATCTTGAGGAACTGCGGACTCGCTCTGCTGAAGCTTTCGACGTACCGATAGGAAGGCCGCTTCCACAGAGCTTGGGACGCCCAGTAGTTTGGAATAGAACGACTTGGCAAACACCACTGATCCAGCAACAGACAGTGGATAGCGTGAAGCAATCACAGACAAAAATCCGCAGCGATGCAAGGTCTGCGCAACACTCCCGAGCTGGCCGCCGATCGCGCCCCCATTTCCAGAATCGCAGGCAGACAGAACGACCAAGCGAACCATGGATGCAAACGGCGCAAGCTGCGAACGGAGCTGTGCGGCATCCACGGAAGCAGGCTCATCCTCTCCATCAAGGAGCAAGCCATAGGTTGTTCCTATTTCCGTCCCATGACACAAGATGTGAAGAATCGCGATGGGCTCTGTTCCACGCTGAGCAGACGAAAGTGCGTTGACGATTTGATCAAGCGAGGCATGGGCCACCACGTCGCGCTTTTCATCGAAGTCACAGCCTCCCTGCTTGGTTGCCGCACTGATCGCTTTGATATGTTCCGCCACCGGAACACTGCCTCCGGCTGCCGACCACGCAAACAGGATCCGACCACCTTCTGGGCGTGGTGATGGCTCCTCCGCCCGAGCGGGATTGTCTGGCCACTCGAACCGCAGGAGAACGGAATCACACTCGCCAAGCGACTGTCCGGTGCGAAGGGTAAGCAGTTCCCAAGGTAGCGCGTAGAGCTCAGCGGCAGAAGATCGCAGCGTAATGGTCACTGGCTCTCTTCGCTCAACCGCAGCGCGAATCTGGGGTTCATACTTTGACCAACCTGCATCCCACACAAACCGCCGCAGCTTCTCTCCGATTCGCTGAATCACCATTGGATCGCGACCGGGTCGCCGCAGCGCTTGCAGATCGGACAGCAGCCCATCATCCCAGGAAAAATGTGCGCTCGGGGTTTCGCCCTGCTCCGTCGGAAGTACATAGTCCTGAGGACCAAACTGAAAGCCAAACGGATCGCCAGACTCCGTAGTCCGCAGAAACGACAGCAGGATGCGCAAGCCTGGCGGATCTGGAACCTGGATCATCACGCAATTTTCCTCGTGCTGCACAAGCTTCGTCAATTGCGATTGCCGCACCGACGTTCCGGTCTATTGAACGTCACCTCGCTTGTCCCTTGACCTCAGCACGGGCTGAGCATATGAACGGCTCGTGCTAGGTTGCATGCGCAAGAGGAGAAGCCGATGGACTCATATCAGCAGACACTGATCGCCGTCGCCGATGACTGTCCGGTACGCGCGAGTGTGCAGCCGACAGAGCGTGGTGGAAAGCCGACCGTAGCCGTTCTTCAGTATGAGATGCTCTCCACTCATCCTCGCCAGCACACCATGGAAGATGTCTTGTTTCAGTCTTGGCTTGCTCGGCAGGAATCCGCTGCGCCTCACGCTTCGACGGAGATCGCGCAGCTACGCGCGGCGTTTTTTGCCAAGCCGCAGGCCTGCTTGCGTGCCTCACCACTTCCCAAGAAGTATGGATTTGGCCTGCTGTTCGATGAGGAAGGCCGCATCGAGCTTTGCCCGATGGAGTCAGCGGAGTATCGGCAGATTGTGGCTGGGAAGGCGAAAGGAATCCGGGTGGTGAAAGCGATGCGCTCGGCGAAAGCCAAATAGAACAGCCCAAGAAAACACGGCCCTGAATGAAACCAATTCGAGCATTGTGGTGCATCGATGAGAACCTGCGCGGCTGCGTTCAATGGTGGGCCTAGGATGGACAGCGGAGTCGAATGTCAGCGCGCCACATGGGATCGCGCATCAGGCTTCTGCGAACCGATCGCTTGCTGGCCAGTCGTCGCATGGTGAATCGATCATGCGTGCACAACGTTGAGAAGCTTGCGCAATCATGTCCAGGAGGCGGAGCACTCGACAGATGGGCGAGGCTGTCCACGTCGCGGCGCTTGTGTAGGAATCGGTGGGTTCGGGTGAGCGCGTCATAATTCCGTTAAGCGATGGT
>CAYTGC010000134.1:11926-13336 GCA_964437195.1 uncultured Myxococcales bacterium | reverse complement strand
ACGCGATAGTAGAACAGCGGCTCGGGAACGACCTCGAGACGGTAGCCTTGCAGGCAGGCCTTGGCGAAAAGCTCCCAGTCTTCGTGTCCGACGCCGTACACCTCGGTGAAGCCGCCCAGTGCGAGAAAAGTCCGCCGCAAGATCAGCGCGCCGGCATCGCCAAACACATTTTCGACAAGGCCGGCTGCCAGCGCCGCGCCGAGCGGTCCCCACTCTTCGGTTGGCACCTGCCGCAAAAGTGGTGATTCCGTCGAAGAGAACCGCTCCAGGTGGCAGGTCAGGATGTCGACCTGCGTCAGCTCGGCAACCGCCACCAGCGTCCGAACTTCGTGGGGCTTGGCGACGTTGTCGTCATCCATGAATAAGAGGAATTTCCCCTGCGCCATATTGGCTGCTGCGTTGCGGGCCGCCCCCAGGTAGCGATTCTGCTGGCGAATGATGTGCCAGCCGCGTGAGGCAAAAGTCGGCGAAAGCTCATCGAGGAGTGCCAGCGCTTGCGGGTCGGAAGAGCCATCGTCCACCAAGATCACTTCCAGGTGCGGATAGTCCTGGCGCAGCAGGGAATCGACCGCTTGCCGCAAAAGACTTGGCCGATTGAACGTGACAAGCCCGACGGTAACCAGCGGAGGCGTGGCCATGTCTGCGAGCTTGGCAAGCGCACTCGGTCTGTGCGGCAGAGGCGTTTCGCAGATCGCGCGCAGCCACGCACCGGGCACTGCTTCTGAGTCGTCCACTGGCAACACGATGTGACTGTCGGCGGGCAGCTTGAACTGTTCCTGCCGAAGCCATGCAAGCGTGTCGTCACTTTTCGCGAGGAGAAGATCGCTCTGGGCAAGGCATCGTCTCTCCATAAAGTCGATGCGGAAGCGCGCAGTCCCGGTCGGTAGCTCGGAGTCAAGCCGCGTCTGCGAGGGGAGGGCAGCGACAGTACAAAACAGCGTGCTTGGGAATCCCAGACCTTGCTCGCTCGCTGACAGCGTATGAAAGCCCAGGCCGCCGCGCTGCGGCCACACCACGACGTCAAACGACTGCCCGCGCAGCCAGTGAAACAGTGCAAAGGATGTCCGCTGTCGTCCGCAGGGCGTCGCAAGCTGTGGCTTTTTCGGCAGCTGGACAACGCGAATCCGTGGATGCAGTCCCGCCGGGCCATGGCTCGACTCGTCTGCGAGAACAGACGACGACTCGCAGCTGACGATCGTTACGGCGTGTCCCTTTTGCGCAAGCTTCTGCGCGAGTGCAACCGTCGTTGGACCGACGCGCCCCTCCGCTTCGCTCGCTGCATCGAGATCCCCAACCAGACAGATGTGGCGGTCAGACAGCGTACTTGTGCTTGTTGCGGGCTGGGAATCGGCTGGTGGTGACATGCGGTGCTGGATTTGGGCAAGTGGTGGCTGGGATCGGAGTCGCCGC
>CAYTGC010000134.1:0-11826 GCA_964437195.1 uncultured Myxococcales bacterium | reverse complement strand
TGGTGACATGCGGTGCTGGATTTGGGCAAGTGGTGGCTGGGATCGGAGTCGCCGCCAAGGCAGGCCAGTGGCGACGGCCAGTGGCGACGGGAAGATGAGTTCACAGCTCTGGGTTGGCTGTCAATCGAGAACGTTGCGAACTGACAAGTCAGGTGCCGACGCACGCGAGCTGAGCTAGACTGCGAACCCTGATGAGCGCTGATGCGACCGTTTCGAGCGAGCTGTGGCAGGACGTCAGCCGGCTTGTGTCGCATCTATTGGTGCTGATTCCGCTGTTTCTGTCGGCCGGCTTTTTTTCAGGAACGGAGACGGCGCTGCTGTCGCTGTCGCGGACCCGGCGCGAGGTGTTTCGTCAAAATGCGGCGTCCGATCCGGCAAGCGCGCGGGTGGTGTGGCTCTTGTCTGATCCGCGACGGCTCATCACCACAATCATCATCGGCAACGAGCTGACGAACATCCTCTTGTCGGAAGTGATGACCGACTCGGTGGCGCAGCTCTTTCGACTGGTGCCGCGGCTGCAGTTTGGACTCAAGTCGGCGTCGCTGGATGTGCTGGTTGCGCTGGTCTCCACGGTGCTGACGGTTCCCCTTCTGGTCACGTTTGGCGAGCTGATTCCGAAGACCGTGGGCATCAAGCTTGCCGATCGCTGGGCGTCGCTGGTTTCGTGGCTGCTCAAGGTGCTGACGTGGGTCTTGTGGGTTCCGCGGGTCGCAATCAGTGCGATTTCCGATCTGCTCCTGCTGGTCTTCGTCGGGCCCAAGAGTCGGCATACCGAAGCTGCGCCGGTGCTGTCCGAGCGTGAAATCCGGACCTTGGTGGATCTGGGCCAGCAAGAAGGCGAAATTCGTGGCGCCGAGCGAAAGCTGATCCACAACGTGCTCGACTTTGGCGATCTAACCGTCGGGAACTTGATGACGCCGGAGAAGAAGGTCTTTGCTCTTCCGGTCACGATGCCGCTGTCGCGAATCGTCGAGTCAGTGTCCCGTCAGCGCTACTCACGGGTGCCCGTCTATCGCGGACGACGGGACAACATCGTGGGAATTTTGCTGGCCAAAGATCTCGTTGGGTACAGCTACGGCGATCTGGAGGGGCGACCGCTGGTCGATCTGCTCCATCCGCCGCTGTTTGTACCGAAGCGTGCCAAGTGTGAGCGTCTTCTGCGTGAGTTTCAGAAGCGCAAGACCCACATGGCCATGGTCGTCGATGAGTATGGTCGACTGGCAGGACTTGTCACGATGGAGGACTTGCTGAGGCCTCTGTTTGCCGATCTGGCTCGAACCCCGACGCTGCAACCGACGATGAGTGGTGAAGTGCCGCCGGTTGGAAAGGGGGAGTCCTGATGTGGCTGCCGCTCTGCCTTAGCCTCGTCTGCCTGATCGTCGAGGCGTTCTTTTCAAGTGCCGAGATTGCCATCGTGAGCGCCGATCGAGCGCACATTCGCGATCTGGCTGCGGCTGGCCATCGTGGGGCCAAGCTCGTCGAAGACTTCTTGATTGCGCCGCATCGGCTGCTGTCAGCGACGCTGCTCGGCACGCAGATGGCGGTGGTGCTGCAGACCGTCGTATGGACGCTGTGGCTGCACGCGCACGACCCACGTCACGTCGAGCTGTGGCTCCTCGTCGGACTTACGCCGGTGGTGGTCATTTTGGGCGAGATCGTTCCCAAGGCCATCGTTCGTCAGCATGCCAATCGATTGGCTCCGCTTCAGGCGCTGCTCCTCTCGATTGTCATGCGGATCTTGTCGCCTGGCATCTACTTGCTCGAGCGGATCTCGAAGCTGGCGGCCTCGCGGCTGGGGATCGACGTGCACCACAAGCTGGTCACGCGTGAGGAGATCGAGAGCTTGGTCAGTGCCCCGGCGGAACCTGCTGGGGACAGCTCGGTGTCGCAGTCGGATGTGACGGAAGGCGAGCGATCGATGATTGCCCGCATTTTCGACTTTCCGTCACTGCGCGCCGATGATGTCATGAAGCCGCTGTCCGACATCGCGGCCCAGTCGGAAACGGCGTCGGTGGCGAACCTGGCGCGTGAGATCGGGGACAAGAAGTACAGCCGGATTCCGATCTACCGCGAGCGGCTCGACCAGATCGTCGGGGTGGTCCACGCCTTCGATGTGCTAAAGAGCGGACGCACCGACGGTACAGCCAAGGATCTGATGCGCGAGCCGATCTATGCGCCAGAAGCATGCCCCGCACTCGACCTTCTGGTTCGGCTGGAGCGGGCGCATCAGGGCATGGCGATCATCGTCGATGAGTATGGTGGCGCGGTGGGTCTTGTGACGGTCGAAGATCTGCTCGAGCAGGTCGTTGGTGAGATCGAGGACGAATACGATGAAGAGCCACCGGCGCTGAGCAAGCAGCGCGACGGTTCCTATCGAGTCCAGGCACGGATTTCTCTCGAACAGCTCAACCGCGAGCTAAAGCTCACGCTGCCTGAGTCGGAAGAGCGGGAGTACGAATCGCTCGGCGGACTGCTGCTGGATCGCCTGAAGCGAATCCCTCGCGTCGGCGAAGTGATCAAGTTTGGTCCCGTCAGCTTTGAGATCGCGGCTGCAAACGAACGTCGCGTGGACGAAGTGATCCTCCGTATCAACCGGAAGTAGCGATGCGGGCCAAGCTGCACTGGTCCCAGCTTGTGTGCGGGCTTACTGCGTTCGCTTGGATTGCGGTGTTCCTCGTCGGGGCGTACCAAAGCGAAGCGACACCACCGCTGTTTTCTGTGTCGGTCGCGCAGCTTGAGCGCCTGGGGGCGATCCGTCTGCCGGTGTCAGCGCCTTCCGAGCTGTGGCGGATCGCGGTTTCCTGGCTGATCCACGTCGACGTGATCCACCTGCTTGCGAACCTGGCGTCGCTTTTGTGTGTGGCCTGGAATTGGCCGATCCACCGTCGGATGCTGGGGCCGATGGTGCTTGGGATTGTCGGATCGGCGGCGGCCACGATATCCGTGCAGCGCGACGTGGCAACGATCTGCGTCGGTGGTTCAGGCGTGCTGCTCGCGCTTTTTCCGACTGTGATTGCTCATGCACCTTCCCGAAGACGTGTCGGCGTCTGTCTGGTCGTTTCTGCGCTGCTGTTCGCGGGGGGCTTTTTTCCGTCGGGGGATTGGCCGTCTCACATCGGCGGGCTATTGGTCGGAGTGCTTTGGCTCGCCGTCTCTCGGGCTAGAGCGTAGCGCGAGTCTTGTTGTCTTTCGGGGCCGGGCGACTCGGCGTCTTTGGTGCATCCGTCGGTGAGGATGGCGTCGGGTTGTCCAGTGCGGTCAGCAGCTTGTCGAGTTCCCCGAGCTGTTCCGTCGAGCGTTCGATCCAGCCATTTTTGACACCGACGCGCTCGGCCATCTTGACGTTGCTCTCGAGGACGTCTTTGGCCTTGGTGAGCAGATGCCGAAGCTGTTCTCGCAGCAGAAGATCATAGATTACCTTCGAGTCACTCTTGGCCACTTCCGTAGGCACCGGAGCGGCAATCATTGCGTCGTATAGCTCCCGATAGAGCGTCCCGACGTGATAGCCCGCCGCCGTCGCCCAAGTTGGATTCTTCAGCTTGATCGTCTCGACGTATTTGGAGTTCGCCAAAAGGAACGTCTTTGCCTTGCTGTCGAGATCGAGCACAAGCTGCTTCTGCGGCAGGCGCAGCGGCAGGTCACGGAATCGCTGATGGGCAATGTGCGCCACATAAAACTGCGACATCGCGAGGAAGAAGTTGTTCTGCAGCTGGTCTTCGGCCTTCCTCGACTCATGGAGCGCGAGCGACTGCTGGAACTTGGCCTCGGCACCACTCAGGTCTTTGAGCTCAAACAGCGCCAAGCCGTGGCGCGTCATCGTTTCCAGCCGATCGCTCAGGGACAGGTCGTCGCGCTTTTCTACCTGCGCAAGCGCCTCCGCCGACTGGACCCACTGTCCGACCTCCGCCAGGCAGGCGGCTTGGCGAAGCGCTGCATCTTTGGCGTTCTTGCTGGATGGAAACAGTGCCACGACGCGCTTGTATCGATCGGATGCTTCTCCGTATCGGCCAAGGGCTTCCAAGCTGAGCGCTGCGTTGAAGAGCGCTGGCGGTGCCCACGCCGAGTCGGAAAACTCGACGACCAGCTTTTCGTATTTCTGTGCAGCGTCGGCAAACTTGTCGGCTTCAAAGAGCGCGTCGGCTTCTCGGAACAGCGTCGGTGCGTCATAGGCCTCAAAGTCCTCTTCGCCGCCTTGCGCGTTCTTTCCGACGGTGATGTGCATATCCTCCATCTCGATCGACTGGATCTGCTGCGTGCTGCGGGCTTGTAGTCCGTCGGGGCGGACACTGCGGCCGCTGCATCCAGACGCGAGGAGCCCAAGCGACAGGCAAGCCCAGGCGACGAGATTGCGTGCGTTTCGACGACGAGACAGCTGGCTCTTCATGGTATGAACTCCTGGCAAAAGTCTCACAAATCGGACCAATTTTCTTACCTATGAGCACCGTGCCTGCTTTGCCACAAACGCCTCCGTTTCGACTCATCGACCGCGTCGTCAAGTATGACGTAGCAGATGGTTTGCTCGTCGCTGAGAAGCAAATCACCGTCGATGATGCGCTGTGGCCATCCGGCCTTGCGCTGCCCGTGTCGGGCGACGGGGGCTTCCCGCAGACGCTCTTGATTGAGGCGTTATGTCAGGCGGCAGCGGCTTTCAACATGCTCTCGGCGGGGGGAACGTCCGAGGCTGCGAACTCGCCGGCAGCGGAGCATCGTGGCTATTTAGTGGGCGTAGCGGACCTCAGGTTCCCAAATTTTGCTGGCATTGGCGAAACCCTGCGACTTTGCGTCAAAAAACAGCAATCGATGGGCGCCCTGGTGTCTTTTTTGGCTGAAGCGACTGCGATCGGGCCTGGACAATCGGCTGCTCCGGCATCCGACGCAGCTTCGGCTCCTCGGCAGGTCGTCTGTGGACGCCTGCTTTTTTCGGTAATGGCGGCGTGATATGCTGGAACCTCTCGAAATGAGCGACGTGACTCGGCGAAGTGGCCCAGTGGTCCTGGTCCCCGCGTACAATGCTGGCTCGACAGTCGGCGACGTGGTGGCTGGGATTTTGGCCAAGGGACTGCCAGTGCTGGTGGTCGACGACGGTAGCAGCGATGATACCGGCGCAAAGGCCCAGGCCGCGGGGGCGACCGTGCTTCGCCATCCCCAAAATCGAGGCAAAGGGGCGGCGATTCAGACCGGCTTCGCGTATGCGCAAAAACTGGGAGCATCGGCGCTGGTAACGATGGACGCCGATGGGCAGCACGACACCTCGGAGCTTGACAGCCTGCTTTTCGCCCACCGCAGCCACCCAGACAGCTTGATCATTGGGGTGCGAAGCTTTGACCCGACGGTGATGCCGCGTCGGAGCCGAATTGGCAACCGGATCTCGACGTTCTGGATATCGCTGTTTGCGAAGCGGTTGCACCACGATACCCAGTCGGGTTTTCGGATCTATCCGGTGCGGCTGTTCGCGCTGCCCCTGCGCACCAGGCGCTTTGATACCGAGACGGAGATCTTGCTGTGGGCGGCCAAACTCAATGTGCCGCTCATCGAGGTTCCGATTGCAACGATTTATCATGGCGGACACAGCAGCCACTTCCGAAACTGGGAAGACACGCTGCGGGTGCTTCGCTTGGTGATTTGCTCGCCGCTGTGGCGGGTAGACCCAGAGGCGGGCGCGATGCCCCACGGAATGACGGAGGCCCTGTGAGCATGTACGAATCGGATTCGCGCGCAGACCTTGCGCTAGGTGCGGTTGGCAAGCGTGGCGGCGCGTGGAAAAGTGCAGTCCGCGTGCTTTTCACGACGGCTTGCCTCGCGATGATCGGCCAGAGTGGCTGCGACAATGCAAACAAGCCGATCATCATCAAAGGCCCATCGGTGCAGCCAGTGCAGGACATTCGCTGGGGCACGATGCGCGCTGTCCACCGCGTTGCGATCGATGCCGCCAAAGGCGACGGTCGCGAGCAGGTGACGGTGCGTGGCATGATAGCCGTCGAAAGGCCCGACCGCTTCCGTCTCAAAGCCATTGGGCCGGGCGGCATGACGCTGTTTGACCTCATCAAGGTGGGTGGCGACGTCAAGGTCGTGACCAGCATGGCAGGGGCCGACAGCAGCTTGCAGCAGAAGGTGCTTTTGTCGATTGGCGCAGACCTGTCGGCGATGTTTGACCTAGAGCCGCTGCATCCGTCGCACAAAAAGTACGTCGATCTAAAAGTCGGCGAGCTTCGCGTCGTTGAAAACGAGCGCACGATTCGGGCCCAGCAGTTCAAGGAAGTGCAAGGGCGCTCGGTGCCGACGCACGTCGAGATCGACAACACTGCCCTAAACTACAAGGTCTCGATCGACGTCGAGGAAGCTTCACTCGACGAAAAGCTCGACCCGGCGCTGTTCCGGATGAACAAGTAAGCTGGCCGCCTGTTTCGTTTGGGCTACGAGGCGGCGGAGCTTCCGCTGATGACGCGGATGTCCTTCTGCGGGAACGAAATCTCGATGCGGTGCGTCCGAAACGCATCGACGATGGCGTGATTCAGTTCACCAACGGCAAGCACGTAGTCGGGCACTGCCACCCACGGCTTCACTGAAATTCCGACCGATTTTTCCCCAATCAAGGTGACTCCGACGATGGGCTCAGGGTCGGTCTGTACACGCCGACTGTTTTGCAGCACGTCGCGGACCACCATGATCGCTTTTTGCAGATCCGTGGTTTGCGCAACCCCGACGAGAAGATCGAGCTGCCGCAGCCTGCCGTAGTTGTGCAGGACCTCTCCGACGATCTTGCGATTGGGCACGATGACCTGAGAGCGATCTGGATGGCTCAGCGTCGTGGAAAATAGATCGATCGATTCGACTTGCCCTTCGACGCCCACCATCTGAACCCACTCGCCGATGCGGAACGGACGCGTGAAGATGATCGTCAGTCCGGCGACGAGATTCCCAAGCACACCTTGGGCAGCCAGACCGACACCCACACCCGCGACTCCGAGGCTGGCGAACAGTGGCAAGAGCTCGACGCCCAGGTTCTGCAGCGCGAGCATCAAGAACAACAGGAACACCAGCGCCGTCAGCACCCGGCCCAGAAGCTGTCCCATGGGCTGTTCGATATCGAGCTTCAGGAACCAGCGAAAGCCGAGTCGGCCCGTGCGCCTCGCGACAAAGCCGCCGAGAACCAGGATCAGCAGCGCGACGAAAAACCTTGGGCCGTAGTGGATACCGACGTCGATGAGCGTGCGCTTGGCGTGCGCAAGGTTGTCAAGGCTGGCAGGGTTCATTGTTCTTTGGCCAGTGTACCGCGACCTCACCGCATTTTGACCTACGCCGAAGCCGTGCTACGGTCACCGCTCTTTCCTGTCGCGTAGACCATGAGCCCACAGAACCAAACGCCCCCGCGTTATACCGAAGAAGATATCGTCGTCCTCGAGGGTCTTGAGCCTGTCCGCAAGCGCCCGGGCATGTACATCGGCGGCGTTGACAGTCGCGGCTATCACCACCTGCTGTGGGAAATCCTCGACAACGCCATCGACGAAGTCATAAACGGCCATGCGACGACCATCAAGGTCATCCTTCATCGCGATCGTCGGTCCGTCACGATCGAGGACAACGGTCGTGGAATCCCGACGGGAATTTTGCCCAAATATGGCAAAAGCGCGCTCGAAGTGATTTTGACGACACTCCACTCGGGCGGAAAGTTTCAGCAGGGCAGCTACACGCACTCGGGCGGTCTACACGGCGTCGGTGCTTCCGTCGTCAACGCGCTGTCATCCGAGCTTTGGGTTCGGGTTCGTCGCGAAGGCAAAGAGGTCGAGCAGGGCTACCAGCGTGGTGCTGCCGTGACTCCTCTGCGCAGCGTTGGGGCGGCCAAAGGCAGCGGCAGCAAGGTCTATTTCCGTCCCGACCCGGAGATTTTCGGCGAAAAAGCGTCTTTTGATCTGGGGCTGGTAAAAGAGCGGCTCGAGTCGAAGAGCTATCTGCACAAGGGCCTGCGAATCCTTTTCACCGACGAAGAATCCGGTGAAACCATCGAGCTGTCCCACAAAGGTGGCATTGCCGATTACCTGCAAAAGTGGGCCACCGAGCGGGGCAAGCCGGTTCTTTGTCCGCCGGTGTATGTGTTTCGGGATGCAGACGGTGGAACGACTCGCTTCGAGCTGTCTTTTCTGTGGACCGAAGGCACCGACGAGACGATCAAGAGCTTCGTCAACGGCATTCCGACGCCTTCTGGCGGAACGCACGAAAACGGTCTCAAGGCCGGAATCAACAAAGGCGTTCGCAACTTCATCGACACGCACGGTCTGCTGCCCAAAGGACTGCAGCTTACCGCCGAAGACATCCGTGAAGGCCTGCTGGCGATTTTGAGCTGCTATCTGCACGAGCCGCAGTTTCAAGGCCAGACCAAAGAGAGGCTGAACAACACCGAAGTCACCGCTGAGGTCGACGGCGCGGTGCGGACGTTTGTCGAAAACTGGCTCAACAACAACAAGCAGACGGCCGAAGCGATCGTGCAGCGGATCATTGCCGCGGCGCGTGCCCGCGAGGCGATGAAAGCGGCAAGCCAAGCCGTTCCGCGCAAATCTGTCGTCGGACAGCGGCTCAATCTGCCAGGCAAGCTGGCCGACTGCCAGTCGACCGATCCGCGCCAAGCCGAGCTGTTCATCGTCGAAGGTGACTCGGCAGGTGGATCGGCGAAGCAAGGGCGCAACCGCAAGAACCAGGCGATTTTGCCGCTGCGCGGAAAAGTGCTCAATGCCGAGCAGGCATCGCTGTCGAAGCTCCAGTCGAACCGTGAGCTACAGGATATCGTCGCCGCGCTCGGTTGCGGGATCGGCGACAAGTACGACGAGAGTCGACTGCGCTACGGGCGAATTTTTCTGCTGATGGACGCGGACAGCGACGGTCATCACATCTCGACGCTGCTGCTGACGTTCATCTATCGCTATATCCCGAAGCTTATCGAAAATGGCCATGTCTTTATTGCGCAGCCGCCGCTGTATCGCGTCGACGTTGGCAAGGAGACGCACTGGGTTCTCGACGATCGGCAGAAGGACGAACTGCTCGCGAAGCAGAAGCCGAATGCCAAGATCGAGATTCAGCGCTTCAAGGGTCTGGGCGAGATGATGCCGCAGCAGCTCTGGGCGACGACGCTCGACCCGAAGAAGCGGGTGGCGTTGCGCGTTGAGATAAGGGACAAAGAGCACACCGATCGGGTGCTCGGTGACTTGATGGGCAAGGATCCCAGCGCTCGCTTCCGCTTCATCATGGAGCACGCAAGCGAGGCTGGATCCCTCGACGTGTAGCTAGAACGCGCTGAGCGGCAGGTTCATCGGCGCGAGGTCGCCCGCTTCCAGTTGGCGGCGCTCGAAGGACAGTCGCGGCAGGATCTGCGTCGCGAAGTACCTCGCCGAGAAGATCTTGCCTTGGTAGAAGCCGCGCTCACTCTCAGCGCCCTCGGGAAGCTCGGCCAGCTTGCGCACTGCCAGCGCGCCGTGGCGAATGAGGAGCCAGGCAATCAGAACTTCCGCGAGCGACATCAGCACGCGATTGCCCTGCAGCCCGACGTGGTACAGCGACTCACCCATTTTGCCGAGCAACGCCATCAGCATCGCTTGGATGTTCTCTAGCGCTTTGCCGAGCGCAGCACGGGCATCGGCCAGGTCCGCACCGCCTTCTTCGCTTGCCAGCGTTGCTTGGGCTTCACCGAGCAGATCACGCAGCGTCTGGCCACCATCGCGTGCCACCTTGCGCAGCAGCAGATCGAGCGCCTGAATGTGCGTCGTGCCTTCGTACAGCGTGTCGATCTTCTGGTCGCGGATGTACTGCTCGATGGGATAGTCCTGAAGATATCCCGATCCACCGAAGCACTGAAGCGACAGCGACAGCATTTCGTACGCCTTTTCCGAGCAGTAGCCTTTGACCAGTGGCAGGAGTAGATCGTTGCGTCGCTCGAAGCTGTCCGACTTCTTGTGGTCAGTCGCGGCGAACACCTCTCGCTGGTCTTGCAGCGAGGCTGCGTAGAAGACCAGCGCGCGCATTCCCTCGGCGTGGCATTTTTGCAAGAGCAACATTCGGCGCACATCGGGGTGGGCGATGATTTCGACGCGTGGCGAGGTCTTGTCCATCACGCGCAAAAGATCCGGCCCCTGGACGCGCTCCTGCGCAAACGCCAGTGCATTGAGATATCCCGTCGACAGGGTGGACATCGACTTGACGCCGATCGCCATGCGGGCCTGCTCAATCACCTGGAACATTTGACGGATGCCGTCGTGGACATTGCCAAGAAGGAGTCCGCGCGCAGGCGCTTCATCCCCGAAGACCAGCTCACACGTCGATGAAGCTTTGATGCCCATCTTGTGCTCGACCTTCGTGGCGCGAACGCCGTTTCGCTCGCCCATCGAGCCGTCTTTTTCGACCCAGAACTTCGGGACGAGGAACAGCGATAGACCCTTGGTTCCCGGACCTGCTCCCTCGGGTCGTGCGAGGACCAGGTGGATGATGTTCTCAAAGTAGTCGTTGTCGCCACCAGTGATGAAGCGCTTGACGCCTTCGATGTGCCACTCGTCGCCCTCGACGTGGCGAGCGCGGGCCTTGCCCGCACCGACATCGCTTCCTGCGTCCGGTTCCGTCAGGACCATCGTGCAGCCCCAGCGCCGCTCAAGAGCGATGGGAAGAAATCGCCCTTTTTGTTCCGGCGTGCCCAGGCGATCGATGACTTTCAGCATAAACTGCGTCGTCACGTAAAAGCCTGCGGTGGAATTGCTGCCGGCGAGAAGCTCATAGCCTGCCCAGTTTAGCGACGGCGGTGCGCCCATTCCGCCCAGATGCTCGGGCATCTCGAGCATGTGGTAATCGCGATCGTGGTAGGCATCGAGCGAGGCGCGCAGACTCTTTGGAAGCCGCACAGTTCCGTCGCTGCTCAGCTCGACTCCTTCACGATCGGCAGACGCGAAACTGGCCGCGAGCTCGTTTACGGCCAACTTTTCGAGCTGAACCAGGGTCTCTTTTACCGTCGGACCATCGAGATTTTGATACGGTCCGTGACCGAGCACTCGGCTGCTGATGTCGTGGAACTCGAACAGGTTGAAGAACAGGTCACGCAGGTTGCTGCGATAGTGGCTGGTGGCGTTCACGTCGATTCTCCTTCGCGTAGGTGCCAAAAAACGCGGCACAGTCTACTCGGTTAGCCGTCGTTTTGCATCAATCCCCGAATCCGTCCGCTGTCGGTGAGGGCTACATTCCATGCGGCGGGCTTGGCGGGCAGTCCCGGCATCGTGACGATCTCTCCGGTCAGCGCGACGAGGAAGCCCGCACCTGCCGACAGCCTCAGCTCGCGAACCGTGATCGAGTGACCTTTGGGCAGACCCACTCGGCTTGGATCGTCGGACAGCGAGAGCTGCGTTTTGGCGATACAGACGGGCAGCTTGCCGTAGCCCCAGGCTGTATACCGCTCGAGGTCTTTGGCCGCGCTGGTCGAGAGCATCACACCGTCGGCTCCGTACACCGTGCGGGCAACCTTATGCAGCTTGTCGACAAACGGGTCTTCGAGTTCATAGAGGAAGCGTGGGGCTGGCGGACTTTGGTCGGTTTTCTCGGCCTCGGACGCGACCAGCTCGGCGAGAGCAATCGCACCACTTCCACCATCGGCAAAGGCCGTGGTTCGCGCCGCTTTGTGGCCCAGCTTTTCAACCGACTGTTCAACAGCGCGTAGTTCGTCCTCGCTGTCGTCGGGAAACGCGTTGATTGCTACGACCGCGGGCAAGCCAAAGTGGGCCAGGCTGCCCAGGTGTTTGTGCAGATGCGCCATGCCTTTTTCGAGAGCGTCCGCATTCTTTGCACTCGCGTTTTGCAGCT
>CAYTGC010000133.1:8665-13453 GCA_964437195.1 uncultured Myxococcales bacterium | reverse complement strand
GTCATAGATGATGCTGCGCACGGCCTGTGTCCCGACGCCGAACCATGCAGCGGGACGGGCGGTGGTCCTTTGGTGGTCCACGAAAGCCGTCGGAGTGTGGCTGCCAGTTATCCAACCGAATGCGATCCCAGGGCGGACCGTTTGACTCGGAGCTTGACCGAGTATTGGCTCTCACTTGTCGTCATGTTCAACGTCTTCTCCGCTGCGGATGAGCCGAATTCGCCAAAAATAATGGCGCCGCGATGAAGCACTTCCTTGCCGAAACCACTGAATCCATCGGCGATTAGCTCACCAAGCTCAGCGAATAGACCCTGCTGAAACAAGAAAGTCCCAACGGCAAAGACAAAGATCGAGCCGATGCCAATTGTGAATATTCCTGCAAGCGCAGTCAGTCCTAGAACGACAGCCCAGCAAAAAATCTCAACGCTTTCGGCGATCCACCCCAGGTCATCTATCTCGATGATTGCCACGCTAAAACCGAGACTTCCCTCAATCGCCCGCGGGCCATATATGCGAATTGGCGGATCAAACGTTCGCACAGCTCCGTCAGAGAAGCCCATGTTCGGATATGCCATAACTGGCTTGCTCTCAAATCGCGTATCTGTCCCCCAGTTCATTGCGACCTGGATGGTATCATCCCCAAAGCGTTCCGGGTTGCTCTCATCATGGCACTGCAAGACATCTAGATATGCATCATAGAGTGTATCCGTCAGGGTCAACGGTTGACTATTCAACGAGCGCTTCCCACCTGCACTTTGACCACTGGTATACCATAGTGCATGTGTGCCAGATGACAGCATGGTGTCGCCATAAGAGACCTCAAATGTCTGATGCTCAAAAGTCTTCTCTACAAGCGTAAGTTTCGCGCTTTCTAGGGACGCATCTGGCATGACGAGCATCACTGTGCCGGGCGTTGCGCCATCGCGCACGGTGATTCGGAAAGACTCATACATTTTGCCTGCATCAAGCTGAATAGATGAGGGTGAAATGCTCAAAATGAGCGGAGCACCAGCTTGTATCGTAACTCGCCCTTCAGACAATTTTGTTCCCACGGATACACTGGGATCTGGTACTGCCCCCTCGGGTAGATTCCAGATCTGTCCAAAGTATGTGGATGCATCCAAGTTCATGAGCGATTCGTCGTCAATCGCCAGCGACTGAGCTTCGATATTCTTCCTAATCTTCAGCCATCGCGATGTCTGCCCAGCTTTGATGCACAGCCAAAGCGCCCCTTGGATCATGTATTCCGACGAGGCATTGAATTGCTTCCCAGTGCTCAGCTGCGACGCTTCGATGCGTGGATTCTTGAAAGAAAGGCCGTACGTTCGCGGCACCTCTGCGTATTTTGCAAGAATATCAACCAATGGACTCCCATCAAATAGCGAATGAATGGCTTTCTTCCGCCAATTGATGTCCGCGGCGTTTTGCGGAGCAGGCCCATACACTTTCACTCGTGTTTCGATTGGAACTTCCGCCCAATTCTTCAAAATACGCTTATAAACACTTACGCCTCCCAAGTGGGCCTGACGCAATTTAAGCACATCATTGAAAGCTCGGTCGAACGCATCGTACTGATCATCAGGTGTATTGATATATCTATCAAGCTGAAACATGATGAGTGGAAAGAGGGTCGATCGTTTTCCTCTTGGCGCCGCAGCTTGGCGTTCAACGCGCTCGCGCAAGTAGTTCCGTGTCGGTTTGGTAAGCACAACTTTCGACGCGTAGGAGATATTCGCTCCTACCTTTGCAACGACCTCAAAGTGATAGATGCTCTCTGGCGCAAGCGAAACAAGGAGGCTTGTGTTCTTGGTTATTTCTTTTCGACTCTCAACATGGGCCGTGGGTGGCTGAGTGGCAGACATCCACTGGAGAAGCTTATCCGCATTCCAGGATGCGATGTCCTTCGGAAGCCGGTCGGACTTTTTGACAGATCGAATGGTGATGACAAATTGGTCGGCCTGAACCGCGACCCCTCTGTCATTGGTGAGCCGCCATGTCAAAAGAACGTGGCATGGGGATAGCTTTGCTCGTTCACTGCGCGGAGAGATAATTTCGAGTCTCATGTGAAGGAACCTCTGAGCATGAGAAAAGGAAGTTCTGACCAGGCTCTGCGGCCATGGTCTGGGATGTGCGCCTGGCCCGGGTCTGCGACGCTGACGACCACCTAGATTCTACGCCCGCCAGCGAAATATGTACCGAAAACCACAAATATCTGACTTCGTGCTGGTTTTGCTGGCCCCGTCTGTACGAAGTTGCTTATCCAATCTGCGCGGAGATCCACTTTTGCAGACGAGGGATGCGCGACGGGCCTGGCCCGGGTGCGGCGTGTGGCGACTGGCTCTTGCGTGAAAAAGTCACCGCTTCCCCGTCCTCTGGAACAAAGACGCGTTCGGTCAGCCCTTCTGCGGCCAGCCGCGCCCGCAGAGCCTGTCGTGTCGTCGGACAGTGGTCGAGCGCTTCCAAGTGATTGAGCAGCACGTCGTGGGGCGCTTTGCGAATGAGCGTCACAAGCTCGTCTTGGGAAAACAGAATGTTTGGACCCAGTCCGAAGTTCGCGGCCCCAGCCGGTGCAATCACAACCTCGGGTCGCAGCCGCGACAGCGCGTCTAGCAGTCCTGAACTAAGCACGGAGTCTGAAGTCAGATACACGCTCGGTTCGTCGGGATGTGCAAGGAAGAAACCCGCCACCGGCCCCATCAGCCAGCCCAACAGGCCTGGTCCGTGTTTGGACGGAATCAGCTCGACGGAAAGTCCCAGCGAACCGCTTCGCAGCTCTCTGGCATCGAGTCCCTTTTTTCGCAGACTCGGCACATCGGTCGGGCTCGCCCACACCGGCAGCTTGCGCGCCAAGATCCACGACACCGCCGCTGGGTCGAGATGATCGGGATGCTCGTGGGTCACAAGGACTCCGGTGGCTTGCTCCAAGACTTGTCCGGCATCTTTCGGCAGCGGCACAAGTGGATTGGGACGACGCCCGCCGCCGAACAGCTTGAAGCCCGGGAACGCGCCCGGTTCCGACAGCATCGGGTCGACGAGCAGACGGTTCGGTCCAATCGAAAGGAGCATGGTGGCGCTGCGAACGTGATGTACCCGCATGGGAGGCCTTCCTTCTCTCTGTTGTTACATTCCTGAATAGGCCTTGCGAAAATGGATGGCAATCGGCAAATCTGCACACAAGTCATCCGTTTTTGCATGGAGCCGCCGATGCAGTGGGATCTCCTTCGTACGTTTGAAGCCGTGGCGCGGCTTGGCAGTCTGACCAAGGCGGCCAAGTCGATGGGAGTCAGTCAATCGACAGTGAGTCGGCAACTGAGCAAGCTCGAAGCGCATGCAGGGGGTCCGCTGTATCTGCGCGAAACGCCCCTGCGCCTGACAGACAAAGGGAAAGCGGTGCTCGCGTGTGTCCAGCCGATGGTCACTGCTGCGCTCACCGCCAAGTCTGCGCTGGAGGACTCACCCAAGCTGCATGGCGAGGTGACACTGACGACAGTGGGAGAGCTTCTGCGCTGGGTCCTCTCGCGGGAGCTGAGTTCGTTTTTCCGGGACTATCCGCACCTGCGGCTTCACATCCTCGCTGACAATCGATTGAGCAGCTTGGCCGCGGGAGAAGCGGACGTCGCCCTGCGCCTGAAGCGTCCGAGCCGTGGTGAGCTGGTGGCCAAGCGACTCCACAGCGAGTCGTATGCTTTCTACGCTGCACAAGGCCTGTCGCTGCACAGAGACGTGCCATGGCTCGGGCTTTTCGGATCGCTGGCCAACATTCCCGAACAGCGCTTCGCCAGCCGCGCTTTTGCAAGGCGTCCCGCCCGGCTGCTTGTCGAAGACATCGAGACGCTTGCGATTGCGGTTGCCCAAGGGCTGGGTGTGGCCATCCTGGCGCGCAGTGTGGCGGCGCGGATGCCGGGTCTGCTCGAGGTCAGCCCACCGCAAATTGGCGCGCAGGATCTTGGACCGATTCCCAGCCGCGACTTCTGGATGGTGGTGCATCGCAACAAGCTGCGCATCCCCAAAGTCCGTGCCGTGATGACGTGGCTCACCAGCATCCAGGCCTTCGATTCAATCGGAGCCGCACCCACCTGAAACCAAGCAGCGGTCCGCTGGCGAAACCACAGGAGTGTAGGGCAAGGTGTCTGCTACCGTCACGGAGTCCGGGATGATCTTGGCGATCAGTTCCCGGACCAGGCAGCCGAAAGTTCGTTTGGATGTTCTTGTGCCCCCGGTGCGTACTACAATCGAAAGGCTGTGAAGTTCGTATTCGAGAACGACCTGTTCAGAGTGGAGCACGATGCCGCGCACAAGATCGTGATCGTGCGTCGCCGGGCACTGCCGCTCGATCAGGTGATGACCGATGAGACGCTGCCGCAGGTGCTGAGTGTGCTGCGTCCACTGCGAGGCCAGCGGCTGCTGACCGATCTGCGCGCCACCACTGGCAACAACAGCCCAGGCCATGAGGCCAAGGCGCAACTACTGCGCCGTCACCTCGGTGAGCTCTTCCCGGTGCGCGCGACGCTGGTCGCTTCAGCCGTGGGGCGTCTGCAAGTGCTGCGCATGGCGCGCGAGCGCGGCGAGATCAACCATGCTGCCTTTCTCGATGAAGCCGAGGCGCTGGCCTTCCTGCGGACGCAGCCACTGTAAGCGGGCCAGTTTGTCGCGGGGCGGACGGCGTTGTAGACCCTGCCGTCGTGCGCCAGCGACATCACCACCACCGCCCGGGCATTGACCCCTGATGAATGAACCAGCTTTCCGCATCCGGGCTGGCTTCGACATCCAGGCCAAACCGGGCTGTTT
>CAYTGC010000133.1:0-8565 GCA_964437195.1 uncultured Myxococcales bacterium | reverse complement strand
TACTACTTTGCGTACCCGTCGGCGCCACCCATGGACGATGATTCCAGTTCCACGGACGAGGGCTGTCGGTGGTCCCGCTGGGCCGCGATCGCGGCGTCGTAGTGGCCGCTTGGGTAGAACTGGCGGGTCCACTTGCGGAACTGGAGGATGGGCGCGTCAGACTTCGAGGCCGCAGGGCTCATCCGGTAGATCTTGTTTTCCCAGATCACGATGTCCTCTTCCAGCGTGCGGTTGAAGAGCACTGCGTAGCGGCGGAGCATCACGGCCGTGAGCAGTGGGATTCCGGTGCTGGCGACGCGATGGCGCATAACCAGACGCAGGCGGTTCTCGTCGAGAGGGATCGAGGCGGCGAGCGTCTGGGTGTTAAACGAGATACCGCCCGGGAGCATCGTCGACTGCCGGATCCAGCCCAGGCATAGTCCCGAGCGCCGGATGTGGATATTGGTCGAGAAGTTCTTGGGAATCCCGGGCACCCACGTCGGCACGCCGAACGACGAGGTATGAATCGTCGCCCGCAGCCGATAGTGACACTCTGCGCCATCCGTCCGGAAGTCGAGCCCGGCAGGTTGGTCTACGAAGCCGTGCAGTGCGACGGCGTGCGTGACGTCGGCGTCGTTTTCGCTGATGTCCTGGATCCGAGCGTTTAGCGTCCACTCATAGTCGGCCCAATCGGAGTAGGCTCGGTCGTTGAGGTCGTCGAACTCCGACACCCGCCAGGTCGGCGCAGCGTCCTCCTCGTGAAACCAGACCATGATCAGGCCCGCGATTTCGTGTGTCTCCCAGCGCGCGAGCCGGGCCTTGCGTGGTGGCAGATCACCCGTCGGGATCCTCTCACACTCGCCCGTGCTGCCGCTGAACTCCCAGCCGTGGAACGGGCAGCGGATGCAGCCCTTGCGGACCTGACCACCGTGACCAAGGTGAACCCCCATGTGGGGGCAGTGGGCGTTGGCGACGTGCGCCAGTCCATCGTCGGTTCGAAAGACGACCAACTGGCGGCCCATCAGGCTCACCGGTTTGACGCCTCCCTTGGGAAGCTCCGTCGACCTCGCGACAAAATACCAACCACGAGGAAAGGGGGTCAGCGTTGCGCGCGGATCAACAGGGGGCATAGCGACGGAACATGCCTTGGCGCTCGCCATCTGTCAACAGCCAACACCTGGGATTTGTCCACCCACGGAAGTCATCCTGTATGCAGCGGTCAGAAGTCCAAGCAGACCTTTCGCGCAGCGCGATTCGGGAACGGATCTACGTAGGCGCGTTTCACCGAGCCAGAGACTGCTCTGGCTGCGTTGCAATCGTGGTCGCACCGATCCACCCACGACGAATCATGATAGAGAGAGGCTTCCCTCGGCGAATCACGGAGAGCTTGACCAGCGGATTCCGAGAAGAACTCACTGTCTGCTCAAGCATTGCCGGGGTTGAACAGATCTTGCCGTCTGCCAGCGCGATCAAGTCTCCGATCCGCAGCTGCGCTCGTGCCGCCTCACCGTTCTGTTCGACCTGTTGCACCAGTGCACCAGCAGGCAATGGTAGACCGTCTGTGCCCAGCAACACGACGGCTCGCTCGTGTCCGATTTCGTCGAAGGACGCCCGCCGACCCGCGTATCCTTCGCGAAGGAGAACAGGCTTGCCATCGATCCCAAAGTAGTTTCGTTCGATCACGTTCCCTCGCTCATCATGCTTCGCGGAAAATCCCGCGAAACCTTGCGCGTTCTGGATTGGGAATCCCTGCGGACCCAGCAAGACTCGCTCGGTTTCATTTCCTCGCGCATCGTACTTGGACCTGCGCCCTGCGAAGCCCTCTGTGCTTAGGATCGGGTGGCCGTCTGGCCCCAAGTAGCTGCTCTCTACCAAATCGCCTGTCAGGCTGTAGCTGCGCTTCCAGATGGAGAATCCCTGCGCATTGATCGCCAGCTTCCCATCGAGTCCGTAATAGGCTTGCTCGACCTGGTTGCCCCGCTCGTCGTACCGAAAACGAACAAGTGACGCACGGTCTAGATCCATCGCGGGGCGGCGCTCGACGCCGAAATACGACTGTTGGATCATTCGATCTCGATCGTCATAGGTGGCCTGCCAGCCTGCGATGTTTTCATGGTTGGTGAGGAGCTGTCCGCTGGTTCCGTAGAATGAGCGCTCTACCTCGTTGCTTCTCGCGTCATAGGAGCTCCTGGTGGTAACGACCTTGTCTCTGCCCGCGGCTGGTTTCCCATCGAGCCCCAGGTTTGTCCGTTCAGTCGTTCGATCTCGCTCATCGAAGCGAGCGACCCAGCCAGCGATGTCGTCATCGGACAATACAGGCCGCCCATCAACAGCAAAGAATCGGCGCTCTTGCTCCTTGCCGCGAGAGGAAAACACGGACCGATACTCCGCGACACCGAACACATTCGCCGTCACCCGCCCATCGACTCCCAGCGTTGAGCGGCTGAGTACGTTTCCTCTGCTATCATACTTCGCGCGCCAGCCCGCCGTACCGTTTGCGAGAGCGCGCGGGGCACCATCCGTTCCCAGGAATTTCAGCTCTGTCTTGTTACCGCTGCCGTCATATGTGGACTGAATCGCGGCAAAACCATCTTTAGAGAGCGTTGGTTTTCCATCGAGGCCCAGGTAGCGAACATCGATCTCTCGTCCCAGTTCATCGAATCTAGTACGATGACCCGCTGTGAGTGATTTCCGTTCCAGCACCGGTTGATTGTCGGTGCCAAAATAGAGTCGCCCGCTGATGTTTCCTCGCTCATCAAAGGTCGTTCGGACGACTGACACCCAGTCTCTGTTCAGCACCGGCTGTCCATCTGTCCCAAAGAAAGCCTGCTCGATTTCATTGTTTCGCTCGTCGTAACGCATCCGACGGATCGCGTACTTGTCTGTGTGAAGCACGGGCCTCCCTTGCGGATCGAAGAACGACACCTCCAGGATGTTGTCCTTGTCATCGAAGAGAACCTTTTTTCCGCTCACTCCCTCGTTGTTGACGATGGGTCTTCCGTCTGTTCCAAAGTAGTCTCGGACGATCTCCCTGCCATGGGCGTCGATGGTCAAATGCCAGCCAGCGACACCATTGCGGTTTATCATTGGCTTTCCATCGACACCGATGTAGCTCCGCTCGATCAGACTCCCAAGACCGTCATAGCGATTCTTCCAGCCTGCTGCCCCCTCTTTTCGCAGCGTCGGACGCCCATCAAGACCATAGAAGACCGACTGTGTTTCCCTCCCAGCCGCATCGTATTCAGACCGCCATCCAGCGTAGCCGTCCGAATGGAGCGTTGGCTGTCCAGCACAGTCGACGTAGTGATTCTCAATCTCTTGCCCTTGTTCATTGAACGTTGCACGGAATCCTGCAACACCATTCCTATCAAGAACCGGTTCACCGTTTACTCCGAAGTGATGGCCTTCGATCGCATTGCCCCACTTGTCAAAGCTAGCCCGAATCTTTGACACAAGCGTGAACACCAGCGTTGGTTTCCCATCAGCACCAAACGCTTGATACTCCACAGGATTGCCACCACGGTCGTAGACAAAGTTGGACCCAGCGAGGCCCAGCTTGGTGACCGATGGCTTTCCATCGGCCCCGAGTACGACAAGACGCGTTGGGAGTCCGCTCCAGAGCGACAGGTATTGGTATCCATGGGCCCCCTCCGAATCGCTTCGCGGAGCACCGTAGACGTTTGAGAATCGGATGCTGGTTACGAATCCCTGGTCATCGTACGTCGTCTGCTGCTGGCTGATGTCTGTGCCTTGTCTCGGTTTGGGAAGCCCATGCTTGTCCCGAAACTCTCGGCGCGTCAGATCGTCAGAGAACACTGTCTGCTTCACGATGAAACCACGCCAGTCTTTCGAGACGATCTTGCGGATCTGCCCAGATTCTGCGTCGTACAGATACTGCCACGCGGCCTCGCCATGCACATCGGGAGTGAGCGTGCCTTGCGCGTTGACGCCCTCGACTCGAAGTAGCTGTCCACGCCGTGAAACGAAGCGGAACGAAAAGCTGCGGTGACGTTGAGCTTCTTCCGTCAGGCTTCCAATTCCCACTGGAACCCCACGACGTTCCGTCATTCTCTGGAAGTAACTCACCTGTTCTGTAGACCAACGCCAGTACGCAGTAGACGCCGACACTGCGCCCCCTAGACAGAGCACTCCCAATGCAACACGCCAGGGATGCCGAATCGTCGCGAAGAGGGAGGCAGGGGCTGTATCGGCACTCCGCATCGACTTTGGAAACGCCGATTGGGCTGCGGAGTGACCAAGCGTCGAGTGAAATGCGGTGGGTGTGCTGACTGGTGCTTGCTCCCCGGATCGTAGGTTGCGTACTTCATAGGTCTCAGGTTTTGTCCGATCCCCCAGAAGCGTACGAAGCACCGAGTGAACCTCCCCCATCGAGGGGCGGTCCGTCTTTTCCTTTCGCAGCATCGACTGCACAAGCGATGCAAGTCCTTCGGGTACATCTGGTCGCGCACTGAGAACCAGCGGTGGAGCCGTCATGAGGTGCTTGGCGATGAGCTCTCCTGGATCCCCTTCAAAGGGTGCCCGCCCAGCAAGCATCTCAAACAGAATCACACCGAGTGCATAGACATCCGTTTGTGCATCGACCTGACGCGCGCCTCGACACTGTTCCGGAGACATGTATCTGGGCGTTCCCATGATGACACTGCCGTCTGTCTTGTTGCCTTTTTGCTCTGAGCTCAGCTTGGCGATTCCGAAGTCCAGCACCTTGACCCGCTCACCACCTGGAGCAAGCGTGTCCTTCACCAGCATCAGATTTTCCGGCTTGAGATCTCTGTGAATGATTCCCTTCTCATGCGCTATCGCCAGGGCCTCGGCCACTTGGAGTGAAATCTGAAGGGAGGCTCCGATGCTTACTGCTCCCTGATGATGCAGACGCTCCGCCAGGCTCTGACCGCTTAGCAGCTCCATCACAAGATATGGAGTACCGTCGGTCCGCTTGCCAAAATCGTAGATCTGTACCAGGGCCGGATGCTCGATGAGATTCACCGCACGCGCTTCATTGAACAGACGCAGCACCGCATCTGGATTGCTTGCGTACTCTGCATTGAGCAGCTTCAGCGCAACTCGTCGCGAGATAGCTTCGTGCACCGCCTCGTAAACGACCCCCATTCCACCTTGTCCTAGCACCCGCACGATGCGATACGGACCGATGTTCGACCCGACGTCCATGGAATCCCCCGGAAAGCGACGACCCTCCATTTTCAAGACCCGACGGATCGATTGTCAAGGGCGCTACCTTCCGTCTCTCCTGGCGGTCCCGCTGCAAGCAGTGGCAGTATATTGCGATCTGGCGGAGCTGCTGCACCGTTCTCCCAAACGGAGTCGTACGTTGCCTCGCACACTTCACGACCTGCAGATACAGTCAACATCGCCTATCGCCTGGCGTTCCACAGAGTGCCCGCCAAGATCCAGGCAACAGAGAACGCCTCTCTAACTCTCGTCTCGAAACCAGCTCGCGCCACGAGGGGAGATTGCACTCAACAGCAGGGGCGCTTGGCCGCGATCGAACTACGTACTACCCGAGGAACGCAACTTCGAACGACTCACCCGCGCATGAAGAAGACCGTGTGCAAGTGGAGGCTGTAACCATCTGTGTCGGAAGAGGTATTGGGCTGTCTTGCCATTTAAAATGTCAAATATTACGATGTTTGTGAGATGTCCGAGCCGCGGCTTGGTCCCTACCGACTGCTTCGCAAGCTGAGTCAAGGCGGCATGGGTGCCGTCTATGAGGGGTTTCATGATGCAGTCGAACGGCACGTCGCGATCAAGATTCTCCGCCCCGAATTCGGCGACAAACCTGACTTTGTAACGCGCTTCTTTAACGAAGCAAAGGCGGCCAATCGGATCCGTCATCCGAGCATCGTGCAGATCTACGACTGTGGACGGCTCCCTGATGGAACGTCGTTCATGGTGATGGAGCTTCTCCATGGAGAGACGCTGGGGGCAAGATTACGTCGGCTCGGTGGCCGGTTGCCGCTCCTAGAGGCTCTCGTGGTGGTGCGACAGATGGCCAATGCGCTCGCCGCTGCTCACGCCAAGAACATCATCCACCGCGACCTGAAGCCCGCCAACGTTATGCTCGTGTCGGACCCTGCCGTTCCTAGCGGCGAGCGAGCCAAGCTGCTCGACTTCGGAATCGCCAAGCTGCGTGATGCCAACTTGCGAGACATCCATCAGACAGGGCATGCGCTGCTTGGAACTCCAGCGTTTATGTCGCCGGAGCAGTGCAAAGGGGCCGTGATAACAGAGCGCGCCGATGTCTACTCTCTCGGCGTAATTCTGTATCGCATTGTCGCGGGCCGACTGCCCTTTCGCGCGAAAGCATTTGGCGAGCTGTTGGGAATGCACCAGTATCAGGAACCGCCACCGCTGTGCGATGTGGCTTCGTATGTCCCTGCGTCCGTGGGAGTGCTGGTCGGGCAGATGATGACCAAGGAGCCATCAGAGCGTCCGTCCATGCACCAGGTCGACCAGCGGATCGAAATGCTCCTCGTCGAGTTAGCCAACTTTGAGCAGCCATCGTTGTCCTCTCCAGAGCCCGACATAGGAACCGAGGAAGACAAGGCGCACGATGAGTACATTGCCATGCGGTTCGATGCCGCAGACAGCAATGCACAGACGCTGGATGCTGCCAAAGGAGGAATCCTGGGGCTCGCTTTTGAATCGACCATCAATACCGCCAACAGCGATTTGTCCCAGCATCCCGACCTCCTGTTTGCGCCGCTCGCTACACCGACTGCTGGACTCAGCAAGTCCACGGAGTCCGGCGTTCCCCTTCGGGTTCGTGAGCTAGAGGAATCTGCGTCAACCAGCAATCGATCGACGATGCACCAGCTGGCAAGTGAGAGCGCCTCCCCAGCGGCACGACAGAGAACGCTCTATTCCAACGTACTGCGAGGCACGCTGGCTGCTTTGGTCATCGGAGCGCTAGGTGGACTGTTCCTGTGGGCTCGTCCCACGACGCCGCAGAGTCTGCCCAAGGGACAGCCACTGAGCCAGCAGACATCCGCGGTGGCAACCCAGATCGAGCAACCGCAGGCACAACAGATTGTATGGAAGATTCAGACGAATCCTGTTGGCGCACAGCTGGTCCGTGTCACGGATGGAATGGTCCTTGGTGAGACACCATGGAAGCATGAGCAGCGGCCGTCGCACGGATCGCAAGAACTGCGCATCGTGGCCCCCGGGTATGATCCCAAGACCATCGTGCTCGACCAGATGCAGGATCAGGATCAGACCATCGTCCTTGCACCGTTGAAAGTTGATGCTGCTCCGTCTGCCACAAAAAAGGGAAAGCAGAGTCCGCAAAAGTCAGGGACCCGCAACGTACAGAAAAACAAGCAGCAGCATCAGATCGAAATTGAGGAATAGGTCTGGTCACGCATGATTGCTGTTGGACTGTTGTCTGCCTGCGGTGGCTCAGCGGCGGCGATGGCTCAGCGGCGGCGATGGCTCAGCAGCGCCGATGACAATGCAGGGAACGCGGGTCACTCGTACTTGGTGCGGGGTGGGACTCCGAACGCGGTGCGGAAGGTACTCTCGCAGTACTTCCAGCCATTAGAGCCGTCGGCCCGCGCTGAAACGAAGTAAGGACCCAGTCCGGTGGCCATGATCTCGTAGAGCGCCGCCCCAACCTCCTCGCCGCCTTCGGTTCCGAGCTGATCGCCGAGGCCATTGTAGTAGGCGTGACAGAGTTCGTGGGCCAGCCCGATGGCAGGTGGTCGCCGAAGTTGCTGCGGTCCCTGATTGTCTGGAAGCCAAAACACCCGCGAGCTACTTCCGATGCCTCTCTTTAGGATCTTTCGGTTGACCTCCTCGCCCTGCGTCTTCCTGTCCTTGCGCGCGCTCCCTGCTGTATAGGAATGCCAACAGCACGTTCGCGGCCTTCTTATCCGACAGCATCTCCGTGCCCTTCACCCATTTTTCGAGGTGCGGGAGATAGTCATCAGCAGAGCCGAGCTTCATCGGGTTGTCCTTGTGCGTGCGCGGATCCCATGTAGGTATCGGGTTCTGAAACAGCGCCGCAGCCGCTTGGGCCAGCGCGGCGTGAATCTCTTCGTCTCTGACGTCGACTTCATTGCCTCTCAACCCCCGGCCAAACAGCCCCAGACAGATCTCACGGCCGGAGATGATCGGGTTTCCGTCAGCCCAGCTGCGCCGCAGTGCACCGTATTGGTCTGGTCCAGACTCGCACTGATTGCCCCGGCGAGCGGAGTAGTAGTGCTGTACTTACCAAACGATCGGCTGACTGTCTGCACTTCTACCACGAGAAGCACAACCGCTTCTGCTGCCTGCGCGAACTGATCTGCTGCTTACCAGAATCCGCTGTCCTTGACCGCTTTCAGCAGAGCCATCCCAAACGTCACATGGTCGGGGCTTCCATGCACGATGGCTCGCAGTTCCGTCATAAAGTCATCAAGCGTCATCTTGTCCCAAAGAACCTGCGATTCTGCAAAAAGCGTATTGAATAGCGCTTCAAGCGCGCGTCCGATCTTGGCCATGGAAGCTCCCTTGCGTGCCATCGTGATCCTCGGGCAAGCTTCCGCTTTCTTCAAACGGCTCGGCACT
>CAYTGC010000132.1:0-13506 GCA_964437195.1 uncultured Myxococcales bacterium | reverse complement strand
CCATGCAGTTTATCGACGAGTGTTCGATCTTTGTCCGTGGTGGCGACGGCGGCGACGGCTGTGCTGCTTTTCGTCGTGAGCCGGGTCGTCCGCGAGGCGGTCCCGCTGGTGGCGATGGCGGCAGTGGCGGATCGGTCATTCTCGTCGCAGACCCACAACGCAGTACGCTGCTCGATCTCACCTTCCGACGAGAGTACCGCGCCGAGCGTGGCCAGGCCGGCCAAGGTCGTGATCGATACGGTCGCAGCGGCGAAGATTTGATCGTCGAGGTGCCTGTCGGCGTGGTTGTCAAAGACAGCGACGGCAATGTCCTGTGTGACTTGGCGTCGCCGGGTCAGCGCTTCATCGCCGCTCAAGGAGGGCAGGGCGGCCGCGGCAACATTCACTTTGCGACCTCTACCTGGCAGGCCCCGGAGTTCGCCGAGCCTGGCACTTCCGGGGAAGAGCGAACGCTAAAGCTCGAGCTGAAACTGCTCGCGGACGTTGGTTTGCTGGGCTATCCAAATGTGGGCAAGTCCTCGCTGATTGCGCGCGTGTCTCGGGTGCGGCCCAAGATTGCCAACTATCCGTTCACGACGTTGACGCCAAACCTGGGGGTGGTATCGCTGCCGCTCGGCAGTCGGGTCAGCGACAGGAGCTTTGTTCTCGCCGATCTGCCGGGATTAATCGAAGGCGCGCATGAGGGCCACGGTCTGGGCCATCGGTTTTTGCGTCATTTGCAGCGCACCCGTGTGCTGATTCATCTCGTCGAAGTCTCTCTGGAGCCCGGTCGAGAGCCTCTGCGGGACTACGCGACGCTCAACGAGGAATTGCGACGGTTCGATCCCGAGCTGGCGCAGCGACCGCAGCTTGTGGTGCTATCCAAGACCGACTTGACGGAAACCAGGGATTTGCTGCAGGTGTTGCATGCCAAATTCGCTGCGCAGGGGGTCAAACTCTGGGCGATTTCGGCAGCGACTGGTGAAGGCGTTGCCGAGCTGATGGACGAAGCCTACCGCCTGGCGAGTTCCGTGGGCGAGGCGACTAGTTCGGCGGCGTAATCCTGCCGTTTGGTCAAAAACGACCACGGCCTGCCCGCTTTTGGACGACAAGGGCGCACGACGGACCCGCTGCTGACACGGGCGAAGCGCAACGGGGGGTTGGCTTGCGCTTTGCTTTCCTATGGATTCACTCGCATGGCCGCGGGCACGGGGAGTCCAATGAACGAGATCGCAGTCCAAGTTGAGCGCGGTTACACAAGCCACTCTGTATTGTCTGCTGTTGATGTCTCGCTGCTTCGCAAGTCCCGCGTGCTGGCGGCCTTGAGTGAGGAAGAACTCTCGCGTCTTCTGTCGGTGGCGACGCCGGAACATATTGCCCCCGGCTCGATCATTGTTCCGCAGAGCACTCCGATAGACAAACTGCTCGTCATCACCAGTGGCAACGCCAAGGTGGTGATGACTGGTGCTGCGGGACGAGAAGTGACGCTGGAAATGCTGCGGCCTGGCGATTTGATCGCAGAGACCTCGCTTCTCGATGGATCGCCGACGACTGCCTCTGTGGTGGCGCTGTCCGACGTGCATGTTCTCGCGCTGCCTCGGTCCGAGGTGGTGTTGCTCCTCGGGCGCTATCCGCAGCTTACATTGAGCCTGCTTTCCGAGATGGCCAACCGGATGCGTCGCGCCGAGGAAACGATCTTCGCGTTGGCGCTCCAAGACATCGAAGAGCGGCTGTGTCGGATGTTGATCCGGCTCGCTCGTGACGAGAGCAGCCCCGATCACCAGGGCGGACTGCTGATGCGCCGCCGACCGACCCAGCAGGAGCTGGCCAACATGGTCGGCGCAACGCGTGAGTCGGTGTCACGCTGTCTTACGACGCTGGCACGCAAGGGACTGGCGGTCTGTCAGGGTCGGAGCATGCTGCTAACGGCGCGGCTTTTGCGACGGGAACTGTCGAGCGGAAGCTAGCTACCGCAGGGCTGCTTCGATGGCAGCCGTCAGCTCGCCGCTGTCTGGACTGATCTTGCTCGAGTACTGCGCAATCACCTGTCCGTTCTTCCCGACCAAATACTTGTAGAAATTCCACTTTGGCTCGCCGTGCTTTTTGGCCAGGAACTTGAACACTGGCGAGGCAGCATCCCCAGCCACCGGGCCTTTTTCAAACAGAGGGAACGTCACGCCGTAGCGGACCTTGCAGAACTTGGCGATCGCTTCCCCGTTTGCTGGTTCCTGGCGGAAGTCATTGGATGGAAATCCAAGCACGACGAAGCCACGATCGCGGTACTTGGCATACAGCGCCTCGAGGCCAGCGTACTGGCCGGTGAAGCCGCACTCCGACGCTGTATTGACGATGAGCAGCACTTTGCCTTTGTAGTCAGCAAACGAAACAGGTTTTCCGTCGAGACCTTTCGAAGACAGCGCATGGATGCTATCGCTGGCTTGTTCTTGGGTTTTGGCGGTGCTCGGTGGCTCGGCGTTGGCCGTGGCAGCGACAAGGGGCAGCACGCTCATTAGGGTCACTCGCAGCAAGTTGCTCATGGCGTTTAGATTCCACCGCTCGGAGCGTCATGCGCAAGCCCGTATCCGCGAACTGTCGGTTTATGCGAAAAGAAAGCCGGAGCGTCGCGCAAGGCGGCGCGAAAAAGGGACGACACGATGGCAAAGGTACGGAAAGAGCGAGTCGGTGAGCTAGACGTCGTAATTGCTGGCGGGACCGATGGTGTTGGTGGCGGCAAGGGTCCGCTGGTGGTGCTGCTGCACGGCTTTGGTGCGCCGGGGACGGACTTGGTTTCGCTGTCAGCGTATTTGCGTGCGCCCAAAGACACCCGGTTTGCGTTCCCGGCGGCACCGATCTCGCTGTCGTCGATTCCAGAGATGGGCTTTGGGATGATGGATTCTCGTGCATGGTGGCTGATCGACATCGAGCGGATCCAGATCGAGCTGATGTCCGGTCGGTATGATCGAATGGCCTCGGATGTGCCAGCAGGACTGTCTGCCGCGCGTGAAAAAATCTGTCACACCCTCGATGATCTTGAACGGGGGTTGGGTGTACCGACGGGGAAAACCGTCCTCGGCGGATTTTCCCAGGGCGCGATGCTGTCGACCGACGTGATGCTGCAAACCGGACGGAAGCTCGCAGGCGTGGTGTTGTGGTCGGGAACCATCATCGCCGAGCCGCAGTGGCAGCCACTTCTTTCTCGGACACATGGTCTACCGATCTTGCAAAGCCACGGCGTGATGGACCCTCTGTTGCCCTACGAGCAGGCGGAGCGACTGCGTGACAAGCTACAAGGTGCCGGGGCCAAGCTCGACTTTGTCGCATTTCGGGGTGGGCACGAGATTCCCGATCTTGTCGTCGAAAAGACATCGGCCTTTCTTGAGCGTGTGCTGGTGCCGTAAAACAAAAAGATGGCGTTTGTGCTCACCCGTGAGCAGTCGGGCCATGGTCTTGGTCCGTCGCTGGAAGCGATCTTAAGCGAGCAGCTCAACATCGCGCAGCGGTACTTGTCGACGCCCCTCGCTGATGAATGGCCCGAGGCCGTCCATGGTGCGCGCAAGGCCTGCAAGCGGGCGCGGGCGGTCGTTCGACTGCTTCACTTTTCCATTGGGAGGCAGACGGCGCGGGACTTGGCGCAGCAGATCGGTTCCGTGGCGCGGACGCTTTCAACGGTGCGCGATCGACAAATGCTGCTGGCGCGCCTTTTGGAGCAGCAAGAAACGACACACGTCCTGGCTGAGCACCGGGCGCTCGAGCAGTTGCGGCAGGCTTGGACCGGTCTTCCTGTGGTCGACGGCAGCAAAGAACTTCGTGCGCGGCTTCTACGTGACTTGGCCGATTTGGGGATGCGAGTGCGCGCACTCAATCTTTGGACTGGCTCAAGACCTATCGCGACGGGGATCCGACGGATCATGAGTCGCTTCCGTCGAGCGTTTCGCGTTGCCGCAAACGACTTGTCGACGGAAAAGACCCACCTTTTGCGCAAGCGGAGCAAGGATCTGTTTTATGCGCTGACGCTGATGAAGCGCATCTTGCCGAGCAAGTTCCAACGATGGTGTCGGCGGTTGAAGCGGCTCAACGACGCGCTTGGGTTTGAACACGATCTCTTCCTGCAAATGGAGCGCCTTCGGGAGGTGCATGTCCTGTCCGAGACAGATTCGTCGATGCTCGAAAAAAAATGGTCGGCCCAGCGAGGCAAGCTACAAAAAACGGCGCTGCGGCTCGCGCAGTCGCTGGCGACGAAGTCCTCACGATGGTTCGAGAGAGTGGTTCGAGAGGCGTTCCGACGGAAAGAGGAGAAGTAGCCGCGCGGGACTAAAACTGGAGCCGCATATCGCCTTGCAGCACTTCGCGGACGCGTCCTTCGACCTGGACGGTTGTGCCATCGCAGAACGCACGCAGCAGCGAGCGGCGGCCTGGAGCGCCCTCGATCGCACCGCGCGGCGGGCCTTGATCGATCTCAAGCGCCTGGCCGGGCATAAGCAGCCGGTGGTGATGCAGATACACAGCGAGAGACGCTGCCGCACTGCCCGTGGCTGGGTCCTCGTTTGGCGCATCGTAGGCAAAGAATCGAGCCCGCACCCGAACCGGTTCGCCAGCGCGGGGTGGGGCGCAGAATGCAAAGGACAAGAGTCCAAGTTCAGCCCCGAGCGCTTTTTCCGCAACGACGACATCGCGGTAACTGGCGTATAGCTCATCGACTTCCTCGACGGTTTGGATCGGGACAATAAGCTGACGGGCGCCGCCACTCACCACCTGCGGATAAAGAATGCGCTCGGCAGACGCCGACGATACCTGGATTCGTGCGCGGAAGCGATCCATTGACAGGCCAAGTGCCGGCGAGAGCCACGCCAACCGCTCGTCGCTTATCGGTGAACCGGGGACGCTGATGCGATCGTGGGCAAACTGGGCTCGTTCGGGAAGCTCGCTACCTGTCACCGTCACTGGGACCACGCCCATCCCGGTTTCCAGCCGAACCGTCGTCTGCGGAGCGGTGAAGGGAAGCCGTCCATTTAGAAGTACAGCGACGGCAGTTCCGAGCAGGGGATGACCTGCGAAAGGAATTTCTTTTGCTTGTGTGAAGATGCGAACTCGCAGATCGGCAGAGGCGGCGTCGGTCGGGGGAAGATAAAACGTCGTCTCGGACAGGCTCAGCTCACGCGCGAGAGGCAAATGGGCGTCCTCGGGAATGCCGCTGCCGTCCAGAACAGCGAGAGGATTGCCCCCAAACGGAGCTTCGGCAAATACGTCGACCCACACAAATGGAACAGACCGCTTCATGGGCAAAACCATTGCTTGTACCTTCCTGCTGCGTCAAGTTGCCGCACGCGCATGCCTCGCGGATTTTCCGTCGGAAGTTCGTGCGGGCTACTTGATGCCCATGATGATGAGCCCTGCGCCCAGACCGACCGCAAAGGCGATCGCCATTCCGAGCACTGCGGCCGACGAGAGTCCGCGCAGCGACGGTGTGACTTTTTTCTTTGCGACCGCCCCCAGCACTTGCGTCTTGTCACCGCGATCGGGCGCAATCTCTGCGATGTCGAGCAGGGCTTTGCGCAGTTCATCCGCGGTCTGGAAGCGCTCTTCGGGGCGCTTCGCCATGCAGCGCTGCACCAATTTTGCGAACGCATCCGTGACGAGACCTGCCCCGTGATCGCCTGCGGGCGACGGAACCTTGGTCACGTGCATGATCTCGAGCGTCTCTCGCGAGGTCTTGCCGAGGAACGGCACTTCGCCGGTCAGTAGCTCGAACATCAAGACGCCAACTGCATAGAGATCGGCCCGCCCGTCGACGCGCTTGCCCTCTGCTTGCTCGGGAGCCATGTACGCTGCCGATCCGAGTGCGATTCCAGCGCGCGTGCGGTGAGCGACGGGACCGGCGAACTGCGCGATGCCGAAGTCGACCAGCTTGACGAAGTCGCTGTCACCGCCGCGTCGCACAACCACAATGTTGTCGGGCTTGAGATCGCGGTGGACCACGCCAACTTTGTGTGCGGCGTCGAGGCCTTCGCAGATCTGCGCCGCGAGCCGAGCCACTCGGTTCGGAGCAAGGACGCGTTCCCGCTGCAGCAGCTTGCGGAGGTCTTCGCCGGCGAGATATTCCATGACGTATGCGACCACACCTTTTTGTGGGTCAGCGACAAAGTCATAGACATCGACGAGGTGTTCATCGCCAATCTGGGCGACCGCACGGGCCTCGCAAAAGAGCCGCGAGACGAGTTCTGGGTCCCATCCGTCGAGAACCTTGACGGCTGCACGGCGACCGAGGCGCTCATGTTCTGCCAGGTACACCCGGCCCATGGCTCCGGCGCCCAGCAGCTTGAGCAGGCGGTAGCCGCCTATCACCATGCCAGACCTTGGGTCCCTGGCTTGCTCAACCTGGCTCAGACTAAAACCTCCCTGGGCAGAATACAGGAAACTTCGACAGGGATCAATTGAGCGGCGATTGTCTCGATGGGTGTTTGGGGCGTGGAAACAAGGGGGCCAACAAGCATCGATTGCCGTCAGAAATGCACTGTGTGCCAGGTGGACCGCTTGCCTGGCCAACGGGAATCGGCTGGCATGGACGCGCTGCACAGGCAAAGAGGCCCCGCCTGTGTTCACCAGACGCCGCTGAGTTTTCGGGAGCTTGATGGGAAAGCAGACTGCCGTCGCAGTGCTTGATGATTTCGGATCACGCGCGAGGTTGCGCGGACGTATTACTTGGGCGGGTTCTTGATGCGATTGTCGAGACCTTCGATCACGAACTTCTCCAGTTCGGGGATCTTGGTCACGGTCTGGCGGATGCGCTCGATGCGGCGGACATAGTCTCGGCACGCGAGCTGATTCGGATCACCGACGGCCACTTGCTTGAGAAGCTCCGTTGGCTGGATCGGAATCACGATGTCCTTGGGCAGACCTTTGGCCGGCTTCTCTTGGAACTGGCCACTGACGGACGTGCGGTAGCGCAGCTTCATCTCGCCAGGGTCGCAGCTCGTCTCGCCTTCCTTCGGGCAAACCACACCGCCAAGCGTCGCAAGGATCGCCTGCGGGAGCTTCTGGCTGTAGTCAAAGGTGACACCGAGCGGGGGCTGTCCCTTGGCTGCAGCTTCAGCGCCGGCCTTCATGCACTTGGCGAGAACATCGCGATCGTTCTTCGTCAGCGCGGCGTGTAGCTGCACTTCGCGGAAGAACGCCGTCACGTTGTTGTAGTAGTCGAACATCGAGCGGATGAGCTTGCCCTCGAACGTTCCAAGCAGCGGCGAAAACAGCTTGTTCGTCGCGTCTGGCTCCGTCAGATCGAGGTTCGCAAGCTTGTCGAGCGTCTCATTCGACGGGGCCTCGCCCGGTTTCGTCTCTTTGAACGCATCGAGCGCAGCCTTGACGCGACCGCGGACGCCTTCGATTTCCTTCTTGATGTCCTTGGCGCGCTCGGTGCCAAGCTCGATCATCTCGGTCTGGCCCTTGATGAAGTTGACCGTGTAGCCGACGAGAACGCCGAGTACGCCAGCCACGCCAATTCCAATGATCAGGCCGAGCGGACGCTGCTTGCCGACACCATCTTTGACCTCGTCGGCATTGCCCGGGAGCGACTGACCAGCGCCGTAGAAAGCAGCCAGTGACGCAGCCATCGCTGCTTGCTGAGCCGCGTACGGGTCTGGCTTCGGCGGCTCCACTGGTGCTGCAAAGCCCGGAGGCGCAGGCACGCCGCCTGGCGGTGGAACCATTCCCGGCGGGACCGGCACTGCTCCCGGAGGCGCAGCTGGACCGGGTCCCCCTGACATCCCTGGAATGGGTGCCGGTGCAGGAACTCCTGGAACTCCAGGGCCAGCCGGAGCAGGGCCACCGCCCGCCTTTTTGACTCCGAGACGTGCCCTGAGGTCGTTGACGTTAGAACCACCTGGTTTGTTGTTCTCGGCCAAAGGCCCCCTCCGCTTGCCGGTAGACCGGCGCAAAAGACTGGATTGGTAAGGATCCTACTCGGTCACCTGGGTTGACAGTGCGGACAAGAATAACTGACCGCGACACTCGCCGTGCGAACCGTCGCTGTTGTCTGTCACTTTGCCATCCGTCGGTGATCACGAGCTGAAACCGTGTGAGGAATGGCTAAATCCTACGGACCACTGCCGCGCACTGTCAAGCATCGACAAGTCTCTCGGCGTGTTCACGCTCCGATTGTGAACGATTGTTCATGCTTTTGCTGCGTGGCACATGTCTCCGTGGGGAAGAACCAGGGGATCTTGGCTGGCCTATTGCTTGCTCTTGAAACCAGACAACGCTGTTTGATTGCTTTTTCACTCGGAGAAAACCCAATGCGCACCCTCGTTGCCGCCGCCCTAACGACAGCCGCTCTGCTCTGTGCTTCCCCTCAAAGCGCTGAGGCGCAGGTGTTGTGGCGCCCTTGGATGCGCCCGCGGGTGGTCGTGATTCCGCCGCGCGTGATCCTGCCGGTTGCTGCGCCGCCGGTAATGGTTCCGCCACCGGTCTACGTCCAGCCCTACCCGCAGACGTACTACTATCCACCGCCCGCGCCGCCGCCGGTCTATATGCAGCCCGCGCCGCCGCCGCCGGTCTATATGCAGCCCGCGCCGCCACCGCCGGTCTATGAGCAGCCCGCGCCGCCACCGCCGGTTTACAGCCAGCCACCGGTTGCTCCACCGGTAGAGGCCGCGCCGCTGCCGCCCCCACCGGTCTATGTGCAGCCCGCGCCTATGCCCCCGGTGCAGGTTCAGCCCGTGCCGCCGCCTGCGCCGGTTTACCTGCCACCGGCACCAACGTACGTTGCGCCGCCGCCCGCGCCCATCGTCCAGGTCGCCAAGCCGACGCCGATTCCGCAGTGGCGCTCGCGCTTTGGTATCGGTGCGCGGTTCGTGGGTGCGATCAGTACCGATGACCAGGCGCTCGAAGATCGCTTCACCAAGCTTGGATTCGGTGGTGAGCTGCTCTATCGGGCCAACCGTCGGGTCGTGCTGGAACTGAGTGGCGAGTATCAGAAGCGCGTGACGCAGGGCTTCGAGCGCTACGACGTTCCCGTGATGTTTGGAACGCGCCTGCACATCGGCGCGCCTGACTGGATTGTGTCGCCCTACTTCGTCGGTGCTGTTGGTGGATCGTACTCGAAGCTCGACTACATTCGCAGCCAAGACAAGGCCTGGTTTCTTGAGGGACAGCTCGGCGGTGGTTTGGAGCTACGGCTTGGTCAGCACTTCGTGATCAATGCCGATCTGCGCGGCGACGCACGGCATCGCGTCACCGATCCAGACTCGATCACTGTGGAAACCCAGAAGGTCAACGGCGTGGTCTTGACGCCGATGGGGAACCAGTACGGGCTGCAGGGTCGGCTCGGAGCAGCGATCTACTTCTAAACATTGCCCGCCCGCCTCTCGATGGGGCGGGCCATCCCGTCAGCTTCGCGGTGCCGAGCACTGATTCAGCGACGCGACAGTCTTGGTTGTATCGTCGACACTCACCATACAGACCTTGTAGTTAACCGCAGTCGGACACGACGAAGTGCCACCGACCTTGCAGCCGCGTTTTTCACATTCTTTGCGGGCGGCGAAGGTGTCCGAGCCGCTGTAGCGACAGTAGTCTTTGCACTGCGGGGCGCTGCCGCTGCTGCAGATGTAGCAGCCGTCGGCGCGGGCAATTCCGGTAGCCAGCATGGGGACAAGGCCAAAGGTGAGCAGGGCGATGCGGAGAAACGACTTCATCGGGAACCTCACTTGGGGTGTTGCAATGAGCAGTTGGACGGACGAACTGCTCTGGTCATGAACCAGTTTTTTCGATCGGTTTGCCTGCCTGTTTCCAGCCCATAAGTCCAACGGGAAGGATGAACACGTTCTTGTAGCCGAGCTTGACGGCGCTCACGGCGCCGATGTGGCAGGCGTGTCAATGCTCGTTGTAGCAGTAGAAAACCAGCTCCGTGTCCTTGTCGGTCGGCAGGTCCGACGCCTTGATCTCATCGTAAAGAACCCACTTGGCGCCGGGCAGGTGTCCCTGATCGTACGTATCGCGGCCGTTGTTATCAAAGACCGCCAGCTTGAGCTTTCCGCTTTGCGCCGCAGCGATCTTCGCTTCCAGTTCGGGGACCGTCAGTCGGCCAAACGCCTCCTTGGCTTCGGGGACTGGTGTCACAGAAGTGGACGTCGCTGGCTGGGCAACAGGCTCGGATTTGTCGGTCTTCGGGCCCGCATTTTTTTGACAGGCGCTCGTCGTGAGCAAAGCCACAATGCCGAAAGTCGCGATGCGCGTTTTTGAAAACATGAAACTCTCCAACGTAAATCGTACTTATGGCGGCAGCGGAACACTCTTACAGCTTCCGCCGTGCTTGGCCACCGTACCGACGAAAATCGAACCAGAAAACAGGTACGGATAGTCCTTATCGTATCGACTCGGTTCTTCACCGAGAAGGTGCAAAAGGTGCTTCGGCCACAACCGCACTTCCACGCGATACGCACCTGCACCACGAGGCGTCGTATCGACGGTACGCACCTGACCCTGCTGGATCTGCTGGGCCGTGAGCTTTTCGCTAAGGACGGTTTCCGCAGTCGCGCTGCCAGCGGGCACAAACAAAACGAGAAGCGTCTCGACGACTTCACCCGTGGCGTAGCCGGGCGGCAGTGGATTTGGCGCGCGGACTGTGAGCTTCGCCCCTACCTCGACGGCAGAACCTAGCTCGGATCGACTGCCGTCCTTGTTTTCAGAGACGAAGTCAAAGCCGACCGGCTGTCCCATCGCTTCGAAGACGGAAAAGCCGCGCCCTTTTTGGATGGCCGACGCCAGGTCGCTCGGCAGCAGCACTTTGCCTGCCGACACGATCAAGTAGTTTGAAAACCAACGCATCAGGCGCCGATAGGAATCGCCGCGCTCGCCATCCGCCATGGCGCCCTTAAAGGTATTTTCGTGGATGTCCGAACCGAACGTTGGCAAGGGCCGATAGCCTGCACCAAGCAGCGCATTGAAGTGCGCCCGTTCTTTGCTGTTGTCCTCGAGAAAACCGAGCAGGGCGAGATCAGGTTCTGGGCCACCGTCAGAAACTGGACGCGCCTCCAACCACGGGGCCAGACCCGCAAACGCCGCCAGACCATCGAGGCCGAGATAGGTTTCCCGAATTTTGGGGTCCAGGTTGGCGTGGAGATTGTAGACCTCCATCCCGTCGAGTCCAGCCGCGGCCAGTGTGCACATCTTGGCCAGATCTCTGGACTCTCCATGCGCTTGCAGAACCTGACCCCCAGCGGCGTGAAATGCCTTCACCGCGTCGGGCGTATCAGCCCCCATCGCTTGTTTGCGCGCTGCGACGGTATCCGCCAGGTGGTGATGCAACCCAACCGGCATCAGATCGTTTTCTCCTCCAACGGTGAGGATGACCTGATGTGCCTCGTTGCCGCCTCCGTCTGACGGACAGCGCATTTTTCCGCCGGTCTGCTCGCCACCCTCGACGATTTTTTCGTCGCCAGCGCCCGTGTCAGAAAGAAACAGCTTGTCCCAGTCGGCTTCACCCATGTGCGTCGCGTGATCCGTCAGCATGGCAAAGTCTTGACGCGTGTCGCACAAGCCTTTGCGCAGGTTGCGCAGACACGGCGCATTGGGCTGACCCGAAGGCTGGGGATTGCCGTCGCAGGCATCGTGCGAATACGGCGAGTGCAGGTGGATGATGCCGCGAACGGCCCGCAGACCTCGCCGTCGCAGCGGAAAGTCGATGCCATCGGTGGCAACCTGCGTCTTCTGCCAAGCCATGCGCGGTGGGGGCGGCGGTGGCTCGTCGGATGGAACATTTTTCTGACAGCCAAAAACCGCGAGCGAAAACGACAGCACAGCGACAGGACGCAGGAGCTTCCGCAGCATGGCGCGAACTATACGCCGACTTGCACGGTGGCTAGAAAGAAACCTATGCTGCGCGCGATGAGCAAGCGAGAGCGGATCGTCGTCGCTCTATCGGGCGGTGTGGACAGTGCAACTTGTGCGGGACTTCTCGTCGAGGCCGGGCACGAAGTGGTCGGCATTTCGATGCGGCTCTACAACGCCAAAGGCACGGCGAGCGCGTCGGGTGGGCGCTGCTGCGGGCCGCGCGATCTCGAGGATGCTCGGGTCGTTTGTGCTCATCTGGGGATACCTTTTTACGTCGCCAACTATGAAGAAGAATTCCACCGCACCGTGATCGACGACTTTGTAGCGACGTATCAGCGCGGAGAGACACCAAATCCGTGCGTGCGCTGCAATGAACAGGTGAAGTTCTTGCCGCTCCTGTATCGGGCGCGCGCCCTTGGTGCGACTGCACTCGCGACGGGACACTATGCGAGACTCGAAGGCAGTGCCGGTGCGCGGCGACTTCTTCGCGGCGTCGACGGGCGGAAAGACCAGTCGTATTTCCTGTTTGGAATGCCGCGTTCAGCACTCGATTTTGTCCAGTTTCCTCTCGGTGGAATGACCAAGGATGAAGTACGCGGGCACGCTCGCCGCCTCGGGTTGCCGGTGTCAGAGAAACCCGAATCGCAAGAGATCTGCTTCGTACCCGACGGAGACTATGCAGGCTTTGTGGCGCGGCAAGGTGGGGTCGCTCCGCCGGGCGGGGACGTCATCGACGAGCGGGGACGCGTGATTGGCCGCCATGACGGTGTGCATCACTTCACGATTGGACAGCGGCGCGGGCTTGGGTTTGGGGTCGGAACGCCGCAATACGTCGTCGGCATCGACGCGCTTACTCGACGGGTAAAAGTGGGCCCCAAAGAGTCGCTTTACGCGGGCCGAGCCCTGGTGCAAGACGTTCGCTGGCTTGGCGATCTGCCGGGCGCTGCGCTGCGCTGCGGCGTACAAATTCGGTATCGGCGCGCTCCGCAAGCCGCCAGGATCCAGATGCTCGACGCCCAGACTGCCGAGGTCGACTTCGAGTCACCCGAGCTAGCCGTGACCCCAGGACAAGCCGCTGTGTTTTATGACGGGGATCGCGTGCTCGGTGGTGGTTTTATTGCCGAAGCCGAGCCTGCGTCGGTCCATGTCAGGGCTTTTGACGCTGAAGCAGGACTTTCACCGTAACTTGCTCGGGCAGCGGCGTGCCTGTGCCGTTAAAGGCCTGGCGCAGACAAGCATCGAAGCCCGATCGGTACACGACCTCGGGTGCTTGCGTAAGCTGAAGCGCACCGCTTCGTTCGAGCCGAAGCGTCGTCGAGTAGAGGCCGGGCAACTCGCGTAGTTCTTTTTCAGCGCACAGCCGCAAGAGCTTTTCCTGCGCCGCAGTGGCTCCGCCGATCGCAAATGTGCGCAGGAGCTTCGCTGTTGGTCGCGGGCGGCTGACTGGAACTGCGGTCAGCTTTGGTGGCTGGCCCATCGCGAGCTTGGACTCAGTGGTCGTCGGACTGACCGTCTTCGGTTCGGGGTTCGGCTGTAGTGGTGGTGGTGTCGCCGAATGTAGGCTCGGGTCTGTCTGTGTCGGTGGCTGCACCACGGATGGCGACGCCTGCGAATTCCGCGTGCTGACGATGGGCTGCGCCTGGCGAGCCAGCAGTGCGCCCACGAGTCCCAGACCGGCCACCGACCCGAGCGCTGCAGCGGGCA
>CAYTGC010000131.1:0-13706 GCA_964437195.1 uncultured Myxococcales bacterium | reverse complement strand
AGAAGCAAAGATGCAAAGATGTTCTTTGTCATGGCTGACCTCACTACCTGGGGATGCGCTTCTTGGTGCTTGCCCACACGCCGAGGAGCGGTGCTCCGCCTCGCTGCGTGAGGTACTGCGGATCAACCGACAGCACGATCGCGAGCACGTTTTGTTTGTTGAACACATCGGCCTTGGTCAGTGCGAGGCCGGTCCTCATGGCGAGGGCCTGGGCGGCACCCCAGCTTCCACCGGTTCCCGTCGTCGCGCACTGGGCTACGTCGCGGTTCCAGTTGTTGAGGTTGTTCTTGATGTTGGTCATCGCGGTGTTGAGGTCCGCGCGGCCAAAAAACGCCGGATCGTTCACAATGCCCGTCCAGGCCTTGAGCTTGCCGGTCGGACTCTGGACGCTGCCTTTGGTGCTTGTGTTCGACGCGAAGCCTTTGACGTACTCGTCGTCGCCGCCCCAGCACTCAAAGATCTGAGACGTGAGAACATCGGACTTTGAAAACGCGCAGACGATGTCGAGCGAGTTCGCCGTCGCGCTTGAGTCTCCAAGCTTGGTCTTGGAAATGGTGTGGAAGGTGTACAGCGTGTTGGTGTCAAACATCGCTGTGGCCTTCGGGGCATTCGGGTAAACCGTGAGGATCAAAAAGACCCGCTGCGGAGTGTTCGGGCTGCCCGGATCCTTGTCGACCCACGTATAGAGGTCGGCGATGTCTCGTGGCCCGGCTAGCGTGCCGAGATCGGTTGTCATCTTGGCGGACAAATCCGTGTGATCGCTGGCTTTGGCCGTTTGGGTCAGCGCCCCACAACTGGCCAGAGCAAGGGCTAGTGCCCACGTCTTCGCGCTCATGCTGGGTCTCCTGTCTAAAGCCTCGTCGCTAGGTCGAATGCAGACTTAGGTCCAATCAGCTTATCACAGGTTGCTCTTCGGGAAGAAGCGCGATTGTGCCCGGTTGTGCGGGCGTCTGGGATTGCTTGCGGTTGTGGTCGAACCGCTCGCTCTCGTTGGTTTCTCGACGGGCCGCTAAAAATATTGGGGGTGGGCGTCTGATTGGCTTACATAAGCGCAAGAAAACCCGCTTCTTTCCGGTCGCGCACCAGCCTGGCTTTGAGTAGGCTTGCGCGCATTCACCGGCCAAACACCCTAAGGAGTCTTACATGACCCGTCGTCGTCAAACGCTCTCTCATCTCTTTGCAAAGCGAGGAATGCGGCCCCAGTTGTGGGCCGGTACATTGGCGCTGTGTGCTGCGCTTGTGGGGACTGGCTGTGGAAACCCCGAAGACGCACTCGTCCACGATGAGGGCGGTCAGTTTGCGCAGCTCGGGTTTGGTGAGTCGAAGCTGGCCCAAGATGGCACGCCGACGTATCTGTCTGGGTCGATGGCGTCTGCCGTGAGCGGTCAGGGCGCGGTGCGGATCACCACGCCAGATGCTGCGGCTGCGGTTTTGACAAGCGGTGCGCTGGCGGCCAGCTACCGGCTGGCTCCAGAGACGACGCTTTCGGTGGTTTCTGATCGCAGCGATGAGCAAGGCCACCGCTTCATCAAGCTGCAGCAGAAGCACGGCGGTCTTCCGGTCATCGGTCGGCAAGTTGTGATGCAGCTTTCGTCGGATGGTACGCTCGAAGGCATTCTCGGACGACTTGCGCCCGAGCTTGTGCTGCGCGAGACCGCAGGCCTGTCGGCTGATTCGGCGGTTGCTTTGGCGCTCGCGTCTCGTGGTGCGGGCCGCGCGGTTCAGCCGCCCGTCCTCGGTGTGTTTGTGGGTGAGGGTGGCGCTCCACGACTGGTTTACGAGGCCCGGGTCGACTATCAGTCACCTGAGGGTCGCAAGTTCCAGCGCATGCTGGTGAGCGCCGTCGATGGCCAGGTGCTGCTCGAACACTCGCTCATTTATACGGCGCTGTCGCGCGAGATTTACGATCTGAAGAAGACGTGTCTCAAGGACGGCTCGGAACTGCCGGGGACTTTGTTGTGCCGCGAGGGCGGAACGACGACCGACGCAGCCGGAACGCGTGCCTACAACGGCAGCGGCAACGTCTATTGGTTCTACAACAAGCTCTGGGGACGCGACTCGTACGACGGCAAAGGCTCCAAGATTGTGTCGAGCATCCACGGGACCTTCGACACCGGAATGGGCTGCAGCGGTGACAACGCCGCGTGGATTCCCGATCCGTTCAATCAGATGGTGTACGGAGACGGCAGTCCGTTTGGCCTGATCCTCAAAGATCTGACGCTGGGATTCGATGTGGCAGCGCACGAAATGACCCACGCGGTGACCGCCTCGACGTCGAACCTCGAGTATCTGGACGAGTCGGGCGCGCTGAACGAAGCGATGTCCGATATCATGGGCGCAGCCGCAGAGTCGTGGGTTGGTTCGGGTGGTGGCGCGGGCGGCAATCCGGCGACGTGGGTGACCAACGCAAACTCTTGGAAAATCGGTGAAGATGTTGCGGGGCTCCTGCTCGCTTCACTCGGGGCGCTGCGGCTCATGAACGATCCGACCAAGGACAACGCCAGCAAGGACTACTATCCCGAGCGCAACATGCCTGGCTCGGCAGACAACGGCGGTGTCCACACCAACTCGGGCATCGGAAACTTGGCGTTCTATCTTGTGACGATGGGTGGCAAACACCCGCGCGCCAAGACCACCGTCGAAGTCAAAGGCATCGGCATCGAGAAGGCGACTCGAATCTTCCACATGGCCAACACGATGCTGTTCACCGACAAGACGACCTTCCAAGAGGCTCGCTACGCGACGGCAAAAGCCGCAGAGCTTCTGTACGGACGCTGCGCTGTGGAGTGGCAGGCCATCCACCACGCCTGGGATGCCGTGGCGGTGCCTGGTGATTGGCAGCCGTGCGTTCGTCCGCGGCCACCTCGCTTCTAAGGAAACATGCTGGACAAAGTCGACCCTACTGTGGCTTCGTCCGCTGCTGACCTCGTCGAGGACCCATTTTGGGGTCCACGGCGAGGCGGGGCGGTTCCTGAGCCTCTTTCTGTTTCGCTGTTCGAGAACTTCTGGGCGTCGGGGCTTGAATCGCCAGCCCCTGCCCCAGAGCCTTGGCCGGTCATCGAAGTGCCGCCCGCGCCGCCCGCGAGTGTTCATGTGGTCGCACCGACGGGCCCCGTCGAGGAGCTTCCCTTCTGGAACGCTCCATCGCAGATACCGGACGAGCTACGGGTCGACTTTGGCATCGAGCTGCTATCTGATCGGACTCCGCTTACTGCCGTCGAAATTGTCGAGGCTGCACGGGCTTTTTGGACCAGCGCCGATGATCGCTCGCCTGCGCTCCGTGGCCAAGAAGCAGCGCTCGACAAGAGCAAAGCCGCCAAGCTGAAGGCGAAAGCGAAGCCGGAAGGTCCTGCGCCGAAGAGTCCGCCAGTCGAGCTGCCGTCGATCGAGGAAGAAAAGAACCCGGTCATGCGGCGGATCATCCGTCGGCTGCAGCGGCAGTTCGGTCTGTCGGGGTTTAGGCCCGGACAAGAGTCGGCAATTCGCGCTCTCGTCGATGGTCGTGACGTTCTGGGCATCATGCCGACGGGCGCGGGCAAGTCGCTTATCTACCAGCTGACTGCGTTTGAGCTGCCGGGTGTGACGGTGGTCGTGTCGCCTCTTCTCGCGCTGATGCGAGACCAAGAACAGAAGCTGCGACGGACAGGCGTGGTGGCGGCGCGTCTCGATTCGACGCTCACGACCAAAGAAACCAACAAGACGCTCGACGACATCGAAGAAGGCAAGCGCAAGCTAATTTACGTCACGCCAGAACGGGCGGCGTCAGGGAATCTGCTCGAGGAGCTGGGCGGTCAGAAGGTCAGCCTGTTTGTCGTCGACGAAGCGCACTGCGTTTCGGAGTGGGGCCACGACTTCCGTCCGTCGTATTTGTTCTTGGATCGCGCCTGTGAGCAGCTCGGACGGCCGCCGATTTGTGCGCTGACAGCGACGGCGACACCAGAGGTAGCGAGAGACATCATCTCGCAGCTTGGCTTGCGCAACCCCGAAGAGACGCACACGGGTTTTGATCGTCCCTCGCTGCATTTCGAGGTTCGCGAGACGTCCGACGAAAAAGCGCAGGTCAAGCGGCTGCTGCGGCTGATTCGCAAGATCCAAGGCTCGGTGATCATCTATTGCTCGACGATTCGTACCGTCGAAGCGATTGCGGGCGCACTGCCGGTGCTTGGGCTTAAGGTTGGGATGTACCACGGCAAGATGGGCAAAGCCGAACGAGACGCGGCGCAGCTTGCCTTCATGCGCAACAACCCGCGCATCATGGTGGCGACCAATGCGTTCGGTCTAGGCGTCGACAAGCCCGACATCCGAGCGGTCATTCACTACAACATGCCGGGGTCGCTCGAGGCGTACTATCAGGAAGCGGGCCGTGCTGGTCGCGACGGTCGTCCGAGTCGCTGCATCCTTTTGTACAACCCGCAGGACGAGCAGGTGCAGAGCTTCTTCGTCGCTGGCAAGTATCCAAACCGAAGCGACGTGCTCAACGTCTGGAAAGCGCTGCGCAACGGAGCGGACAACGTGCGTGAGCTGGCGCTGGCGGCAGAAACCTCGCAGTCCAAGGCGCGCGTGGTCCTCGGCATCTTGAAAGAAATGGAACTGCTCAGCGAAGGTCCGAACCAGACCTTCGTGTGGAATGGCAAAGAGGCCGACGATCTGTCGCTGGGCCGTGCCGCTGAGTCGTACCGCAAGCGGAGAGAAGGCGATCGCAGCCGCGTCGGGGCAATGATTCAGTTTGCTCGCTCGACCAGGTGCCGGATTCAGCTCTTGCTGGAGTATTTTGGCGAAAAATCGCCGCCGCTGTGCCGTCGCTGTGACAACTGCCTAAATTACGGCGATGATGCTGCCAACGAGCACGCAGGTCAGCTCGCTACGCCTGTCGACGGACCTGATGATGAAGAGGGGTCGTCCCGAATCGTCGATACGGCGAAAGCCGAGACGTCTGCCGCCCCGAAACCGCCCCGCAAAGACTCGCTGTTCTTCTAAAAACCTGCCAACCGTCCCATCCACGCTGTGCGAGGTGTGCCTTGTCGATTGGTCTTTCCCGCACCGTTTTGTCCCGTTCCGGTTTGCTGCTTTTGCTCGGGCTTCTGGGCTGTGACACTCCGTCCCCGACGGCGGAGCCTGTCGACAAGCCGACGAAAGTGCTTGCACCCGATGAGATTCCGCTCCACGTCACGCAGCGCTGCCCCGGCGATCCCTCGTGTCCAGATCAGGGCGACGGGATCTTGTACGCCGGATTTGCCAAACGCGATGTGACGCCGCTCATCGAGCCGTTTACTGACAAGAACGGCAACAGAGTCTTCGACGATGGCGAGCCATTTGAAGACAAGAACAAAAACGGCAAGTTCGACGCCTACTGGATCGCGGGCTACGGCAATGGTCGGCTGGCAACCGGGGTCAATGATCCGGTGTGGGCGCGGGCGCTGGCAGTGCGGCAGAACCAAACCACGGTGGTCGTCGTCGCAGTCGACACGCTTGGCCTGTTCCGTGATGAATACGAATACGTAAATAAGTTGATCGATAAGCGGCTGGGCATCGACCTTCTGCTGCTGCATGGAACCCACGTTCACGAGACCGCCGATCTGACCGGAGGCTGGGGCCCGGACCTTTTCACAAACGGCGTAAATCAGCTGTATCGCGAGCAGGTTCATCGGGCGATTGCTGAGGCTGCGACCGAAGCGGTGGCGAACTTGCGACCTAGTCGGCTGACGTTGGGGTCGATCAAGGTCCAAGATCCCGACGGGAATATGAAGCGCTACGTGTTTGATTCACGCGATCCGGTGGTGGTGAACAACGTGCTTCACACGATGCAGTTTATGGACGTGAGCACGACACCGCCGCAGCCGCTTACGACGCTGGTGAACTGGTCGAATCACCCCGAGGCAGCGGGCAGCAAGAACCAGCTGATCTCGTCGGACTTTGTCCACTATCTGCGGCAAGAACTGGAGCAAAAAGGTGCTGGGCCGGTGGTGTACATTTCTGGCTCGATTGGCGGACTGCTCGGGCCTGGACATGCGGCTCCGCTCGATGAGACAGGAACTCCGGTGACCGAGGAGGGCCTAAAAAAAGCGCAGGCGCTTGGACATGAAGTGGCGCGCTTTGCGCTGACCGCACTGGCGGATCCGGGCAACCTCTCGGTCGAAGGAAAGTCGGCCCGGCTCAGCTTCCGATCGACGGAGTTTAAGGCGCACATCGAGAACCAAAAGTATCAACTGGCGGCAATGCTCGGGGTGTTTAAGCGCAAGTTCTGTTGTTTCGATGATACGCGGCCACTATCGGAGGAGAACGTGCCGTCCGTCGAGACCATGGCGGCGTATCTGCGAATCGGACCCGCGTCGATCATCACCAATCCCGGCGAGCTGACCTCCGAGCTGTTTCTGGGCGGCTACGATGGGTCGTTTGCGGGCACCTATCCTTTGTATGACCCAGCGCAGCCCAATGCGCCGAACCTGAGCCTGGCCCCGTCGCCGCCGTATCTCATCGATCGCATGCACGGACCACGCGAGCATCGGATGACGTGGGGACTGACGGGCGATTTTCTTGGCTACATTCTGCCGCGCTACAACTTCGTCCTCGACGACAAGCGTCCCTACATCGATCAAGCAAAGGGCGATCACTACGAAGAGACGAACTCGATTGGTCCCCGTGCGGAAGCAGAGCTGGTCGGAACGATGCGACAGCTCGTGCAATCCGACAGTGAGTAAGCCGTGTCATACCGTCTGTTCGAGCCTCTACAGCTAGGCTCCAAAGTTCTCCGCAACCGCACCATCCGCGCCGCCGCCTTTGAAGGAATGGCGCCCGGACACAAGCCTTCCAATGCGCTTGTTGCCTATCACCGCGCAGTGTCCGCGGGAGGCGTGGGAATGTCGACGGTTGCGTATGCTGCGGTTTCTCGTAGCGGTCTGTCGTTCCCTCACCAGCTCTGGCTTCGCGAGGAGATTCTTCCGGAGCTGACTGCGCTGGCCTCTGCGATCCATGAAGGCGGCGCGCTGGCATCGATACAGATTGGGCACTGCGGCAACATGGCCAAGCCGACTGTCATCGGTGAACGTCCGCTTTCTCCGTCGGGGAAGTTCAATCTGTATGGACCCACCTGGCCGCGTGCGATGGACAAGACAGACATTGTCAACGTCGTACAGAGCTTTGGGAATGCGGTACGGATTGCGCGGGCGGCGGGCTTTGATGCAGTCGAAGTTCATGCTGGGCATGGCTATCTGATCAGCCAGTTTCTGTCGCCCAACGAAAACCGCCGCAGCGACGAGTACGGCGGCTCCCTTCCGAATCGGATGCGCTTTCTGCGAGAGGTGATTTCAGAAGTCCGCAGTGCGGCCAAGCGAGACCTTGCCGTGCTTTGCAAGATGAACCTGCGCGATGGCGTAAAAGGCGGACAAGATCTGGACGATGCCATCGAGATTGCCAAGCTTCTCGAAGCGGAAGGAGCCGATGCGCTGATTCTGTCCGGAGGCTTTGTCAGCTCGGCCCCGATGTACATCATGCGCGGTGAGATGCCGACCGATGTGATGTCGCAGATGATTCCAAGCCGAGCGCTCAGGTGGATGGTTCGTACGCTCGGACCGTCGCTGATACCGACTCTCCCCTATCGGGATAACTACTTTTTGGAAGACGCCAAAGTGATTCGGGCGCAGGTGAAAATGCCTCTCATCTACATTGGGGGAGCGGTGTCGCGCGCATCGATCGATGAGGTCTTGGCAGCGGGTTTTGAAGGCGTCGCGATGGCACGCGCACTGATTGCAGATCCAGCGTTTGTGCAGAAGCTCGCCGCAGAAGATCAAGCTGCATCGTCCTGCGATCACTGCAACTACTGCGCCGCGCGAATCTACACCACGAACATGGCTTGTTATCAGCGGGAGACCCCAGAGCCGCCGCTGCTAGACATCTGCACGCGTAGAGGCTGGCATGTCCGCGTTTCTTCCTAATGCTGCGCTGGTGACCGGTGCTTGCTCGGGAATTGGGCGATCTCTCGCGACTGGGCTGGCGGCGCGTGGCTACAATCTCGTGCTCTGCAGCAACCGCGAAGGGCCGCTTGCCGCCGTTTGTACCGAGCTTGCGGAGCGGTTCTCTGTGGTCACGCAAGCGATTCCTATCGATCTCTCTTCACCCGACGCTGCCGAGCGACTTTATCGCGAAGTAAGCCAGCGCGGAATTTGCATCGACGTGCTCGTGAACAACGCTGGAATTTTCTTCTTTGGCGAAGTCGCAGATGCAGATCCGGTGGTTGCAAATCGGCTGCTCCAGCTTCATGTGGTGACTCCTTCGCTTTTGTGTACATACTTTGGGAAAGACCTGCGTTATCGACGGAAAGGCCACATTTTGATGGTGTCGAGCATCTCTGCATTTCGTGACTTTCCTGGGATTGCGTACTACGGAAGCAGCAAGAAATACCTACGCGGTTTTGCAGCTGCACTCCGCAGTGAGATGTCTGTGTACGGAGTCTCCGTGACCTGTCTTTTGCCCGGCGCGACCGCGACTTCTCTGTATGATCCAAGCGTCGTTCCCGTCGAACTGGCCAAGCGGCTCGGTGTGATGGCAGACACAGACTCTGTGGCAGAGGCCGGACTTTCCGCGCTGTTTTCCGGTCAAGCAGAGTGCATTCCTTCCGCAGTCAATCGATTCCTGTCGCGGGTGGCCCAGGCAACACCACAGCCGATGATCGATCTTCTTCGTCGGCATGCCCCGTGGCTGCCACGTCACTAGATGACGCGCGTACAAACGCTGGGTCCGAAACCGTACAAAAGCTCCGCTTGCCTCGATCTGACAATCCTTCTACGCTAGTCTGATGATCCGCCCATCCGTCGGATTGCTCGGACTGGCTCTTCTATGGGGCTGGCTCGTCGGAATGCGTCTGCTTCCGCTGCGCCCACGGAAACTTGTCATTCTGGGCCTGTGCAGCGTGTTGATTGCACTCCTTGTGTCATCGGTTGTGCCACATCGCGGCGGAATCATGACCCAAATCCACGCTGAGTTTGGCTCGATGGCGCTTGCCTCGTGTTTTTTTCATCTGCTGGTCTTTGCGCTAATCCGTCGCTGGCGGGGACACGCAGACTTCGATAGGAATCGATAGGAATCGACCATGGTTGACCCCCAGACTGTTTCCCAGACGGTCAGCAGTGCCGTCGCAGCTACGCCCTCTGTTACGCAACTACAGCTTGTTGGTGCAGGCTGTTTTGGCGCCATCATCGGCTGGTACGTCTATTACATCAATCGCTACCGCAAGGGAGACGTACAGCTAAACGATGTGGTGACGCTGATTGGCATCCTGGGCGGGGCGGCAATCCAGGCTCTGTTCAAACCGGATGGAGCTCTGTTTGGGGCCTACGGTGTCGGGCTGGCGGTCGGTTTTTTTGGCTACTTCTTTGTCCTCATCATCTTGGTCGGTGTGTCCAAAAACTTTGATGTGGACTGGTTTCTCGACGGAAGAAGAAGGAAACCGAGCGGCGATTATGAGATTCCAGACTCTGTTCGCGCATCGGTGAACGCGATGGATGCGTCTCGACCAAGGCGCGAAGAAGTCCTGTAGTCCGCCGAAAATTTCCGACTCTGGAGTGCCGTGAAATGGCTTTTGTCAGCTATAGCTCCGATTTTCAAGCGCTGCTCGCGATGATTCTGGATGGCCTGTCTGGTGATGATGCTGGGAATCCGCGCCTGTCACTTTTTGAGGATCTGGCGCCGCTGTGGCCCGTCGATCTGGTGTCTGCTACCGTCGCTGCGCTGTGCGAAATCGATCAAGAAGACGCGGTGACCGCGCACGCGATCGAGTCTTTGACTGCTGTGCTGGACGTTCCATCTGGTGCTCGGATGTTGGCGGAGCATCTCGATCTGCGACCAGGGCTGGCTCGATATGTTGGATCCAGTGCGTCGGCAGCTTCGCTTCGTTCACAACACCCGCAGCCTCTTCTCGCGACCGACCCAGCACTGCGACTGCAGCGACGGATTGCACTGTGTCGCCCGGCCAGACAGGAGTTTGCACGGAAACACATAGACATCGAAGCGCTTCCGTTTCCATCGCCCATTCCGAGCAGTGGTTTGCGATGGCGGATTCGTCAGATGAACGCGCAGAGTGAGCAGAGGCTTCTATTTGAGCTTCTGACCGCTCTTGTTACGCGTCTATCGGAGCGAAGGCGAGTACAGCTCGCACCCATTGGTCTGTCTGTTCCGGTTGGTGCTGTGAGCCAGACCATGAGCCGGTCCATGCCCATGACTGCGCGCAGCGTGAGCTTCGATGCTGCGCTTCCTCCGACAATCGACCCACTGGCGGGTGAGGGTCCGGATGAAGACAGCAGCTGCGATGACATCGCATCGTTTGAGGTCGAGGATCAGCTGCCGGCGGTGGTTGGTTCCGGCTTTGCGCTTTCAGAGTCCCCGCAGCAGCCACTTTTCCCGCAGACGCCAGTGGACTCTGGTCGGTCCTACTACTTCTGGTTTCAGATTGGGGAAAAGGTGGAAGAGTCGATCGAGCTACAGCAAGTCGGCCTTCCGAAAGAGCTGGTGGAAGAAGGGGCGATTCTTGATGTTGTGCTGTTTTCGTTTGCGGAAGGATTCCAGATCTCAAGCGCAGCAGCAGCTGGAAAGCTCCGTGTGGAGGCAAACGGAGGCGCCAAAGTAGTATCTCAGCCGGGCATGATGTCAGACGAGCTTTCGCATCTGGACGGGCTCCTCTCGCAGCGACTGTTTTTCCCAGTTCAGACTCCGGCTCACGCAAAGCCCGGATCAAGTCTGCACCTGCGCTGCAGCATCTACTGCAATCAAGTGCTGCTTCAGTCTCGTCTCGTGTCAGCGGACGTTGGACCCCTTTCTGCGGATGTCAGCGGGCTTCCTACGGAGAGCAGTCCGGCCCGGCTGCGTTCCCTGTTGGACTACAGCTTGGTGGACACCGTGGCCGAGCCGGACGCGCTGCGCCGGATTACTCCGCACAAGCTGAGTGTGTTTCTAAACGACAACCCGGACGGAACACACAGCTTCCGTTTCTTCGGACGAGATGGGAGCAAGCAGCTTCGCCACGAAGCGAACCTTGATCGAGATCGATTGTCGGCACAGATTCATCGTGCACGCGGAGAGCTACGCCGCGTCGCGTGGGGAGATACGGGTCCATGGCGTGGCCAAGCCGGGGGACAGAGCTATCGCTACGCAGATCTCCCGCGCGCGAAAGTTCGTGAGCAGCTGTCTGCTGACTTGATTCGGCTTGCGAAAAGTGGCGCGACGCTCTACGCCGAGATCGCGCGGCACCTGGCGAGCAGTGTGGAGGAGAGCTTCGCGCTTGCGGATCTCATGCGGACGCCGGGCTTTGTGCAGATCTCCAGCAAAGTAACTGCAGCCCAGACAGTGCCTGCGGCGCTCCTTTACGATCAGCCGTTATCGGACAACCCCGTCGAAGATCGGTTGTCTGTCTGTGAATCGTTTGTTGCAGCGCTGGAGTCTTCCAGACCGCTTGAGGAGTGTGTCTGCTTTCACGGAAAGTGTCCTTCTTACGATCGGGATACTGTGGTCTGTCCGAGTGGATTTTGGGGATTCCGTCACTTTTTGGGAATGCCTCTCACTGGCCCCAATCGAACCGAGCCGCAGCCATCGATCTTGTACCAAGACTCTCCGCGCATGTCGGTCGGAATCTCGCTTGAGCTACAGGAATTCCCGATTCATGAAAGGGCACTGCGGAACCTGCGTCGTGATCTCGTCTGGCAGTGTGAATCGAGTGCACCCAAGATCTTCCAGATGCTAAAAGATGGGAAGTCGCATGTGGTCTACTTCTACTGTCATGGGGGAGAGAGTCCTGACCTGCCATTCCTTGAAGTAGGAAAGGATGAGTACATCACGCCGCGCTCGCTGTGGAAAAACCGGATTCGCTGGCAAGACCCGCGTCCCATCGTATTCCTAAACGGCTGTCACACCACCGCGGTTGATTCCCAAGAGGTGATGGACCTCGTCTCTGAGTTTGTCGAAATCGGTCAGGCCAGCGGCGTGATAGGAACCGAGATCACGATCTTTGAGCCCATGGCACGGACGTTTGCGGAGGGATTCTTGGCCCAGTTTTTCGCTGGTCTTCCGATCGGCCAAGCGGTTCGAAGTGCACGCCTTGCACTGCTCAAATTGGGCAATCCACTGGGGCTTGCCTATGACCCCTATGCCCTCGCAACGGTGACGCTTGCGAAGCGCTGAGCCTGTCAATCTTTTCTTTTTGCGGGCCTAACTCCGCGTTTCTCCGACCGTACGCCAGACTCTATACATTTCGCCCTCAATGCGGATATTCTGCGAATGAAACACGAAAGGTGGGTTGCATGCTCAAACATGCGTGTAGTTGGTTTGGGCGGATTCTCTCAGCGGAGAACATCGCAGAGCCACAGGAGAGGCGCAGAGCCCAGGTGGTGGCTCAGATCTCGGCAGCGTGTTTTTCCTTCTGTGCCTCCTACACGCTCATTTGCATTCTGTTTCCTCAGTTCAACACGCGACCTCTGTCGGTCATGCTGCTCTCCAGTGTGTCCTTTCTGCCTCCGATCTGGCTGATCTATCGAGGGAAAGTGCGGCTGGCAACCTGGACTCACATCATCCAGACCTGGGCGGTGATTACGCTTCTGGCGGCGGTGCATGGAGGTCTGTTTGCAAGCGTGTCCACGTTCTACCTGGTACTCCTTTTATCGGCTGGATGGACATTGCGCGACCGAGGATTCTGGACGGTGTTGTTTGTCTGCCTCGTCACGGTGAGCATTCTCGGGTATTGCGGACACCACCAACTGCTGTTTCCTCCGGTGCGCGGTATCAACCACGTATCGAGAGCCATCACCCTGTCGCTGGCATTCGTGACGCTGAGCGTTGTGCTTCGTCAGGCACTGCTGCAGCGTGAGGACATGATCCGCCATGCCGAACTCGAGAGAGCCGCATGCGTGGCGAGTGAAACGCGGGTCCGTGAAGCGGAAGCAAAGCTGCTGAAGCTCAATGTGGAACTGGAGGAGCGGGTGCGAGTCCGTACGCAAGAGCTTTCGCAGGCACGCGAAGCAGAGCACGCGGCACACCAAGCCAAGAATGAGTTTTTGGCGATGATGAGCCACGAGCTACGTACGCCGGTTGCAAGCATCGTGGGGCTCGTCGATCTTCTCGAAAGAGGGAATCTCTCCCCTGAATACCACACCTTGCTACGGCCTCTGTCTAGCTCCGCGCGCGCTCTCAAGTCGCTCATCAATGATGTACTCGATTACACCAAGATCGAAGCAGGAAGACTGGTGGTCGAGCGTACTTCCTTTGACCCGCGGACGACGATCGAGGATGCGCTGTCTCTGCTGCGACTGCGTGCCAAGGAACAAGATCTGTTTCTGCGCCTGGAGATCCCGGAATCGATGCCACTTCAGCTCGAAGGTGATCCGCTGCGGTTGCAACAGATCCTGCTAAACCTCATCGGGAATGCTTTGAAATTCACCGCAACAGGTGGCGTAACTGTAAAAGTTGAATACCTCTCTCCAACGCTCCGCTGCACAGTCACAGACACCGGCATCGGAATGAGCAAAGAGGTTGTGAGTCGGCTGTTTTCTCCGTTTACGCAGGCCGATTTGTCGACGGCAAGACGCTTTGGTGGAACGGGTCTGGGCCTGACCATTACCAAGCGGCTCGTCTACTTGCTTGGTGGTGAAGTATCGGTGGAAAGTACGCCCGGGGAGGGATCTTCCTTCACATTCACGATTCATGCGCCGACCCGCTTGGAGACGAAG
>CAYTGC010000130.1:0-13742 GCA_964437195.1 uncultured Myxococcales bacterium | reverse complement strand
CAGACAGATGCCAATAAGAGGAATTTTAAGCGCATCATATTCTCCTAGAAGTGAATATCGACAAAGCCTCCATCTACTCTTGGGGTCTTGGCGAAGTAAACCCCAACGCCAATCGCGGTCGCTGTGACAGCCGCAGCGCCCCCAAGCACACCCCAGAACCATGCTCGCTTGTAGACGGGACGACTGCTCTTTCGTAGTTGTTCGGCGAGCACCCGCTTTTCTTCTTCTGCTTGCAGCGCACGGAACCGCAGCAGCTCCGCCTCTTGCTTGGCGCGCGCTTGCTCCAGCTCCAAGAGTCGTCGTGCCATCACGGTGCGTTCCTGTTCGATTCGTAGGACCCGCATGTCTGCGATATATCCCTTGGCCTCAGGAACCAGCCTGTGCGTCGGTGAAAGGGTCACGAATCGCTGATAGTACGCAATGGCTTTCAGCGGATCGTCAGAGAGTCGGAATGCTTGTCCAATGTTAAAGAGGAACAGCGGCTGCGGCTCGACTGCATACGCCAGCTCGAGCTGATCGATAGACTCCTGAAACTTCTTCTCCGCAAACAGCCGAATGGATCGCTCCGCTAGCTCGACGACAGACTCCCGCGGAGGCCAGCCGCGAGGCAGCGGTTCGAGCTCCGGCAGCGCAACCAGAGGAGGAACAATCAGCTCTCTTGACCACAGCGGTGAGTCGGGCTCCCACCCAGTCGGACAAGGTTCTACCTCGGATTCGGTAGCTTGTCCCACCGCAGGAAGAAGCAAGAGGAACAGCGCCAGGAACAATGCACGCACGATAGAGGCCTCGGACTAGTGCTCACGGAAGACGGTCATCGGGTCATCGCCGCCAGAGGTAGCCGCCCGCTGCTTCTTCTGAATGAGACGACGCTTGCCCTTTTTGTCACTGGGCTTGTTTTCCGGCTGAGGCACCGATTCTGCGACTGCTGGATCGGGAGCCACAACGGGGGCAGGCACTGCCGGGGAAACAGGCTTGGCATCGGCAGCAGGGGACGCAACAGGAGGAGTCGGAGGACTGTGTGAAGTTGCGACGTCAGCCGATGGAGGCCGGACCGCCGCATGATTCTGGCTTCGCCCACCGACCAGGACCAGGGCAGCTACCGTCAAAAGGAGCAGCCCAACAAGCCCCGCCCCAACAAACAGCCAGCGCTGCTTTCGACTCGGCGGAGGTTGCGGCAGCGAGACCGACAGCTCGGAGAGCGAAGTGCTGCGCGCCGCGACCGTTGGCGGCTCGATGATGAGAGCATCCTTCGACAGCGATCGAACCGGAATCGCGTTCTGACTCGATGACGATCGCTTGGCCGGTGTGAGTGCAGAGGCATCCGCCGCCAAAGGCACTGGCGTCATCGGACCAGAGGGACCGGAGACCGGAGCAAGTGACTGAGACGACGCACCAGCGGGAGTGGTCCGTGGCCCAGGCTGTGGCGCGGGCGTCGATGCGACCGCCTGGAGCGTCGGAGCATGAAGCGCCCGAGGCTCTGCGCCCAGCGTCTCAGACATCCCGTCGCTAAGGCTTGTTCCGGTTGGAACGATCACCCCTTGTCGACACTGAAGTGAGCCGCGACCGGCAAACTCCAGGCACATCGGCATGAGCAGCGACTGGACCTCAACCATGTCCGGACGGGCAGCCGGGGCCTTTGCCAACATCAGCGCCAGAATGCCATCGAGCCGCGACGGCACATCTTCTGCCAGCTCGGACAAAAGAGGGGCTTCGGTATTGACGTGTCGATACATAAGCTGCGCCGGCGTCTCCTCAACGAACGGAGGCCGCCCACAGAGCAGCTCAAACAACATCGCACCGAGAGAGTAGACATCGGACTTTGCGCTCAGCCGTCGCCCACCTTCCCACTGCTCGGGCGACATGTACAGCGGCGTTCCAAGGATGCTTCCGTCCGTGGTTCGACGAACCTGCTGATTCATCACTTTGGCCAGGCCAAAGTCGAGCAGTTTCACCCGCTCGCCCCCCATGACCAGTGAATCAGCGATCAGGAACAGGTTGTCCGGCTTGAGGTCGCGGTGAACGATGTTCTTCTGGTGAAGGGCGCTGATCGCACTCGCAACTTGGCGAGCGATCTCCAGCGCCGATGGAATCGGCAGGCCAGATCCAGCGGTGGTAGCGGAGTTTAGCCGATGCTGGAGCGACTGCCCTTCCAGGTACTCCATCAAGATGTACGGCACACCATCGGAAAGCTGGCCGTAGTCAAAGACCTTGACGATCCCCTCATGCTGAACCAGCGTCATCGCCTTGGCTTCGTCGAGAAAACGCTGGAGAACCCGACTGTCACGGGCCAGCTCGCGCATCAGGATCTTCGCCGCTGCGCGCTGTCCGATGTGCTCGTGCCGTGCCTCATAGACCACGCCCATGCCGCCTTGGCCAATGCGGCGAAGGAGAACGTACGGACCGACCTTGCTACCGAGCATCTCGTCGGCGATCGGTGCAAGATCAGGGCTGGGTGCGACCTTGAGCATGGAGTATTGGTTCTGTCCGAACCTCCATCATACCCCTATTTCAGTGCACGCAGACGGGCGAGCGATGGTATTTTCGCCAAAGACAATTCCGATCAGAATCGGAGCCCCATTTTCGCCATTTTCCACGCCGCTATACCAAACGGTACACAACCTGGGCTGCCGCTTCCTCCGCCGACATGGCCGTTGTATCGATTCGGATTTCCGGGCTCTCCGGTGCTTCATATGGAGAGTCGATTCCTGTGAAGTTCTTGAGCTTCTGCGCACGCGCCTTTTTGTAAAGCCCTTTCGGATCTCTCCGTTCCGCTTCCGCGAGTGGAGTGTCAACGAAAATCTCCAGAAACTCCCCTGGCGCAAACAGCCTCCGTGCAAGCTCTCGCTCCGCGCGGAAAGGTGAAATGAACGCGACCAGCACGATCAATCCGGCGTCTACCATGAGCCGTGCCACTTCCGCCACACGTCGGATGTTCTCCACTCGATCGGCCTGCGAAAATCCCAAGTCCTTACATAGACCGTGCCGGACATTGTCCCCATCGAGGACGTAGCTGTGTCGACCTTGCGCAAAGAGCTGCTTGTCGACCAAGTTAGCAATCGTCGACTTTCCTGATCCAGAAAGACCGGTAAACCACAGCACGCAGGGCTTCTGTCCCTTCTGCTCTGCACGCAGCGTCTTGTTCAGATCAAGCGCCTGCCAGTGGATGTTGTCAGCCCGCCGCAGCGCAAAGTGAATCATCCCTGCACCGACGGTGTTGTTGTTCATCCGATCAATCAAGATGAACCCACCGGTATCACGATTGTCGGCATAGGAATCAAAGGCCAATGGACGATCTGCACTCAGGTTGCAAACGCCGATCTCGTTCAGATCGAGCTTCCGTGCAGCCAGTTTTTCCAGCGTATTGACGTTGATCTTGTGCTTTAGGAGCGACACGTTGACCGTCGCTGTCTGCGTACCAAGCTTCATCAGATAGGGACGCCCTGGCAAGAGCGCATCTTCATGCATCCAGACCACTGTTGCTTGGAACTGATCGGTCACTCCTGCAGGTGAGGATGCATCGACCAACATGTCACCGCGGCTCACATCCACTTCATCTCGCAGGGTCACGGTCACCGACTGGCCCGCAATCGCCGACGACAAATCACCATCATAGGTACAGATCTGCTGGACCTCTGTAACGATTCCCTTCGGCATCACCCGAACTCGATCACCACGGGACACCGTGCCACTTGTAACCAGTCCAGAAAAACCCCGGAAGTCTTGATGCGGCCGGTTGACCCACTGCACTGGCATCCGAAATGGCTTGTGGGTCAGACTCTCTTCCACTTGCACCGTTTCCAGGTGTTCCATAAGAGACGGCCCATGATAGTAGGGCGTCCGTTCACTTGCCCCGGTGACGTTGTCTCCTTTGAGTGCGGACAGAGGAATCGCCAGCACAGAGGTCAGTCCTATCTGCTGCGCGAAACCAAGATAGTCGTTGGCGATCGAGTGAAAGACTTCTTCGGAAAAATCGACGGCGTCCATCTTGTTGACAGCCAGCACAATCTTGCGGATTCCCAAAAGCGACACCAGATAGCTATGTCTGCGCGTCTGGGTCAGCACCCCCTTGCGTGCATCGACCAGCAGAATGGCCAGCTCTGCATTCGATGCTGCCGTCACCATGTTGCGGGTGTACTGCTCGTGACCAGGCGTATCTGCAACAATGAACTTGCGCCGGTCGGTGGAAAAGAAGCGATAGGCGACATCAATCGTAATGCCTTGCTCTCGCTCTGCCGCAAGACCATCGACGAGCAGCGAAAGATCCAGCTCCCCGGGCGGCACATTCCGTTTGCGCGACTCGGCTTCAAGAGACGCCAGCTGATCCGAAAAGATCAGCTTCGATTCATACAGAAGTCGTCCGATCAGTGTGCTCTTTCCATCGTCCACACTGCCGCACGTCATGAAGCGAAGGAGCCCTTTGTGCTGATGACTGTGCAGGTATTCCTCGATGTTGCCCGCGATGAGGGAAGACTTGTGAGCCATTAGAAGTATCCCTCCTGCTTCTTTTTCTCCATCGACGCGGCTTGATCGTGATCGATCGCCCTGCCCTGCCGTTCCGATGTGGTCGTCAGCAGCATTTCTTGAATGATCGCAGGCAGCGTATCCGCGTCGCTTTCGATCGCCCCCGTGAGAGGATAACAACCGAGCGTCCGGAATCGCACCTTTTTCATCATCGGCGTCTCGCCATCCAGCAGCGGCATCCGATCATCATCAACCATGATGAGGAGTCCGCTCCGCTCGACGACAGGCCGGACGGCAGCGAAGTAAAGCGGAACGATCGGAATCCGCTCCAAATAGATGTACTGCCAGACATCAAGCTCGGTCCAGTTCGACAGCGGAAACACCCGGATGCTCTCCTTGGGATGTTTGCGCGTGTTGTAAAGACGCCAAAGCTCGGGCCGCTGTGACTTCGGGTCCCACCGATGTTCCGAGGAACGAAACGAAAACACCCGTTCTTTTGCTCGGGACTTTTCCTCGTCGCGTCGTGCCCCACCAATCGCCGCATCAAAGCCGTGCAGATCGAGCGCTTGACGAAGGGCCTGGGTCTTCATCACATCGGTATGGAGCCCCGAGCCACTCGCAAACGGATTGATTCCCTTTGCCAGTCCGTCCTGATTCACATGCGTGAGCAGCTTCCAGCCACCTTCCTTGGCCATTCTGTCGCGGAAGGAGATCATGTCGCGAAACTTCCACGTGGTATCCACGTGCAACAGCGGAAACGGTGGCTTGCTCGGAAAAAACGCCTTCTTCGCAAGGTGGAGCATCACCGCACTGTCCTTGCCAATCGAGTACAGCATCACAGGCTTTTCGCACTCTGCCGCCACTTCACGCAGAATGTGCATGCTCTCCGACTCAAGCCGCTGCAAATGCGTCAGGTTCATGTCCATTTCCTGTCTGCCATACCTCGTACACCGACGATGGAAAAAAGTCATCCAGGAATTGCGCACATTCACTGTTCCAAGTTCGAAAAAAGTGTTGTTAAGCTGCCGCCACAAGGAACCGAACTTCCGATGACACTTGGCTATCTTGCCGCTGGACTCTTGGTTGGATTCCTCGCCGGGCTTACGGGTGTCGGAGGCGGTTCCTTGATGACTCCTCTTCTCGTGTTTCTGTTCCGTTTCAAGCCGGTGGTGGCCGTGGGAACCGACCTGCTGTTTGCCGCCATCACCAAGATCGGCGGGGTCATCGTCCATCACCGCAAGCACAAGTCGGTCGAGTGGCCTATTGTCGGACTTCTCGCGCTTGGGAGCTTGCCCGGATCAATCGCCACGATCCTTCTGCTCCGGCAGTATGCGAAGGTTGCCAGCGATCTCAACAAGCTGATCACAACCTCGCTGGGCATTGCGCTCATCCTGGTAGCGGTGGCCCAGCTCTTGCGCAGCACGCTGCAGCGGTTTGCACAGGAACAGGATGCCCTCACGCCAAGTCGGCTCGCGCCTCTGCGCACTCCGCTTACAGTGCTTACCGGACTGCTTATCGGTGTCCTGGTGACTCTGTCTTCGGTAGGAGCAGGCGCGTTAGGAACGGTCGCGGTGATTGCACTTTATCCACGTCTATCGACGCTAAAAGTAGTTGGGACCGATCTGGCGTTTGCGATTCCGCTCACTGCAGTGGCCGGCCTTGGACACTGGCAGCTTGGTCACATCGATTTCTCGCTGCTTGGCAGTCTGCTTCTTGGCTCGCTGCCCGGAATCTGGTTCGGAAGTCTTCTGGGGGCCAGAATTCCCGAGAAGATCCTGCGTCCACTGTTGGCCGTGCTGCTTCTTCTGATCGGCCTCAAGTTTGTTCTCTAACACGCGGAGAACCAACAGCGGCTTGTCCGCACAGAGACAGCAACACGACCGCACCGCAGCCGATTACGTTGTACCAAAGGAATCCGATCTGCGACAGCGCGAACACCAAGATCACCGCAAGCTGGGCGACGATCAGTGCAAACAGCACAGCCCTTCCCGACACCTTGGGCAGAAAGAATCCGACCAGAAACACACCCAGTGTCGGACCATAGAAGATCGATCCCAAGATGTTGACCGCTTGGATCAGGTTGTCGATGAGCGATGCGAATGCGGCAAACAGCATCGCCAGCACACCCCACAGTATGGTGAACCCCTTGGCCGCCAGAAAGTAGTGCCGATCGCTCTCACTGGGCCGGAGTGAGGTCTTGTAAAAATCGATGACGGTGGTGGTTCCAAGCGCGTTGAGCGCGCTTGCAGTGGCAGACATCGCGGCGCAGAAGATCACCGCAAGAAACAGACCCACGAGTCCCGAAGGAAAGTGGTCCTTTACGAACGTGATGAAGATGTAGTCGGAGTCTTTGGTCTCTGCGCGTGGGTTGGCCTTGTGGATGATGGCTTTGGCCGTCGTCCGCAGTGACTTGGCCTCCGTTTCAGTGTGGGCCAGCGCCGCCCGAGCGGACTCCTCTTGCGTCGCGTTTCCTTGTCGTCGAGCCGCCAGCAGATCGGCGATGAGTGCTTGCTTGCGCGCAAACACGTGAGAATAGGAGTCCTCGATCTTCGCGAGCTGCGGACCATAGGATGACTGCGCGGCACGCGACAGCTCTGCTTGCTGAAAAAACAGGGGGGGCCGATGGAACTGATAGAACACCACGACCAACACGCCGACCAGAAGAATGACGAACTGCATCGGTACTTTCACCAGTCCGTTCATCAGCAGACCAAGCCGACTCTCGACCAGTGATCCGCCGGTCAGATAGCGCTGCACCTGGGTCTGATCGGTTCCAAAGTAGGCCAGCGCGACAAACAGACCACCGGTCATTCCCGACCAGAACGTATAGCGAGTATCGAGGCGGAGCGAGAAGTCGACTCCTTTCATCTTTCCCAGACTGCCCGCAATGTGCAGTGCTTCAGGAAGGCTCACGTCTTTGGGAAGCGCGGACAAAATGAACAGGAATGCCAACGCAACGCCCGACAGCATCACGACCATCTGGTACGTCTGGGTCTGACTCACAACCCGTGTCCCACCCGATACAGTGTAGACAATCACCAGCACACCGATGAGCAGATTGGTAAGATGCAGTGGCCAGCCAAGTACCGTCGACAAAATGATGGCGGGCGCATAGATCGAAAGCCCCGTTCCTAGACCCCGCTGAAGCAGAAACAGAAACGCCGTAAGCTGCCGCGTTCTGCGATCGAAGCGACGCTCTAGATACTCATAGGCAGTGGCGACCCGCAGCTTGGCAAACAGCGGAACCATCGTCGCAGACAGAATCACCATCGCCACTGGCAAGCCAAAGTAGAACTGCACAAAGCCGAGTCCGTCTTCGTACGCTTGTCCGGGCATCGAAAGGAAGGTGATCGCACTGGCTTGGGTCGCCATGATCGACAGCCCGATCGTGTACCACTTGATATCTCCCCCGAGGCGCAAGTACTGGTCCGCCGTACGAACCGCTCTTCCTTTCCAAAGACCAAAACCCACGATCGCCAGAATCGTCCCCACCAGAATCAGCCAGTCCAGTTGGGTCATGAAAACACCCGCCCGATCACATAGATCACCAGCACGACCACACACAGTGTCACAAGAACCAGTGCATACAGTCGCTTCCACGTTCCCAAGATGGGCGGCGGATCGTCGGAAGAATCGATCTGGTTAGGGTTCATGAGAGATCAGGTTGGCAAGCAGACGGAAGGCCCCCGGAACACCAGCAGGTAGCTGCCGAAAGAACGAGAGACCGGTGTAGACAAACGACCCTTTGCCGTGACGGACAAAGAGCAGACTGCCGCGCTTTTCCGGTTCGCCAGGATCATTCATTTTGAGGGGTGTTTCGTACTTGTCATCGATCTTGTCGGCGAAATAGAGCCCTCGCTCCTGAACCCAACCAGAAAAATCTGCGGCTGTGATCTTGTTGGGTCGCTGCAAAACCGGATGATTGGGAATCGCCAGCGTCACCGTTGCATTTTCGTCGGTCACACGATCGGTGGAGATCTCAAAAGGATGCGGACCTATCGGCACTTGCAGCTTCCCAAGTCGGTTGGATGTACTGTACTGCACGATGAGATTCCCACCCGCCGCAACGTAATCCAGAAGCTTCTGGTGATAAAACGGCAGCCGCGGATTGGTGTTAAAGGCCCGTACTCCGATGACAATGGCACCGTACTGGGAGAGCGGCTGGCGCAGGATGGCGTCCTCGGAAAGCTGGGTGACCGCAAAGCCAACCTGCGCAAGCGCCGCTGCGACTTCATCTCCTGCCCCAGCGATGTAACCAACCTTGCTGCGCGTCTTTTTTAGGTCAAACCGGCACAGCGAAACCGTCGCTTCAGGAAACAGGGTCTGGATCGGAATGTGTGAATGTTCGATGCGCTGAAGTCCACGATCGAACTTCTGTCCATTTGCTTCGGCCACTGCACGCAGCGTGGCTTGCACCGGAGTCGCGGAAATCTTGGCGGGTGGACGAACGTGAAACAGGACTTCCTCCTCCGCACCCTTTTTTTCCAGTTCAAACGGAATTTCGGTCGGCAAGGCAGAAAATCCGCTCGGCAGTTCCAGCCGAAGCGTTCCTTTCACATCTGCTTTTCCAGACTTTAGTCGCACCCGCAAAGGCTTGGGATTCCCGTCCGGAAACATCAGGACTTTGCTATCGACATTCACCATCACTGATGGAGTCACTTCGATCGCTCGAAGTCGTTCCCCGGCGACTGGATCGGTCCACTTATAAAGGACTGGCCGCTCGACCGTCAGCGGCACACTGCCACCCTGCCCCGTCGGAACATCGATCACAAACTGCGCACTGGCAGCCGCTGGATCTTCGGGATGACCGATGAGCAGAGGATCACTCGCGTGATACATGCCGGCGTCTGGACTTTGGGACAGCCAGTACGGATTGGTCAGCGGAGCCGTTGCCGAGATGCGCAGCGGCACCTCCTTTTGCCAGACTTCACCACTAGGGAGGCTCTGCGGAGCCACAACTTTTTCACCCGTCGATAGACGAACTTCACGCAGACGCAGCGCCGAGCGAAGGCGATTCACCGCTTGCAGGTTCACCGCTAGCTCGCTTCCCTGCGTCACCGCAAAGTCGCTGGCGCTCGCCTCGACATAGAGACCGGCGCAGGCCACGATCAGATCTTCGACCTCACGCAGCTTCCGCTCTTTCCACGGGTTGTCCGAGAGCCGCATGATCTCGCTGCGCAGCTGCAGCAAAAATGGAATCGACGCTTCGGGTTTTCTCAGATCAAAGGCCCGACTTAGCTGCGCGACAAGCTGCGCGATCTGCGCGCCACCGGGCACTCGGTTCCAGGTCAGATCGATTCCTTCAAACAGGCTCGAAGGCACTTTTCCGTCGGGATTTGGCAGAAGAGGAAGAAAGTATTCAGGGCTTGCGCCGCGCTGTTTCGCCGCACCAAAGCCTTGGCTCTTGTGCATGCTCCGGCTCTCAGAGGCCAGCTCGCCGTAGGAAACCCCGAGCACCGGATTGTACGTTCCAACATCGAGCTTGAGAAACCGCGACAGATCCTCTCCGGCCAAGCTGCGCCAAGGCGAGCGATTCCAGAACAGGCGTTTGGCCTGCCAGGTTCCAACGTGGGCAAGCTGCTCGGTGGCAAACTGTGGATCGGCTGCGGCTCGGAAGGCCTCTTCTGCCAAAATCGCCGACGCAGTGTGATGTCCGTGGGTATCAAGTCCTTGGGTCGGAAAGCGCGTGATGATGACATCGGGTCGGAACTGGCGAATCACCCACACGGTATCTTTGAGGACCGCTTCACGATTCCAGATCGCCAGCGTTTCGGTCGGGGTCTTCGAGTAACCAAAGTCGCGTGCCCGCGTAAAGAACTGCTCTGCGCCATCCACTCGTCGAGCGGCAAGAAGTTCCTGGGTGCGAATCAGGCCAAGCAGAGGCCCTTGCTCGGGCCCGATCAGGTTCTGTCCGCCATCCCCCCGCGTGAGCGATAGATAGGCCGTACGGACTTGCTGCTCACCGCTCAGGTACGCGAGCAGCCGTGTGTTTTCATCATCAGGATGCGCGGCGACATAGAGGACGTTCCCGACGACGGCCAGCCTTTCGATCGCGCGCAGAAGCTCGGCACCGCTTGGCTGTTTGGGCACGTTGTGAGCGAAGGCTGCCATTTGGCAAAGAAGTACACCGAGAGAAAACGTCGTGCCAAGCACCGATCTCCACAGCGATGACAGACGACGACATTGATTCCACATGATGAAACAGGAGCCTCCGCAGCGAAAAAAACGCGGGCCAGTATACGCGGCCGCGAAGCTTGGGTAGATTGCTTGCAACATGCTTGCTTCGTTTGGCACGGCGTACCTTACAGGAGATCCGCGCGCGCTCGGCTTTGTTGGCGTGGACTTTCGGGATCCGATTTCTCGACGCAAGGTGGTCGATACGCGCTCCCGGCGACCGATTGATCCAGCCCTGGCCGACCTGCTGATGCGCCAACACGCGGCGCTCTGTCCCAGTGAGCGGCGAAGTCGCAATCTTTCCCTGCTCTGCGAGTCCCCCCGTCAGCCGATTGGTGTCGTTGTGACGGGTCAACAGATCGGACTCTTCCTTGGTCCACTCTACACGGTGTACAAAGCCGCAACGGCGGTCGCTTCTGCGCAGGCACTTTCCGATCAGACCGGAACGCCCGTGGTCCCGCTATTCTGGCTGCAGACCGAAGATCATGACTACGAGGAAATCCGCTCCTGTTCGATCCCGGGTCCACAGCCAGGACAGCCGCCACTTCGGCTTTCGCTGTCCGCTTCCGACCCGAACGAGACAAGAAGCTCGGTTGCCTACCGCCGGTTGGGAGCCGAGATAGAGGTGCTCCTTTCGGAGCTTTGGGACCATCTGCGCCCACTCCCTTATGCGGAGGAGTGTCTGTCGCTGCTGCGGCGTCACTATGTGCAGGGAAACACGCTGGCGCAGGCTTTTTCAGGACTTCTGGCGGAGATCTTTTCAGCCGAGGGACTGCTGTTTCTCGACCCACGGAAGGAAGGCGAGCAGACCGTTTCAAGACTCGCTGCGCCGCTCTACGAAAAGACCCTGACCCAACATCATGACATCATGGAAGCGCTACAAAACAGAGAGCGTGCGCTTCGCGACCGCGGGTTTGCAAGCCAGATTCCCATGCGACCATCGGCGTCCCTTTTGTTTTACTATCCCGATGGTGAACGTGGATCGCGCTACCGACTCGAGCAGCTCCAACCGGAATTCCCACAAGGTCCGCGTCGTGCACAGACCGACCTATTCTGGACGATTCCTCGGATCGATCCAAGCGGCAGCTATCGTCAGTTTTCCCAGACCGATCTGCTCGCGCAGCTTCACACCAATCCACGGTGTTTTGGTACGTCGGCGCTGCTGCGACCCCTCGTCCAAGACGCTATCCTTCCCACCGTTGCGTACGTTGGTGGTCCGGCAGAACTCAGCTACTTTGCGCAGGTCCTGCCGCTGTACGATCTGTTTGGGATTCCGCAGCCGATCATCATGCCACGGGCGCGATTCCGGCTGACCGATGAGTCCACCCGGAACACGCTGGCGAAGCTACGACTTTCTGCGAGTGATCTCGAATCTCCAAGAGAGACGGTCCTGCACAAGCTGCTCCAGCTACATGCGGCAGACTCGCCTGACGCAGACAATCCTCCGACGCCAAAGATGCTGTCCGACCGACTCCTTGCCGAGCTGCTTTCACCGCTCGCGAAGATTGAAGCGATCGATCCGGCGCTGCGACATAGCGTGGACAGAGCGCGGCGAACGATGGAAAAGACCGCACAGAAGATCAGCACGCGCTATGCACAGCGTCTTCAAGAACGGGAAGCCGTTTCTCTCGAAAGAATTGACCGCATCCAGAGCATTCTGTTTCCTTCATCCACACCGCAAGAGCGTGTCTTTTCGCTGCCGTACTTTCTCGCGCGTGATGGCCTTGTGAAATGGAAACAGAAGCTGTTTTCTTGCCTCACTACGGACTCGGTGTTCTCCACTGATCAAGCGATGAAGGACATTCCGCTCTAGATGACAGCCATGGACAGGCCGCTTCGCATCGCACTTGTCTGTTTCCCCAGCGTTGGCGGAAGTGGAAAGATCGCCACCGACCTCGGCTTGGGACTGTCGCGGCTGGGTCACCAGGTCCACTTGCTAAGCTATGACCGACCGGGCTGGCTTGCGGAATCAGACACAACCCTGCAGATACATCGGATCGCGGTTCCTGATTATCCACTGCCACATCTTGGGGCTTACGCGCTATCGCTGGCAAGCCAGCTCGCGGAGCTTTCGCTGCGGATTCCGTTTGATGTCTGGCACCTGCACTACGCCATTCCGCACCTTGGTGCTGCGTATCTTGCCGCGCAGTTTCTGCGTGACCAAGGACGGACGCCTCCCAAGATCGTGACCACGCTACACGGAACCGATGTGACCCTGGTAGGAAGTGATCCGGCGCTGGTTCTCATCCATCGCTTTGTCTTGGGTCACAGCGACGGACTGACGACACCTTCTGCCTACCTTCGGGAAGCAGCATATTCCCAGCTTGGGATTTCACGCGCCCAGCCGATCGCCGTGATTCCCAACTTCGTGGACACCGATTCCTTCTGTCCTCTCTCTCCCTCCCAACAAACGGCGTCGCGGCACACGCTGCTCTCTGCATGGCTTGGAGAGGACATCCCAGAAACCGACTCCCGACGGATCAAGCTGCTGCTCCACAGCTCGAACTTTCGTCCGGTCAAGCGGATCGACGACATCTTGGCGATGCTCCGCAGCTTGCAGGACAGACTTCCAGATTCCCTGCGCTGCGTGCTGATGCTGGTTGGGGACGGCCCCGAAAAGCAGCGCCTCCAGGCCCTGTCTGATTCGATGGGACTCACAAGGGCCGTGCGTTTTTGGGGCGTGCAGCACGACTTTGTGACCTTGCTACAGCACAGCGATGTGTTCCTGCTGCCCAGCACGCTGGAGGGATTTGGCCTGTCTGCGCTCGAAGCACTGGGCTGCGGTGTGCCCGTCGTGGCGTCGAGATCCGGGGGTCTTGTCGAAGTGATCGCGGAAGGAGAGACCGGATTTCTCTGTCCGGTGGGTGATGTCGCCGACATGACCGACAAAGTGCTGCGGATCTTGCTCGATGACAGCCTGCATCACCGGCTGTCCGAAAATGCGCGACAGGCGGTCCTTCTGAACTGGCGAGCCGCGCCCATCGTCCGCCGCTACGAAGCGCTGTATGAACGACTCTGCCGCCCGTGACATCTTATCAAGCGACGTCACTACCTATCCACACTGGGATTGCACGCCCGCGCGTTAGCGGGTAGTTTGGGTGCCCTTA
>CAYTGC010000129.1:0-13820 GCA_964437195.1 uncultured Myxococcales bacterium | reverse complement strand
CTGCCGTCTGTCCGTCCTGTCCTTCGCGATCCGCACGCTGCATGGCCGACTCCTATCGTGAAAAGGGGGGGTCCAGACCTGCTTGGGCAGGTCCCTGCTACTCATGTACCAACCGCAACGTCCACCCACCCCACGTTACATCAGAGTCGCAAGTTTGGGGACATCAACGTCAAGCCCTGTCGCTGGACGATTCCGACCCCGACTTCCGGGCGGTCGACATGAGCGTGAGAGGCGAGAAGGATGAGGATCGCTGTGGATAGAGTGTCCGCGGCAAATAAGAGTCGTTTTAAATGACTCTTATTGCAAGGCAGCGCGCGCAGATACCGGCTCTGGGAACTCGAATCAGATGGCGCGGCCAGTCCGCAGCTTGCTTTGAAGATCCTTCAGTTCATTCCAGCGCTCTTCAGCAGCGTACTTGGCCTGCTCCGGCCAGCTCGAAGGATCGGCCAGCGCGAAACGCTCACCAGCGGCCAGCAGGCGCTTGATGCGGGACACTTCCGTCGCTGCCAACTGGGCGAACGACTGGATTCCGGCCTTGGCAAGAAGCTTGGAGATCTCTGGACCGATGCCCACGATCTTGGTCAGGTCGTCTGGCCGTTTGATCTGGCTCTGTCGCTCCAGGTCGGTGATTCTCTGTTCGAGTGCAGCAATCGTCGCGTTCTGTGCCGCCTGCCTTTCCTCGCAAGAACCGCACGCTGCTTCATGTGCGCTCAGCCGACTCTTCAGCTCCTCATGTTCCTGCTCGGTCTTGACCTCATGAACGGCAAGCTGGTCACCAAACCGCTCCAGTCGATTGAGCGCCTCCACGAGTCGCGTCTCGGTAGAGTTGGCCAGGTTCACGATCGCCGCCAGACGCTCTGCCAGGTCGGTGTTTTCTTTGCTCAGCGCCGCAAGCTTGTCCTGGCACTCCCCACAGCACTTCTTGACCGACTCTTCCAACGCGGCGATCCGCTTCTCGTGCGATTCACCTGCTGCTGTCCCCTCGCCTGTGGATGGTTCAGGCGTGGTGACCGTCACGTCGGGCAGCGCACCGACGAGGCCGTCCTTGCCCTCCTCGGCCCCCTGGATGTATCCGGTGCCCGAGTTCCCACACAGACCGCGCGCCACCGAAGTGGATATCGTACCCGGCAGCGTGAGGCTGCAGCGGATCACACCACCACCGCCTCCGCCACCTGGACCGTGTCCACCGTACGCCGCGCCGCCATTTCCGCCCCGTGCCTCCAAACCGAAACCGCCGCTGACCACCTTGGCGCGCAGCACGATGGTGCCACCGCCACCGCCGCCGCCTGCGCCGTCCCACCGTGAGGAAGATGGGGTTCCGCCGTTGGCGCGGATCGCACGTCCCGCAGAGCCCCGGACCTCGGCGGCGGTCACGAAGATGATGCCGCCACCAGCCGCGCCGGGCTCCGCCACGCCATCATTCTGGTGGCCACCACCGCCGCCGCCACCCAAGAACGCCCGGTCCTCCTTCCCCAAGGCCAGGCCCCCGATGCCACCGTTGTAGTTCGGGGTAGAGTCGGTGTACTGGTACCCGCCCCCCCCACCCGCGCCACCACCACCGCCACCACCACCACCGGCGTTGTGCGCGTTGCCGCCACCACCGCCATTGGCTGCCGCGCCACGACCGGGGCGCAGCTTGTCGTCGAGGTTCGCGATTCCCTCCCCCTTCTGACCGGCCTCGTTGTCCGCAGCGCAGACGTAGTCAAGACGCGAGAAAATGTACCCATTTGCGGACGGCTTGCCTCCGCGGAATCCCTGCGCGCTGGCGTCCAGGTCCCCCAAGAGATCGATCGCACCATCGGTTTCGATGGCGATGACACCGCCGATCGTTCCGTCCCAGTCCGCAGCCTCGATTTTGTCGCTGATGACGACATCCCCCTTGTGCGCCGAGACGAGCACGATCTGGACCCGGCCATTTTCTGGATCGAAACTGGTGGGAAGCTGTCGATCGATCTTGATGCGCGCGCCATCGATCTCGCTGACTGTCACCCACTCATAACAACCGGTACTGCCCAAGTTCCTGATCGCACCGAAGCTCTGGGTGTTCGACTCATCGATCTCGGCCCCGGTCATCTGAATGACCAGCGCGCGATCAGATGGCCGAAACGGATTGTCTGCGCCCCCGAGCATGATGAACGCCCCCGAAATGGAAGCGACGGGCCGATACCGATTCACAATGCCAGATATGGACGTAGTCATCGCAAGTTCCTCCTTCGTCATTTCATGGTCCAGGGCCCCTGCGTAGGGGGGAGCGTGGGTACACGACCCGTGCACTGCGCAGGAAACCCAAATTGGGGAAACACCGTGGGTTCCCCTCGTCGAGAAAAGCGTGCCGTTCCCTTCACTGCTCCGTGACGGGTGTTACGAATGCTCACTCACCCCGTAGTAACCGATGAGGTACTGGATCACTTGATCAGCGTGCGGCACAAGCTCGGGCAGATGGTCCTGCAGCGCGTCGCGCGTGGCGGCCGCAAGCGCTGATTGGCTGCCGAGGTGCGGTTTGACGTAGGGCTCAAGGCACTGAATCAGCTCGTAGTTGCTCTGGATGTCCTCCAGGTGCATCGCTTGCTCAAGTGGCGGAGCACTGGGCGGCGGTATCGGTGGGAGCACACGACTCACAAAGGTCACGCGATGCAGCACACGCCAGCAAGGGGGTTCTTTGCTGTCTTGCCGCGCCTGGCGCAGCGCGCTCGCATTCGGTGAGTCGGACTGTTCGATCCAAATGGGGTCCACAACCTTGCGATAGAAGTCCTGGAAGTGGCTCCTGTCGGGCTCCAGATAGAAGCTCAGGAAGCGGTATGCATCGACCTTGCCGGGAACGGTCACCGGGTTGCCCTTGCTGTCGAAGATCTGTTTGTCGCTGTCGAACTCGTACTGCTGCAAGTCTCCCGGTGTATTGCAGGTGACAGAGAGGCTGAAGGCGCGCTCGGCTTCGCGGCTCTTGGTTCGGGTCCGGCTCTGTCCCCCACCGAACGATGCATCGATCTCTGCAGCGAGTCCGAAACCGAAGACAGTGAAGTCAAAGCCGACATTGAGCGTGCCCTTGATGTTGTAGGAGAAGTTGCCGCTCTGTGACTCTGTTACCGTGTCCGCCGTTTCGGTAGATTCCTCGAAGAATCCCCCTCCTGCTGTCCACACATAGGTGTTGCACAGGTTGCGTTTGGCGAAGCTCTGGCTCGCTTTCGGATTCGGACCAGACGCCGCTTCCGCAGGCAAGTCCCCCACGTAGTCTGACAGCATTGCAGAAGCTTTGTCTGACACCGAAGAGATGGCCCCGGGCGTCAGACTTGCCGTCGAGAATTGGCCGTAGTAAGCCAGTTCCTGCTGCTGCTCGCGCAGGATTCGGCGCTTGATGCTATAGGCTTCGCGCGGCTTGAAGTAGCTGTACTCGCCGTAGTCCTTGGCCATCGGATAGTCGACGTCGCAGATCTTGCCCGATTCGTTAAATCCGATGCAGCCATCGAGCGTCCCCTGCTTGGTGTAGCGAGGGTTCAGCGGGAACGGAATGATGTTCCAGTCGCGCGGAATGTCCGGGTTCGGGACCATTCGATAGCCAACCAGGACGCGATTGTGTTCAAGCCGCATCGCGTACACGTCCGCGGTATCGGACTGCACCAGGGCAAAGCCGAGGTTGTCTGGAACATAGCGCCGACCCATCGACGCCGCTTGCGGGTGCTGCGGGTCTTCCCAAAATCCGCCCATCGTCACAGCCAGATTCCGCGAGGTGCTGATCGTGCTGCCGATGGTGTGTTCGCTCGACCAGCCACCCGATAGCTCCGTCTCGAACTTGAAGCCGGCGTGGACGCCTCCCTCCACCAGCGGCTTGGCCACACCGATCCCCAGCGGAGCGGTGATGAGCAGTGTGTCGGCCTTTGCCTGCGTCTTTAGCTCGGCGCTGAAGGAACCGGTCATGGTCGTCTCGGACGAGCTGCCGACCACCGTCGAGACGCGGTCAGCCTGCACAAACTCGACCTTGCTGCGATCGCCGGGGAACTCGTTGCCGGGGACAATGGCACCGACGGTGAAGTTCTCGGACGGCACAGGCGGAGCCCCTTCGATATAGCCCATGATCTGCGGCGCAAACTGAGCCTGGCCCACCCATTCGGTGACGAGATTTCCGACCTTGTAGCCAGTGATCAGGTGCCAGGTGCCGTCTTTGAGATAGCTGTAGCAGCGCTTCATTGCACCGCGCATCCCGCCGCCCGGAATGCGCTGCACGTCCCCGTATTCGGCCACCGCCGGGGTCGCCGTCACCCTGTCATGGAACGCCGTCTTGATCCCCGCGAGGGCCGATCGGACCTGGGCCGTGTCATTCGAGATGGGCGCCGAGCTGCGTACGATTGCCGACCGGAGATCCGAGGTGCAGATCTTGAGGTGGTTGGCGCGAAGCCCGTTGTCGCGTACCTCCGTGCTGTCCGGGCTGGTCGAGTCTCCGTCGAATGAGTAGTACGCAATGAGATCCGCCTGCTCGCCCTTGAGCCGCGTGAACAGGTTGTCGAGAATCTGCTCTTCTGCGCGCGCGGTCTTCCAGACTCGGACTTCCTCGATGTCGCCGTGGAACAGAGCGGCAGGCTGTGGCGCCGCCGCGCTGCCCTGCACAAGTGCGCCCACCGAAAACCCAGGTGCAGAACCAGCCAAACCCGCGGCTTCGCTTGTGGTCAGTCGCTCGAAGGGAACGCCACGTCCGTCGAGGTAGAGCCACGCCGGACTGCCCTGCGGGTCCGGCGTCTTGATCCACTTCACCCCGCCACGAAGACGAGCCGGATAGCGCTCGCCGTCGTCCTGCGTGGTCGTGCCGTGGTTTTCCGGGAAGCGCCACCTCGCGACCAAGTTGTTGTCGCTGTCGCCGATCGGCTTGCCGATCTGAGCAACGTCGCGCGCGCCTCGCCACAGCCGCACCTCGGACAGCGCGCCCTGCATGGTCGACGTCCGGCTGCCCTCGCTCCACTTCCCAATCAGAAGCGGACCGTCGTGTCCAGCCGCGCGGTCGTCGTAATATCGACCGCTACCCGCCGGGCTGCCGTTTATGTAGAAGCTGATCTCGTCCCACTTGTTCACTTGCACTTTCTCGACGACATCAAAGGTCTGGTCGCCGACCTTGCGCTGCGCTTTGGTTTCCTGCGAGTCGGTCCCACCTTTGCGCATCACCGCCACGCGGCAGAAGCTGCCCGACGCAATCTTCGCCGAGGAAGCAAAGGTCTTCTTGCTGCCGCTCGCGGACTCGAAGGAAAACCCAAGCCGACCGTCTTCGAACACAAAGAATCCGTAGGGTACGCTCTTGCCCTTGCCGTCGGAGAAGCCGCCCTTGCACACGATGGGTTGCAGGATGCCCGTCTGACCCAGCTGTAGGGATGCCTCGATGGTGAGATCGTCGGAGATGTTCAGACTGTCGTCGTTGCCGACTTCTAAGTAGGCCGCGCCTTGGAGCCGCACGCCCCACTGCTGCTGGAAGGCAAACGCGACATGACTCCAGCTTCCGAACCATCGGGTGTCGAGGCTGCGAACATGCTCCCCGTTGACACCAACGACAACGCGGTAGCCGGGATGGACGGGTGACTCGGAGCGAATCATCGGTCCGGTGTTGCCACGCGAATTCACCATCGTGCCGTGATTGCCGTTTGGGGAACGATCGATTGATTTTCCGTCTGAGCAGCCCCACAAACCAACCAGTCCAGGCTCGCGGCCACTCAGTGCGGTGTACATGTCGGCCCGGATCTCGCGCAGGCTGCGCTTCCGACTCCAGACCCGCACTTCGTCGATCCGAAGCTGGGACAGAATGTAGTTGCTGGCATACGCGCCGATGGTCGCAACGCCCTTGCAGGCGAAGTTGTTTGAGTTTCGCTGCTGGGTCATCCGGGCCACCTCGACGCCATCGCAATAGATGACGTGTTGGTGGGTTTGGATGTCATATGTGCATGCAAAGTGATGCCACGCCTTGTCTCGATAGGTACCCGGCGTCGCAAGAGGCGGTAAATTGGATCCAGTCAAGAGGAATCCGAAGGTATCGTTCGGATTGAAACCCAACTCGATCCTATCAATATCTACATTGCCGTTTTGATTGCCATAATTTAATATGGCCTCATTTCGACTGACTGACCACCGCGAGCGGCTTACCCAGCACTCAATCGTGAAATCAGTGTTGACCAGCCGAACGCCGTTTGTGATTCCTATCGACCAATCGTCTTGGAAGGTAAACGCCGTCTGCCCGTTGGCTTTCTGGAGCCCGAGCATGTAGCGCTCCTCCGCAAGCGAAGGCACAAATGGCGGCAAGGGCGACTGCACGACATTCCAGGTGATCCGCTCTGGATTTCCATGGCTCGCGGTCGGAGAGCGATCGAACGCCACTTGATCCGCAAAGGAGAAACAGCGCAGAAGGCCCGGCTCCTTGCCGGTGGCGCGCTGCTGCATCATGCGCTTGATATCGCTTTGGCTTCTCACCTGGTTCCAGATGCGGATCTCGTCCATTTCCGAAGCCGAATTCACGACCGGGCGTGGACGAAACATGCCGAGCAAAAGAGGTCCCTTGGTATCGTAGAGGACAGACGCGCGCTGACGACATACCTCATTGCCATCGCGATAGAGGATGGTTTCAAATGTCTCTAGACACTGTGTAATTGCGAAGTGATGCCACAGCGCATCCGGGCTCCATCCGCTGTCCAGGACACTAAATGAATTTCTGCTCAAATCGCTACACGCGAATCTGTTTCCGTACCAGTGCACTTTCACGCAGTCGTTGTCGAGACTGAGGAGAGCTTCGTCGTTGCGGCTGCGATTGGTGCGACGCACCCAGAGCTCAATCGTGAAAGCGCCGCGTCTGAGCGTGAGTTCACTGCCACAGTCGAATCCGCCATTGCCATCAAAAGCAAAGGCGCCAAACGCTTTGTTCGTGAGTGCCGCGTCCTCGGCAAGCGGCGTGATGCACGAAAGAACCCGCGCCGTATCGCCGTCGAAGACCTCGGGGCGAATCCAGGCTTCCATGGTCAGATCGCGGTCCGACACCAGCGGCGAGAGATCGGTGCCAGCGAAGGTCAAGCAGGTGCTTTTGCCGTCGAAGTACAGCGCTCGGCCTGGGGCATCGCCGTGCCAGTGGGGAAACTCGGCGCTCTTGATGCGTCGAGCCTCGCCGTTTTGCAGCGGCGTCTCGTCGAGGGTCGGCACGGGACGAAACGACAGCGAGCCGCCATCGAGCCGGACGCCGGGACGGCTGCTCGTCGCCTGGTCATAGTCATACGAGAGAAAGTGGACGCTCTGGCCGGGGGTCTGTGCCTTCGTCGGAGCGGCCAGCAGCGGGATCACCGTCGCATTGCGTCCGACGCTGGCTGCCGTCTTCACCACCTCGCTGCCGATTCGCAGGACGCTGCCCGCTGGCAGGGCCTTGGCACCCGCTTTTTGGAGCGTCAGCGTCGTACCGCTCATGGCAGCGACCGTGCCAAAGAACTGCGATGAAGCAGCCTGGCCGCAGAGCACCTCGGCCAGGCGTCGAGCGGCACGCGGCACCCCCTTCCAGGTCTCGGTGGCCCCCGGCAGCTTCACCGTCAGCGTGCAGGTGCTCGCAGTGGGGCCGTCGCTGATCACAATCTGCGCATCGCCCAGGTCGACACCGGCGCTGGCAGCAAACAAGACCAACCCATGGTCGTCGCTGCCCAGGTGCAGAACATCACGCGCGACCGAGGGACAATAGTAGGCCGCATAGAACTGCCCGCGCTCCTGGCCTCGGAAGTACAAGCAGACCTGACCCATGACGCTGTCGAAGAGCTGCGGCGCGGCATCGGACCAGGCAAAGCCGAGCAGCGCACCAGACACCGGCAAGCCCAAGCGGTCCACATGCAAGGTCGGCATGGGCAGCGTGAACTCCTCTCCGAGCTGCCCCTTGGTCAGCGCAGAGAGCCGCGCCTGCGTGTCCTTGTACGCCTTTTGCGCCGCGTTGTGCGCAGCCATCACCGATGGAACGCCAGGCTTGCTGAGCAGCTCCGCGGAGGCAACATCTGCGCGCTCCTTGGCCGCTTTGTATTCGGCTTCGGCGGTCTGGATCTGCTCCTTGGTGGCCCCAGCCATCGGGACGACGAGCATTGGCAGGGCCAGCTCATCGGGCACCTGCGCCAGCTTGCCATCGCGTCCGATGCTGACATCGATCACCGCGATGTGCTGCTTGTCCGTCACTGCGCCATCTGGACCCGGGCCGCTCGTCGAGCAGGCCAGCATGACCCGAGCCTGCCGCTTCATGGGCTTGGGGTCGCCGCCATAGCCCGTGGTCGCATCTTCCTGCTGGTAGTAGAGCGTCGCCGACGGCCCTTTTTCGACGGTGCGCCCGAGCAGATGAAAGCTGTCACGCCGGATCGCAGGTCGGTCCCCGATCGGAGCGTCGGATGTCACCCAGCAAGCCCCTCCATGGATCTCTCCGTGTAGGGCGCTGTCGGTTTGATCGTAGAGCCTACGGCCATCCCCTTCGTCGAAGCGATAGTAAGCAACGAGCCCTGGCTCATTGCCCACCAGTCGGTAGCTCTTGTCGCGACCCAGCTCGTCCTCACGGCGCGCTCGATCCCAAATCCGCACTTCATCGAGGGTGCCCGCGAATGCGTCGAGCGGCAGTGAAGACCCTCGACTTGAACCGAGAAGCAGCGACGTAGCCGCGTCGGGCGAATAGGCCGCTTCGGCGGAACCGGCGGGCTCCCCGTCGATGAAAAAGCGAACGACCGTGCCGTCATAAGTCACGGCAACATGCTGATAGTCTCCGGCTCGAAGTGCGCGCGACGATGTAAGCTCGCTGGCCGAAACGCCGTGGCTGTGGCGAAGTCTTCCGTCGGCAAGGATGCCAAGCTGATAGCCACCGGTCTGCGGGGCGCTCATCTTGCTGACAAGGCCCATCGCTCGGCCGAGCGCAGTGGGCTTTATCCACGCCTCGATGGTGTAGGACTTCGCGGGAAACCCGAGTGCGGCGCTGCCTGACGTGATCTCGACGAAGTCATCTTTGCCATCGAGCTGTAGCGCGGTTTCGGCATAGTCCGATGGCACGAGCAGCGGCACCAGATCGGCCCCCGTGAAGGGACACTTCCCCGGGGTTCTCTCAAGGACAGCATCGCGGTACTTCGGATCGGGGCTGGTGTACAGCTGCGAGCCCGCGAGGTTGAACAGCCCGTCGTCGGCCTGCTCGACGTTTAGACAATCGATGCGATCGGTCTTTGGGTTAAAGGCAAAGAACTGCCAGCGCTGGAGATCCCGGATCTGCGTCGGCAGAAGTACCACCGCAAAGCGACCTTCCGACAGGTTCCTGACAGACGACAGCTCCTGCGTCGGTTCGTAGAAGGTCTTGCCATTCATGTCCTCGGTGCCAAGCGTGTCTTTGTCGCCGCTGGGCATCGTCTTGTGACGGCTCCGGCGAAACCGAACCTCCATCGATGTCTTGAGCGCACCACCGGCCAGCACGAAGCGGTCGCAGAGCAGCGTGGCCGAGGCAATCGGCACTCGTTCCCCAGCAGCCAGCACGAAGTCGGTCCGCGACGCATCCCCCGAGCAGCCACCATCCTTTCGCTTGAACACCGCATCGGCGTGCTGGGCAGAAATCGACTGTCGAAACAGAAACAGGTGTTTTCCATCAGAAAAGACCTGAAACGGTGCGAGCGCCGTCAAGCGCGCCGTCGTGGACAGAAACGGATCGATCTCATCGTCGTCCAGTTCGTCGGGGTTCTTGCTCTCTACCCGACTGCCAAGCTTGACCGTCGGCATCCGCGTCGAACCGGCGACCGCAAAGCCGATCTCCCCGATTTCATTCGAGAAGGCGAGCAGCCGAGGCTCTTCCGGCCAAGCGTTGACATCGAGCGATCCCTTGCTTGGGTCTGACTCGTCGAGTGCCAGCACCGCGTAGAAGATGCGCCGCTGGTCGTCCATCGCGAATGCCACGACCGTGCCGTTGTGACGGGCCATCGTGGTGTGCAGGTACTTTCGCTCCCCATAGATCTTGGTCAGGTGCTCGTTGCTCTGGGCCGTGGGCTCCTGCTGGGTGGACCCTGCCCCAGTGGGCGGAACACCAAACGGAACCACACTGGGTTCCCACGTCGCGCCACGCAGGACGCCGTGGCAGATGCTCGGGCTCTGATCGTAGGCGATGATGTCCTCTCCCTCGTGGAGTGGCCAGAACCCGACGAGGCCAGTCTCTTGCCCGGTCAAAAACAGACGCATGTCCCTGCGGATGGCGTCTTGGCTGCGCGCGACTTTCCACAGCCGAATGTCGGCGAGCTTGCCCGAAAACGAGTACTGCTCATCGTCGTCCTTGTACATTCCGATGCGCAGGTTGTTGTCTGGATCGTAGTCGAGGCTGGACGCCACAAGCGGGTGCGACGCTTTCTTCTCTCCGTCGATGTAAAGCACCATCTGGCTGCCGTCGTAGGTGGCCGCGATGTGATGCCATTCGTTTAAGGGCAGCGTATTGGGGCCGCTGTCGAGCGAATACAGACCGGAAGTCGCGGTCTTGAGGCTAAAGAGGACTCCGTGGTTGCCGCTCAGGAGCAGTCCGTACCCACTCTGCTTGTCTTTGGAATCAAAGACTCTGGAGATGATTCCAGCCAGCTTCTGATCAGCGGATACATACACCCACGCTTCGAGGGTGAGATCCTTCGCCAGCCAGTGGTCATACTTTTTGTCCAGATCCACAACGCTGTCTTTCCCCTGAAACATCAGCACCGTACGCACACTTGCCATCTTCAATCCCCTTGTCATCTGCACCCGAGTAGCGACACGTACACTGCCGACAAAGTGTCGATGGTCCTCCGCCCGGCAGCAGTCCGATTCGACTCGGCGCCCTCGGTTCTCAGGTCGTTACTCCTTCTGTACGGGTCGGTCTGAAAAGTCGCAGCGAAACGACCTTAATTTTTTCAGCGCACGCGAGTACAATGTGTGCGGATGTCCATTTTCGACGAAGGGGGTCGGGCGCTACCGAAGGACGTCATGGACTCGCTCTTTGAAAGAGCGCGAGCCAGTCACCCCGACGTCGTCTTGTCCTGGGAGCAGTTCCAGCCGTTTCTGGATCGCGCTTTGTCGGCCGGTCCGCTCGATTCCGCGCCACTCGATAGGCTGCACATCGCGGATCTGTACCTCGCTTGTGCCTACGGACTGGGCAGCGAGGCCGCACACAAACGGGTGGAAGCCGAGTACTTCGCACCGATCGCCAGGCGGCTGGATCGCATGCAAATCCCTACATCCATCGGCTCCGAGATCTTGCAAGACCTGCGCTGTCGATTGGTTGAGATGAGTGGTCCGGCGTTTTCGGGACGGGCCTACTGCGGACGAGGAACCCTGGGTGGCTGGCTGTTCATTGCCGCGGTGCGGAGTGCCGAGCGACAGGCCGCGCGAATGAGGAACGAACTTCACTCCGAGGACAACGGCATCGAGGCCCTGGAGCGCCAGATGCCCGCGATCGATCCAGAGCTCGATCACCTGATCCATAGCTACAAGTCTGTCTTCGAGTCGGCGCTCCGCGCGGGCCTGGCCGCACTGTCAAGCCGCGAACGGAACTTGCTTCGCTATCACTTTGTGGAACAGCTCAGCATCGATCGATTGGCCGAGATTTATGGAGTTCACCGCGCCACGGCCGCGCGCTGGATCTTGCGCGTCCAGTGCAGACTCTCCCGCGAGACCCGTTCTCGTTTCGTGGCGCAGATTCCGCTCGGCGAACACAGCATGCCCCGACTGCTCGGGTACATTCGCAGCCGACTTGAGTTGGGCCTCAGCAGACTGTTGCCCAGCACGCCTGAGCCCGAGGTCTGATAGCCGTGCGCTGCTTGACGGATACAGAGCTGATTCTGATGGTGGATGATGCCCTGGACTCACGCCTGGCGGAGCGGTTCGAAGGACATGTGGACCGCTGTCCAAGCTGCTTTCGCGCCGTCGCCAACATTCTTCGCGGACACTCCTTAGTCCAGCAGCGGGACGGAGCACTCCTTTCTCTGCTCCCTGAGGATGCAGATCCGTCGAATGAGCCACCTCCTGTGGACATCGGCCGCCGATACCTCCTCCAGTCTCTCATCGGTCAGGGAGGCATGGGTCAGGTGTACCGCGCGACAGATCGACTGACCGGCAGGACCATCGCGCTCAAGCGAGTGCTAACGCGAAACGTGGTGCCGCAGGAAGGACCACGCACATCGTTCCTTTCGGAAGCAGAAGTTCGACTCTTCACAAGGTGCCTGGAACAGGAATTCCGCGTCCTAAGCACACTGCGACATCCCAACATCATCAGCGTTCTCGACTACGGTTTTGACGATCAGCTACAGCCCTTCTTTACGATGGAGCTGCTCTCGAACGCCAAGCCACTGATTCCCTTTGCGCTCACTTTGACGCTCTCTGCACGCATCGATCTGCTTTTGCAACTGCTACATGCGCTCAGCTACCTCCACCGCCGCGGCATCCTGCACCGGGATTGTACTGAGTCCAAAACCGTCGGAGTTACGCAGGGTTAGGAATGGTGGGGAAAGGGTGTGGAAATGGGGAATGCCACGGGCTGCTCCCGAGAGACAAGCAATTGGTTCCGTCGGAGCAGACAGAGGGATCGACAGGTTGCCGATCTCCTGCGTGAGGCATTCGAGAAGTACACGAAGAAGGCCCTCAGATGATCTCGAAGCACGGAGGTCCTCGTCTAGCACTACTGCGTCATCCACCAGTTCAGTTCGCTAAGACTGGAGCCTCATCTGTCTGTGTCTGAGTGGTCTGGCGACGAGGACGGGCGGGAAATGCAGCGAGAAACCAGGGCGTTACGGCGTTCGCGATTCGTTTGCGCAGCGTCGCGATGGAGGTCGGACTGTGCCGCTGCGGTATCTCCGCCGTGCGCACCATCACTCCTTTTCCTGGATTCCCATTTCGCTCTTGGCGCTCTCGTTCTGCGACGATAAACGCATACGTGCAGATCACCGAACTGAGGTGATGTTGCAGTCCCGTGTACAGTCTCCCTTGATACTGATCCATCCCGAGTTGCCCTTTTGATTCTTGGTACGCAGCCTCGGTACACCAGCGCTCCTTGAGGATGTAGATGAGCCGCTTCCGTGGCGTATTCTGCGGCAGACTACAGAGGTACGCTCGGTCCTTTTCCACCGCTTCGTCCCGTCGCTCAATCATCAGCCACAGCGATTCCTGATGTTTCGATTTGGGAATGCGTACCGGAAAGAATGCAAACCGCGCGTGCAGTGCTTTCTTGGACCCTTCTCGCCATGTGTAGCGACGGAAAGGACGCGCTCCCACTCGCGCAAGAAGATCCTTCACAGACACGCATTCGTCTTCATTTCGAATCAGCTGCACTTTGGTATCCAGCTGAATTCCCACTGCATAGTGTAGTCCGAGCTCGCGCACACCATCGCGGAACTTTCCGTCGGTACCATAAGCTCCGTCCGCAAGTACAACCGCTTGGGGAATTCCGTTTTTCAGTGCACGTTCGATGAGCGAAAGCGCAATGTCTGGTTTGGTCTGGAACGTCACCTCCGACGGAATATGCGCGCTTTCCCGCAGGGCTTGGGAGTCCGTCCATTCCTTTGGGAGGTACGGTTCCATATCGATAGGAATGTGGGCAAATTCCGTCGCTGCGGTGAGCGAAACGATGACCTGACAATTGGCCACTTTTCCGAGCGCCCCACAATACTGCCGCTTCACTCCCACCGAAGCAGAGCCCTTCTTGGGAAACGATGTATCGTCGATGACAAGCGTCTGAACTGGACCGCGACGTGTCAGTTCGGCAAGCGCAAAGGAAGTCGCTGCGTGACGAACGTCGGCATCGGGCCACGGCGCCACCCCCAAAAAGTGAAGCAGGCGCTGGTACACCGCGTCCGTCTCCGTCGGGTCCG
>CAYTGC010000128.1:0-13855 GCA_964437195.1 uncultured Myxococcales bacterium | reverse complement strand
CGACTTTGGAATTGCCAAGCTCGCGATGGGCACGGGGCAGCCGGGCGGAATGCCGACGCGCACCGGAGTGCTGATGGGCACACCGACCTACATGGCCCCGGAGCAGTGTCGCGGCGCTCGCGGCGTCGATGATCGGGCCGATGTCTATGCGCTCGGGGTGATTTTGTATCAGATGCTCGCTGGTGCACCGCCGTTTGGTTCACCCGGCGCCGCCGAGGTCATGGCCCAGCATGTCTACGAACCGCCACAGCCGCTGCAGCAGCGTGCCCCGCAGGTCTCGTCCAGGCTGACTTCTTTGGTTGATCAAATGCTGCGCAAGCAGCCGAGCACACGCCCATCGATGGCGTCGGTGGAAAAGCGTCTCGCGGCCATGGCAGGCATCTCGCCCGAACCCGATGCCGAGGACCCGTCGACGACTCTCGTATTTTCAGCGGATGCGAGCGGACTTGCGCCATCGCTCACTCCGACAAGCAGTCCTGAAGCCAAAACCCAAGTCTCAGATTCGGGGCAGCCACCGGCGCTGTTGCCACCGCACGCGCCGACCCACGTCGCCAGCGAGCCACCCGCCGATGCCAAGACGAAACTGGTGGTAGCGATTTCTGCCCCGACGGCACCAACACAGCTTCATGATGACCCAGTTGCAAGCGCCGAGCCGCGAACCAGGATAAACGTCCCTATCGACGATGATCCATCGACGCTGCGTCCAGAAGAAGCGCACCACGCTGCCGCCGAAATGCGTCGCCATGCCAAGACCAAGCTGGTGGCGATCATTCCGACGGTGTTTCACGCCCCACCACAGCCGACCGTCTTTGGGATCGAGAACGCAAGCCCGGGTCCGTCCCGCCCCAAGACGATGTATCTGTCGTTGCTCGGCGCACTGCTGATGTCGGTGCTGCTGCTGGTTCTTTATGCGCTATTTGGGTGAATTTCGTAGCCCGACAGCCGATGTTGCTGTTAGCTGTTGTCCTCACATGGCATTCGCGCCGACACGTACAGTGGCACCAGTCGACCGAGGTCGACGGCTTGCGGTCTTGTTCGCGCTCGCCGTCAGCGGCAGTGGCGGGCTTGCGTCGGCCCAGAGCCAGCCTGCGCGACGAGGAGAAGCGTTTACCTTTGCGGTCAAGCTGCTCGGATCGCTCGAGGCAGGCCGCGCACGGTTGGCGCTTTCGCCGCCGCAGCCGTCACCAACCGGCCCGATCGTTCGCGTGATCGGGGAAAGTGAAGCGGTAGGCGTCGCCAAAGCCCTGACTGGTTGGCATCAGAACTACAACTTGCTTCTCGATGCCGCGACGCTGCTGCCAAAACGAATTGAGCAGGTGGACACCGGCAAGGTACCGCGCCAGGCGACGTTCGTCGTAAACGGCAAGAGCTTCGAGATGACGGTCAAGAAGCCCACCGGTGAGTGGCACGCCAAGGGCGAGCTACGAAGCGAGCTGCTCGATCCAATGTCGGTGCTGCTTTTGCTACGTGCCGTCAAGCTCGTCGAGGGAGAAAAACTGTCGGTGGTGGTCACAGGCGGCACAGCCGTCTATCGAGGCGATCTGACAGTCATCGGACGCGAGCAGATTGTGACCGCAGCCGGACCCAAGCGCGCCATTCGGCTTGACGGACGCGGCATGCGCATCAACGAACGCGACGAAGTCATCGGCCAGAGCCCATGGCTGGGCGAAATCTGGCTGAGCGACGATGCCTACCGGCTGCCTCTGTACATCAAGGCCGAGACCATCTTGGGCATCGCTGAGTTTTCTCTGACGAGCTACGAAGCCGGCACACGACCGCTGCCGGTTCCGCGCAGTCCGCACGGCATTGTGATTGTCCCCAAGTCAGCTACCCGCGATACAGCAGCGCCCCCGGCAACAAAGTAAACGTGGCCGGCAGCCGACCCGGCGTTTCTCCGTCGACATCGAGTAGGACTTTTTCGTCGGGGTCAACCGGCTCAATGACGACTCGCCGGGCTTTCTTCGACGAGACTTTCGACAGCCTGCCCTGTTCCCCCTTGTAGATCAGTCCGCCGAGCCGCAGCGCTTCGACGAGCGAGAGGTCACCGAGCGTGGTCACATCAAAGATGCCGTCGTCGATCTTCGCCTCGGGCGCAATGTGCATGCCACCGCCAAAGTAACCGCCGTTGGACACCGCCAGCGTGTAGATGCGCTCCTCATACGCCGGTTGGTCGTCGAGACGAACCTTCACGAGCGCATTTTTGTACCGGAACGTCGCCCGAAGCGATGCCACAAAAAACGTCGCTTTGCCGCCGAGCGCCTTGCTTCCCTCATTGACCAGGTGATCGACCAGTCCCGAGATTCCGCAGCTCGCGACGTTGATGAAGTATCCGCTGCGCGGCTTGCCGTCGTGGCCGATGTAGTCGATCCGACCCGCGTCGATGGGCCGAGCCTTGGCCTGCGCAATTGCCTGCGCCGCGTCGCGAAGTTCCGGCGGCGTCTTGAGGATACGACGCAGATCACCTCCCGTCGCACAGGGCAAGTAACCGAACGCGCAGCTTGGCTCGCCCCGCGTACTTTCTGAAAAGGCCGAAAGCAGGCCCGATGCGACCTCTGACGCGGTCCCGTCGCCGCCCATCGCAACGACCAGCTCTGCGCCAGCCTGGACTGCGGCTTTGGCCATCGGAGTGCCGTCGCCCGCCCGCTTGGTAAACTGCACCTCGATATTCCCAAGCGCGTCGCGCAGCATCGGTTCCAGCACCGGCCACTTCTTTGCCGCCCAACCCCCACGCGCCTGCGGATTCACGATGAGAACGCTCTTTGCCATGTCGCTTTACTCGTCCAAAAGAAAGTCCACTGGGCCCGCACCTTCGCGCACCACCAGCGGTGGCTGCACCGTCAGATCGAGCACCGTCGTCGGAACCACACCGCCCGGTCCGCCGTCTAGCACCAAGGACAGCTGCGGAAACGCCTCGGCGATCTCTTCCGGCCACTGGATCGGGTCACTGCCAAACTGCGCAGCGGTCGTCGAAATGAGCGGCCTGCCAAGCGCCTGCGCAATCGCTCGAGGCACCGCATGATCGGGCACGCGGATGCCGACTTGGGACCGCTTGGGCGCGATGATCTTCGGTACTTCGCGCGTCGCCGGCAAGATGAAGGTGTAGGGCCCGGGAAGCAGCCGCTTTAGCATCCGATATGCCCAATTGTCGACGAGAACATAGCGCGAGATATCGGACAGATCGACGCAAACCAGCGCCAGTGGCTGGGTCTTCGGCATCCGCTTGAGCTGATACAGCTTCTCGACGGCAGCCTTGTTGCTAAGGTCACAGCCAAGCCCGTACACCGTGTCGGTCGGGTAGGCAATGATCTCTCCCGCCTCGAGCGCAGCGACGGCACGCGCGATCTTGCGTGGCTCGGGATGGTCGGGATGTAGCTCCAGCAGCACGCTCGGCAGCATACACTGCTTGCGGGCCCGTGGAGCGTCTCTCGCCAGGAATGCGCGGGGAGCCACCGACCTTGGCGCCGACACACGTACACCCACCCACAGTGGCTTTGCCGGCCATTTCTCGACGGAGTAGGTGGATCGGGCATGGAAATCTGCCCTGCTCTGATAGAACATAGAACCTCTTTTGACCATGCAACCTCAATCTGCCCAATCCACGAGCACCAATGATCCCAACGCTCAGCCGGAATCGGCCAAGCTCGCAACGGATGGTGCAACAGACCAAGCCGAGGCCAGCCCCCACGCCACCACCGACGGTAGCGATGCAGCTGATGAAGCAGTTGTCGGGGATGCAGAAGCAGCAAGCGCGGAGTCGTCACCGCCCACGGAAGACGAGCCACCGATTGATCCGCAGCTCCTCCATCTGCCGGAACCGAGCACCAGCATGCGAACGCGGCTGCGCTTTGTGGTACCGGACGAAGCGCTGACGGTCAGACTGGATCCCGAAAAGCTTCCAGATCGGCCGGTTGACGCGAGCCTGTGGGACATCGTGCCCAAGGTGGCTCGCCGATCGCTCGATCTGGGCCTGAGCATGCCTGAAAGTGGCTTCCACATCTTCGTGGCTGCCGACCCCGAGGTCATGATCGAAGACGCGGTGGAAAGCCACGCCGAGCGCTTTGCCGGCCAGATGGATACGCCGGGCGATCTGGTCTACGTACACGACTTCGATCATCCAGAAGCGCCCAAGCCGCTGCTTTTGCCACCGGGAACGGGTCCGGCGCTCGTTGAGGCCATGAGCGACCTGATCGACGGGCTGCGCGAGCGGATGCCGCACCTTGTCGACGCGGAGGATCTAGAGCGTGCGCACAAGCGACTGTCGTCGGAGATGGAAGCGCGCAACAAGCAGATCCTCACCGATCTGGAGAACACCGCCAAGACGCACGGCTTCGGGGTACGCACGGTGCAAGGCGCGGTGCAGACGTTCCCGATCCTGCACGGCAAGCCGCTGTCGGCAGAACAGTTTGATGTCCTCGACGAAACCACCAAGCGTGCGCTCCAAAGTGCGGCGGACCGGCTCACCCGTGAGGTGGAAAAAGCGGCGCGACTGGTTCGGGCCCAAGGCGCACGCTTCGAGGCGGAACAGACGGCTGCGATGGCGCGTGTGGCTGCCCAGCTCATCCAGCGTGAAATGCGCGAGCTGTTCGAGCGCTTTGCCAGCTTGTCCACTGACGTGGCTCGCTATTTGCGACGGGTCCGGCAGGCGCTGATCGACGACTGGGAGGACTTCCTAGAGCCCGAGGCAGAGGAAGCCGAAGCCGAGGAGAACCTTGAAGACGGTGACCCAGAGCTGGCCACTCGCCTCAAGCGATTCCAAATCAACCTGCTGTCGACGCATCGCCCCGGCGAGCCCGCGCCGGTGATCTACGAGACCAATCCGACCTACGCCAACTTGTACGGTCACCTCGAACGGCGGGTTCGGTTCGGCGCACTCCTCACCGACTTTATGCGGATTCGGCCTGGCTCGATGCACCGCTCGATGGGCGGCGTGCTGGTGCTGCGTGCGCAGGATCTGCTGACCGATCCGCTCATTTGGGAACGAATGAAGCGGGTGCTGCGTGAAAAACGGCTTGCGGTAGAAGATCCGGTTGGGCCGCTTGGGATTTACTCGACGACGCTGCGGCCTGCGCCAGTGCCGATGGTGGTGCGCGTGGTGATGGTTGGATCGGCGGCGCTTTATGACGCGCTGCGGGCCAGCGATCCCGACTTTGGCTCGCTGTTTCGCATCAAAGTCGAAGTGGATGCCGTGGTGCCGCGAACCGCCGAGACACTGCCAGTTCTCGACGCGGTGCTGATGTCGTGTGCGCAGAAGCGCGGACTGCCGACGTTTGACCGATCCGCGCGAGCGCGACTGCTCGATTTGTCGACGAGGCTGGCAGAAGATCGCGATCGGCTGTCGCTGTGTCTCGAACCGCTCGACGAAACCGCGACGTTTGCGGTGGCACAAGCCCGCTGCCGCGCTCTCGAACAACCAAAAACCGAGGGCAAGCAGACGCTGGTGGTCACTGCCGCCGATGTCGATGCGGCGTGGCAAGAACGCCGCGAGAGGCTGGCCAGTGAGGAACGGCACATCCGTGAGCTGACCCTGCGCGGCGAGGTGGCACTCGACACCACCGGCATGCGAGTTGGCGTCGTCAACGGGCTTTCAGTCTTCCACACCGGCGACGTCGAGTTCGGCCAGCCGATGCGGATCACGGCGGTCGTGGCACTGGGTCGCGAAGGCATCGTTGATGTCGAGCGCGAAGCCCAGCTCGGCGGAGCAATCCACACCAAAGGCGTCGCGATCCTGCGCGGCTATCTGGCGCGGATGTTCGGCCAAGAGCGACCTCTTAGCCTGCGGGCCCAGCTTGTCTTCGAGCAGAGCTACGGGGAAATCGACGGTGACAGCGCCAGTTCCAGCGAGCTGTTCGCGGTGCTCTCGGCGCTGGCCGACGTGGGCATTGACCAGAGCATCTCGGTCACCGGCAGCGTAAACCAGCTTGGCGAGATGCAAGCCATCGGAGGCGTCTGCGCCAAGATCGAAGGCTTCTTCGACCTGTGCCAAGCGCGCGGCCTGACCGGCAGCCAGGGCGTCATCATCCCGAAAGCCAACCTGCCCCACTTGGTCCTGCGCGACGATGTCGTGCAAGCGATCCAGCGCGGACTGTTTCACGTCTATGCAATCTCATCGGTGGCCGATGGGATCGAAGTCCTCACTGGCCTGCCCGCGGGCGATCGCGACCAAAGCGGCCGCTTCCCCGCGGCGAGTGTATTTGGCCGCGTCGAACGCCGCATCATCGAGATCGCCGAGCGGCTCCGCCAAGCGGAAGCGCACGGCTATGACGGTGGAATGGACGGCATGGAAGACGGCGGCTCCGAAATCAGCGAAGGCGGTGAATTCCGCCGACTCGCCCGCCCTACTTCAGCTCCACCTGCGTCCGCGCGTAGACTTCTTCCTTCCCGTTGATGAGGCGCGTAATCAGCACCTGATACTTGCCGCCTTCTTTGAAGCCCTGGTCGGGACGCAGCTCGACCTCGGACATCAGCACCTTGGCGTCGGGCTTGGTGCCAATTTCGGCAAAATGGACCGGATCTCGCTCTTGGCCCGCCTTGACCTTTTCATTGGCGTCGTAGAACACGACGTTGACCTTGCTGTCTCCCGCCGCCTTCTTCAGGTACGCGACAAAGTAAACCTTCCAGTTGTCGCGCTCGCCCTGCTTGGTAAGGACTTTCTTGGCCTCGGTCTTTAGGTCCTGCTGAAAGCTGTTCAGGTACGGATTGAGCTTGCGCTCCGTCACGACGATGCTGCCAGCAGGCGGACCAGCGACAGCCGATGAAAGTCCCGTCAGAAGAGCAAGTCCAAGCAGGGCACAGCGGGTCTTTTGCAGTAGCGAAGCGGTCATCATGGATTCCTTTCGATGAGCGGCGGCGTTGCTTCTGGCGACGAGCTGCCAAGTTCTTCAGCAAGGCGCAAGATCACCAGCTTGAGGTCTTCCCAGACCTGGGCTTTCGCCGACGGAGTTCGTAGCAAGTAGGCCGGATGATAGGTCGGCATCACCGGTACGCCGCGCCAGTCCCCAAACTGACCGCGTAGGCGACCAAGCGGTGCGTTGTTGTTCAGCAAAAACTGCGTCGGGGTCCGGCCCAGCGCGACGATGACCCGAGGAGCCAGACAGTCGAGCTGCGCCGAGATAAATCCACCGCAGGCTGCGATTTCGTCCGATTCAGGGACGCGGTTTCCCGGTGGACGACACTTGACGACATTGCCAATGTAGACCTGCTCTCGAGAAAGACGCGCCGCCAGATCGGGCAAACCCAGCTTGAGCGCGTGCTCGCCCATCGCCTTGATCATCTTGGAGAGCAGCTCACCCGCAGCACCGACGAACGGAAGACCCGTGCGATCTTCGTCTGCGCCCGGCCCCTCACCAACGAACGCCAGCCACGGGGTCGCACTTCCTTCCCCGAATACCAGCTGATTGCGCCCATGGCAGAGCTTGCAGCGTCGACACTCGCCAACAAATTCACGAATGATGCGCAGGCCTTCAGCTCCACGCGGCACAGCAGCAAGCTCGGGATAGTTCATGTCAGCACTTGGAATGGCAGGCGTGACCGATGCAGTCACAGCAGCTTCGGAACGACGGGTGACCGGACGAGCCGCCGGGTTCACGGTCCGCGCCGCCAGTCGAGATGCACTCTCCACCGCCGCACGCGCAAGCGCCGCCGGATCATCGCTCTCGGATAGCGCGGGAGGTGGCGCTGTTTCTTCTCTGCGAACGGGGAGAGGACTCACTGGGCCGGGACCCAGACCACGCGCGGGACCCGTTGCTGGCGGTCGCACGCCGATTGACGGAACGGCTGGTATCGTCGTCACCGCAGGCCGCGGCCTTCGCGGCGCCGGAGCAGGCAAGCCCTCGACGCCACCTTGCTTGATCCACAAAAGCCGAGCCCGCAGCGAGACCACCACCTCACGAAGCTCTGCGACCAGCGCTGGTTCGTCAGAAGCAGGCCCAAGACCATGCGCAACGACGGACGAGGTGGCAGAATTCCCGTCGGTAGGGCTGCCTGTGGGCGAAGGTGGGTGCGCCATGGGCAGAGATACTAATGCAAATTCGCAGTTTGCGACGTATGTTAGGACTACTGCCCGCTCAGATCGGGCCACGCTTTGGAGGAAGCAATGGCGATCACCCTCGTGAAAGACATCATGACTGAAGTCGTCGAGGCCCTGCGCGTCGGCGACAGCCTAGACCTTGCTGACCGCATCATGCGAGTTGGCCGGATTCGACATCTACCCGTCGTCGACGGTGACGATCATCTGGTTGGGCTCGTCACCCACCGCACGCTGCTCGCAGCCTGGGTCAGCCATGGCAGCCCCGGCACCGAGCGCATCAACGACATCGCCCGCGAGATCCCTATCGAGATGGTGATGGTAAAGGATGTGCTGACGATTCCGCCCGAGGCGCCGGCTGCGGAAGCCGCACGGATTCTCGAGAAGCACAAATACGGCTGTCTTCCCGTCGTCGGTGGCGGCAAGCTGGTCGGCATCATCACCGAGGCCGACTTCCTCCGTTTTGCCCGCGTCCACCTCGACCTCGAGCGCGCCAGCTAGACGCTGTCCATTCGACGCGCGAGCACAAAGTACTGCGGCATCGACTCTCCTTTGCGAGTCGCGTGGCCGATCACCACATCGCGCGAAACCCGACGACAAAAGTCGTGCAGATCTTTGTAGACGAAGGTCGAAAAGCCGCTGCTGTTCGGTACGACTTTGGGCCAGTCGGCTGGCACGTCGCTCTGGCTCGGCACTTTCGTGTAGTCAAACAAAAGCTCGTTGCCCGCCTCGGTAATCGCGAAGTAGCCGGGTCCGGTGACAAAGCTCATCGACTGAAAGTTGAATCCAAAGACCTGTCCACTCGGGGTGCGCACCAGCCGCTTTTCGAACGTACGAAACATCGGCAGGTTGTTAAGCCCCGCGCAGATCACCGTCTTGCCGGGCGAAATCGACGACGGTAGAAACTCGGCGAGCGTCAAAGGTGGTGCCTTTTCGCAGCGCGCATACAGTTCCCCGAGCGCCTTGCGGCTGAGCGAACGAACCTCACGCACCCGCCCCGCATCGTCGAGTCCATCGAGGAATGCCGCAAGTGCCGTCGCATCGGCTCCTGCCTGAATCAGCAAACCGAGATCCTGGTGTCCGGCGGGATTCTCTGTCTTCATCTGAGTTCCTTCTCGCAAGGTTGCGGATTACTCGACAGTAACTGATTTCGCGAGGTTGCGCGGCTGATCGACGTCGGTGCCCTTGAAGTCAGCGACGTAGTACGCAAACAACTGCAGCGGTACGACCGTAATGATCGGAGCGAGCAGAGGATGCGCCGCCGGAACCTCGATGACGTGATCGGCCAGCGAGTGCAGCGGGCCTTCCCCCTCGGTGGTGATCGCGATAACCCGACCGCCTCGCGCTTTGACTTCCGACAGGTTCGAAAGCACTTTCTCGTAACCGCCGTCGTGTGGAGCAAGCACCAGCACCGGCAGTCCCTCGTCGATCAGCGCAATCGGACCGTGCTTCATCTCGCCCGCCGCATAGCCCTCGGCGTGGATGTACGAAATTTCCTTGAGCTTAAGCGCTCCCTCGAGAGCGATCGGAAACTGCGGACCTCGTCCGAGGTACAGCATGTCGCGTGAGTGTCCGTAGGTTCGAGCCAGGTGCTGCAGTTCTTCCGCCGTCGACAGAACCTGAGACAGCTTGGCCGGAAGCGCCGTCAGCTCTTGCACAAACGAATGCGCGTCCGCCTCGGAAAGATTCCCCGTTCGCCGTCCCAAGTGCAGCGCCAAAAGCGCCAGCGCCAGGAGCTGCGTCGTAAACGCCTTCGTCGAGGCGACGCCGATCTCGGGTCCGGCGTGCGTGTAGAGCGCGTGATGCGATGCGCGCGGAATCGACGAATCGACGACGTTCGCAATCGACAAGACCTGCGCGCCTTTCTGCTTCGCTTCCCGGATTGCCGCCAGCGTGTCGGCGGTTTCTCCCGACTGCGAGACCGCAACCACCACGTCACCCGCCTTCACGATCGGATCACGGTAACGAAACTCCGACGCCAGATCGACTTCGACCGGAATCCGAGCCAGCGACTCGATCAGGTACTTTCCGACGAGTGACGCGTGAAACGACGTCCCGCAGGCGAGGATAAACAGTCGGTTGATCTTGGTCGGATCCAGCTCAAATCCGTCGAGCAGCGCATCGGGCGGAGAGTGCTGCAGTCGCCCTCGCAGCGTGTCCGTCACTGCCCGAGGCTGCTCGTGAATCTCCTTGAGCATAAAGTGCTTGTAGCCGGACTTCTCGGCGGCGAGCAGTGACCATGTGATCACGCGCTCTGCACGGGTGCGTTCCTTGCCGTCCAGACCAATGATCCGCACACGCTCCCGCGTCAGCTGCGCCAGATCGCCTTCTTCGAGAAAAATCACCCGTCGGGTATGCGGCAAAAGCGCTGGCACATCCGAAGCGATCAGATTTTCCCCGTCCCCAAGACCCACAACCAGCGGCGAAGCGCTCTTGGCGCAGACGATCTCACCGGGGGTGTCCGTGCACAGAACCACCACGGCGTACGCACCAGCGACGAGCCGAAGCGCTTGTTGGGTCGCGACAAGCAGCCGATCTGGACCCGCCTGCACCTTCTGGAGTTCCGCCCAGATGAGGTGCGCGATGATCTCGGTATCGGTTTCCGATGTAAACGAGTGCCCCGCGTCGGTCAGCGACTTCTTGAGCGCAAGATAGTTTTCGATGATGCCGTTGTGGACGACGGCAACCGAGCGAAAGCGGTGCGGATGGGCGTTTTCGTCTGACGGTCGGCCATGGGTTGCCCAGCGAGTGTGACCGATCCCAACGTGCCCAGACGGCGCCGACTTGGCGAGCTGACCTTCAAGCTCACTCAGCTTTCCTCGACAACGAACGATCTGCAGATCTTCTTCGCTGTTGCCCGACAGAACATCGCTCAGAACCGCAACGCCCGCCGAGTCATAGCCACGATACTCCAGTCGACGAAGCCCCTCGACCAGCAGCGACGTCACTGGCTTGGGACCGATGTATCCGATGATTCCGCACATAGGTATTCTTTATCCCATAAGTTCGCCGCATCGGCACGCACCGACCGGCCAAAAGACGACTTTTCCGTTGGTGAGTGCTTCGTCCGAGGCGCGCAAAAGCCAAGTCTTCGGGCGATTTTGCGCACTGCGCGTTGCCGCCGCAAATCGGCATTTGGTAACTTATGGAACTATGAGCATTCAGGTCATTTATCAGTCCCTGCACATCGCCAAGGAGCCGCGCTTCCGTTTTCAGGATGGCGGTCTGTTCATCGAAACCGACACGCCGATGCCGGTCGCGACGGCACTGCAAGTGACCGCAGGCGAGCACAGCCTGAGCGGCAAAGTCCGTCGGGTCCGTGAAGGCGCGGGCGCGGGCATGCTCGTGGTTCCGACGGAACAGACCAGGCTTCCGCGCTGGCTGCTAGGTCTTGGGGCCGAAGTGGGTCCGGGGGTCGAGTTTGAACCCGAGCCAGCTCCGCCGCCACCGCCTGTCGTCGAGGTCAAGCCCGAACCCGTCGTCGAGGTCAAGCCCGAGCCCGTCGTCGAAGCAAAACAAGCCGAACCGACGGAGGCAAAGACCGAAACCAAGGCCGCAGAGCCGACGGCTGAAGCCGCTCCGTCGAAGCAAACTCCCGCTGAAGCGGGCAGCGCCGAAGAAGAAGATGACGACGGCAAGGCAGCCGGCAAAGCTGGCGACAAGAAACCTGCCGGCAAGCCCAAGAAAAAGCCGCGTCGTCGCTAGTCTGCCAAGCTCGCCACAAAGCCCTTCCGTCCCTCGCCCCCTTGCCAATCCGTTCTTCTTTCGCGCCAAAACTTTGCTAGCGTGCGGCGGTCGCATCGCGACAAATCGCCACTTTCAGGGAGCCAGGTATGCGCTTTAGCAAAGAGCATCGCATCGAGATTCCAGCCAGCCGCATGATCGAACTGACCTTCGACTCCGCATTCATGAAGCGGATGAACGTCGAAGCGATGAAAGTCCAAGACTACGAATCGCTGTCGCGTAGCGTCGATGGATCGACGTGGACGATGAAGAACCGCATCACGCCGCAGGACAACATGCCCGGCTTTATCAAAAAGCTCGTTGGTGGCGGCTTCAACTACGAAGAAACGGTGACGCATCAGAAGGGCTCTGACTCGGTATCTGCCGTGATGATTCCGTCGGTGATGCGGGACAAGCTCAGGATGAGCTACACGATGCGCGTGGTGGCAGCCGGGGAAAACGCCTGTCGCCGAATCATGGACTGGGAAGTCGAGGTGAAGATCTTCGGCATCGGCGGCCAGATCGAAAAGTTCGCAGCCGGGGAGATCGAGCGGAGCCTCGACGCTTCGGCTTCCTTCATGAGCAAAAACGGCGCGAGCGCCCAGAGCTAGTACCGCAGCCTGTCTAGCTCGCCAGCCAAAAAATCGGGTGCCAGGTGGCTGTACACCAGCGTCATCGCGATGTCGGCGTGCCCGAGCAGCTTCTGCAGCGTCAGGATGTTGCCGCCTTGCATGACAAACTGCGACGCAAAAGTGTGACGCAGCCCATGCCAGCCTCGCGACAGTGGTTGGCAGTTCGCCGCTTGTAGAAGCTGGGCCAAGCCATGGCTCGCACGCCGACTGGACATCCCCCACAAGCCACGATGCAACACCGGACAGACGAGCCGTTCCTTCGTTGGGGGACACAGCGCTTGCCAGTCGCGGAGAAGCGGCAGGAGCGCGCTGGGTAGCGGCAGATGTCGCACCGAGCCAGACTTTGGCAAAAGCCGATAGCTCCGCGCCACCGTTACTTTGCCACCAGTCAGGTCGAGGTCTTGCCAGCGCAGGCCGAAGATCTCGCCCCGTCGCAAACCTAGGCGCAGGGCCAGCGCAATCGCCACCGCCCGCGACCACCACACCGTCGCGTTCTGCTGTCGGGCCTTGGCTTCTGCGCTTGACAAGAGCCGTCCCGCTTCTTCGCGGCAGAGGTATTCGAGCGAACTTTCCCGTCGGGGAAGCTCAAGTCCGCGAGCTGGACTTTGCGAAAGGAGACCTTGCGAAACCGCCCACGTCAGGCAACTTCCCAGCGGACGCAACGCCGCACGCACGGTGTTCGCCCGGTATTTTTGCGCCAACATGTCGCGTGCCTTCTCGATGTCTCGACGAGACAAAGAAGCCACGTCGATCGATCCAATGATCGGCAAGATCCGCCGCAGTGCCGTCCGTGCCGTCGCCCGATAACGCGCCAAGTCTTTGATCTTCGGACTCCCGAACTCCGACAGCCAGCGCTCGCACAGGTCTCGAAATGGCAGCGGCTGCTTGTTCTCCGGCTCCACCATGCCCGCATGCCCACGCGCAACCCGCGCCTCGATTTCGAGCAACATCCGTTTTGCGAGTGCGTACGACGGCTGGTGACTGGCCCGCTGCTTCCGTTTTCCATCCAGATCGACCCAGCGAATGTAGAAACCGAGGAAGCGCCCATTCTTCTTCTTGCGAATGATGTCGCCCAAACCTTGCCCCCGCATGCATCGTACCACGCGCCGTGCACCGCCCGTGCACCGTCCGCGCGATGTAGGTTCTCCTCGGGATCCTGCTTGCCCCATTGTGCCGGTGCACTTGGTGCATTCCCAAGCCCGCGAAACCACACGCCAATTCCCAATCCCCGCACGGATGTACGACATCGGCGAACACATGGGCGAGAAGTTCCTGACGATGGAGCTGATCGACGGGGCCCCGCTGTCTCAGCTACTCGGCGTCGAGGAAGGCAATCCGCACGCTCTGTCGATCAATCGCACGATTCCGATCGTGATGGAAATCTGCGCCGGCCTCCAAGCCGCCCACGAGATCGGAATCATCCATCGGGAACCAATTCCTCGTTGGTGCGGACGGGGGATTCGTTCCTCTTCGTCGA
>CAYTGC010000127.1:0-13935 GCA_964437195.1 uncultured Myxococcales bacterium | reverse complement strand
CTCGAAGCTCTCCCAGTGCGCTAGCGATGTTTTTGATGCCCGTCGCTTGCCAATGCTTTCTGGTCCGGTGTCATTTTTGACCGGGCGCAAGCGGCGTATGGCAGGCAGGGGTTTTTCTTACCGAGGAGTGTAGCCCAGGTTTGCCAGCCCGCAACCGTAAGTTGGCGCGATGATTCACGCTTTCGTCGGTTCTGCGAGCCAAATCGGACACTAGGGTAGGTACAGTTCTGTTTTGCACGCCGACCTCTTCCGGGGCGACCCATGCGATCATTGCATGATGCGGGACAGTGTGATGCTGCGGCTGGCGTTGCGGGTGACAGGCTTTTTGGAACGGGTCTTGCCGGATGCCTTTCTTTTTGCGCTCCTGGCGACGGCGCTGGCGGTTTTGCTGGGTGCGGTTTGGGCGGGCGCGAGCTTTCGGCAGATGGTGGATGGGTTTGGGAAAGGCTTCTTTTCGCTGCTCGCCTTCACGCTCCAGATGTCGCTGATCATCATCTTGGGGCACGTCGTTGCGAGCGCTGAAGCCGTGCGGCGGCTCCTTGGGCTTGTGGCGGCGTGGCCCAAGACCGCCAAGGGGGCCGTTACTCTGGTTGGCTTTCTGGCGATGGTGTCGTCGTGGCTAAACTGGGGCTTTTCGCTGGTTTTTTCGGCGATGTTGGCTCAGGCCATCGCCCGTCGCTTTGCAGAAAGGAATCAGCGGATCGACTATCGTGCCCTGGCCGCTGCGAGCTTTCTCGGACTGGGCAGCATTTGGGCACAAGGACTGTCAGGCTCGGCTGCGCTTCAGATGGCGACGCCCGGTTCGCTCCCGCCCGGACTATCTGGCCACGGGATTCCGCTTGGGCAGACGATCTTTCTGTGGCAGTCGTTTCTTTCTGTCCTCATCGAGATCATTGTCGTGACGCTGTTCCTGTGGCTGATTGCGCCGCCCGAAGCACATGCGGTGTCGGCGTCTGACATGGGAATCGTCCTGACCGAAACCGGGGACGTGGAACCAAGCCAAGTTGCGCTGCGTCCAGGTGAGCGGCTCGAGCATTCGCCGTGGCTGCTGTTGCCGTTTGTACTGCTGGCTGTGGCGTACTTGTGGCAGATGGTGCATGCGGCACCGTCGAAGCTCGAGGCCGTGAGCTTGAACACCATCAACCTGACACTGTTGGTGGTCGGAGCGGTACTGCATAGGACCCCCGCCAAGCTTCAGCGTGCCTTTGCGAAGGCGACCCCAGCGGTGTGGGGCGTGATCTTGCAGTTCCCGTTCTATGGCGGAATCGCGGGCATCTTGGCTGCTGCCGGGCTCAATGCTCGCATTGCTTCACTGTTCGTTGGAGCAGCCACCCAGGCGACGCTGCCCCCGCTGGTTGCGGCCTACTCAGCGCTTTTGGGCATCTTTGTGCCATCAGGCGGAAGCAAGTGGTTGATTGAAGCGCCGTACGTACTGGCTGCGGCAGAGCGGCTTGGCGTTCATCAAGGCTGGATGGTGGCGACCTATGACCTAGGCGAAGCGCTGGCGAACTTGGTTCAGCCGTTCTGGATGCTGCCCATCCTTGGTCTCTTCCAGCTAAAAGCCCGCGACGTGATGGGCTACACGCTGATGGTCTTTGCTGTGCTGTGTCCGCTGGTCCTTCTTCTGACGTATGGGCTAGGTCTCACGCTGCGAGGGTAGATTGCGCGCACTTTGCGCGAACACCGCAAGCAGCGCAGGTCAGGCCGAACCTGGTGTGTAGCCAGATCTAAAGTTCGCGGCCACAGATTGCATGTTGTCACTCACCACATCGAAAGTTCGCCTGTGAACTTCCGATGTTGCGTGTGACCAGTCTGCAAGTGGCCGTCGATACTCGGAATGTGGTCAAGGACTACATGTGAAGTAGCGAGCGGCACTTTCAATGCTGCGTATGGACGTTCGACGGTGCCGCGGCCTGCTTGTAATGTAGGCAGGTGAGCGTGTGGGTGGGGGTGTGGAGGGGGATGTCGAGAACCTTGCGTTTTTTCAGCAGAATCGGTTGCGGGGTGGGACTTCGCTGGTAGCCTGTCCGGTTGTTCTTTTGGAGCGGCCCAAGGGGGGCCGATCCGTTTTCATCACAAGGAGACCCGTATGCCCAAGTCCGATCCCAAACAAGAGTCTGTGTTCTCGATGCCGATTGCTGACCTCGAGCGGAATATCGCCAAGGCCGAGGCGCTGCTTGCGCAGGCTCAGTCCCTTCTGCCAGGTCTGCGCAAACTGACCGAAGAGGATCGCCGTCACAGCACAGGTCGGTTCCGCTACGGCGAAAGTGCAATGCTTGAACGAGTCCTGGACGCGATTCGTGCCCAGCCTGTCTATTTTGCGTCACTGGCGAGTCAAGATGCAGGCAGTGACGCGGGCAAGCTCGAAGTCGAGCGAATCGCGGACCGTCTGGCGCGGCGAGAGCTGCTTGCCCGGTTGCAAGGTCAGTTTGCCGCTGTCGAGCAGCCGCTGTCTGACACGGTTCTGCACTTGGGGGAGCAGACTCGCGGCGTTCTGCTTGCCGCGTATCGCATCGCCCGGACGGTGGCGCGCACGGATACCAAGCTGCGCGACCAGATTGCCCCGGTCATTGACTTCTATGGTTCGATGGTACGCCGTACCAAACCAAGTGCAGACAAGCCCCAGTCGGCCTAGCAATTTGCTAAGGTTCGGGTGTGGATAGCTCGGCAAGTAGCTCATCAGGTAGTCGTCACTTGATGGCGACGGAGGAGCCGCCCTGGCTTTCGCCTTTTGTGGCGCGGCTTGGGGGGGAAAACGTCTCGATAGCGCCGCAAGATCTGCACGCGTATCGTCGAGACATGTGGGCGCGAGATCTTCTGGCCGTCGCCGCAGGGCAGACTGCCGGAAATCTACCCGCAGCAGTGGTCTGGCCCACTTCGACTGAAGACCTGCAAGCGATCGTCGAGCTAGCCCGCACCTATGGCGTGTCGCTTACGCCGTTCGGTTCTGGATCGGGAGTGACCGGTGGCGCGACTCCTTCCGTGGGGAGTTTGGTCGTCGACCTCAAGCGGCTGCGCAAGCTAGAGATCGATCGTGAGCGCATGACGGTGCGCTGCGGCAGCGGCTGGAACGGCTGGCACATCGAACAGGCGTGTAACCGCCACGGACTCTCGATCGGCCATTTTCCATCTTCGATCATGTGCTCGACGGTAGGCGGCTGGGTTGTGACGAGGGGCGCCGGCCAGCTCTCCACGAAATACGGCAAGATCGAGGACATGGTGGCGGCGCTGACCCTGGTGACGGGACGAGGCGACCGACTTGATCTCGACAGCCGACAGGCAGGGCCGGATTTTGTGCAGCTTGTCGTTGGCAGCGAAGGGCGGCTGGGGTTTGTTAGCGAAGTTGAGCTATCGCTCCAGCCGATGCCGCAGAAGCGCCTGTTGCGCGGCTACTGGTTCCCCGACGTAAAAGCGGGCTGTGCCGCGATTCAACACGTGCTCAAGCTGGGGCTGCGTCCGGCGGTGGTGAGACTCTACGACGAGATTGACACTCTGATTGCCGGAACAGGGCAGCACAAATCCAGTCTCAACCAGCCGCTGATTTCTAACCTGAGTGGGACGGCGGGTCGGCTGCTGGGTCAGCTATCAGGCTTGGTTGGCAAGTTTGAGGTCGGACGGTCTCGGCAGCAGCTCGACTTGGCGGATTTGCTCGAGCTGCTGAAGCCAGACGCCGAGCGAGCAAAGCATCGGCTCGAGCGGTGGTTGCTTCAGACGGCACTGCAGAAGACCGAGCCGATTGGGACGATCATTGACTCGCTGCTGTCCCGGCTCAACGTCGGGTGCATGCTGATCATCGGCTGTGAGGGTGAACCTGCGACGGCGATGATGGAAGAGCAGCTCGTCCGCGACGAAATCATTCGAATCGGCGGGCGTGATTTGGGTCCCGAGCCGGGGGAACACTGGCTGCGGCATCGGTACGATGTGAGCTTCAAGTGGCCGCGGGTGTTTTCGGCTGGCGCGATGGCGGACACGATGGAGTTTGCCGCGACGTGGGACCGGCTTCCGTCGCTGTATCAGAAGGTGCGGGCGGCAATTTTGCCGCATGCGCTCATCATGGCTCACTTTAGCCACGCCTATCCCGACGGCTGCTCGATTTACTTTACGTTCATGACGCGGGCGAGCGGTCGAGGCGCAAGTCCAGAGTATGCCGAAGCTCGGGTCAGGGACGATCAACGTAGATACGATGAGATCTGGCAGGCCGGGATTGCAGCGGCGCTGTCAGCAGGTGCGACGATAGGTCACCACCATGGCGTTGGTCGGCTGCGGGCGCCGTTTCTGGTCGACGAACAAGGCGAAGGGCTGTCGGCTTTGCGGGCGCTGTGTCGGCACTTCGATCCGCAAGGGCTTTGTAACCCTGGGCGGCTGTTTACCGATGATACGAATGTGGCCCCCAAGCAGCAGATCCTGGCGGCCCCGCAGGCGCTTTCGGTCAACCTCCAGTCGCTGCTTTGCACGTTGCCAGGCAATATGACGCTCGGCGAGATTGAAAAGCAGCTTCGTTTGAAGGACCTGACACTCGGAGGGATTCCTCCATCGTCGTATTCGCGGACCCTGGCGGAAGCGCTGCAGGACCCATGGCCGCTTGAAGCATCGCTATCTGCCGGTCGGCTACACGACCGTCGGGTGCAGCTGCTGGTCGCGAAAAAAGACACCCAGGGAGAGTCGCTCTTGGCGATTCCGCCCCAGCCTGCACCTCGACGCTCGACGGGGCCCGACCTGGCGCAGCTTTTTGTTGCGGAAATCACACCACCTGGCTGCCGAATTGTCGGAGCGACGCTCCGGGTAGAGCGTTTTGTGGCGGCGCGGCCTTCGCTGGTGATGGAGTTTGACGATCTGCGGTCAGCCTTGGCCTGCATCTACCGCGTCCGTCGCTGGCATGGCGGCACTGGGATTCAATCGATACAGCTCTTTTCGCGCGCGCTGCTGGCATCACTCGGACAGACCGAGCTTCCGGCTGGCAAGCTGCTGCTATTTGTCGAAGGAAGCGGCCCCGTGGCTCTGGCGAGCGAGTCGTTGCGGGAGCTGTCGCATCGGCTTGGAATATCGACTGCGGTGCGCAAGCCGCACTGGCTGCGAGACGTGTGGACGGCATCACCCGACGAGCTTGCGCCGCGACTGGGCTCTCTTGGCACGCTGCATCAGCGCCATGTTCGGGGGGACAGTTTGGATGAGCAGGTCGCCAGTCTGTCAGGACTGCCGGATCGGTTCCTGATTGCCGGCGTCCATCGGCATGGTCTGGCGGTAGCAAGTCCCGACGCGCTGGCCGAGGAACCTTCTGCTTCGCCGCTTGTCGCAGAAGTCGCGGCTGCGCTGGCGAGTGCCTTTGCATCGAACCCATCTTCGGCGGCCTTGGAGTAAAGCCATGCCCGATTTGTCTACGTCGCTAGAGCTGTGCTCGCTGTGCCCGAAGCTGTGCAGCCATGTCTGCCCGGTGTACCGCGCCTCGGCGAAGGAGACGCTGTCTCCGCAAGCCAAGATGTCGAGCCTGCTCAAGCTGCGGCGAGCAGGGGATCATGCGGAGCCCAAAGACGCACTGCCGCTGTATGCGTGCACGGCCTGCGGCGCCTGCGAGACGGCGTGTCTGCACAAGATTGAGCCAGCCCAGCACCTGCTCAGGGGGAGGGCACTGGCCGAGCGACGCGAGCTTTCTCACAGCGAGCTTCACGAGCTGCCAGAGCGTGTGTTTCATCGTGCGCAGGAGACATCGCGGGCGCTCTTGCGTGAGCCGGATTTGGCGGCAAGGCTGGCGAAAAAAGGTGAGATAGGGCTTCTGCCATCGTGCCTGCCGCGACGAGCTACTGGCGGTGGTCCGGTATCGGAAGCCAAGCAGCTTCTGGCCGTCTTGGATGGGTTGCGGGCGCATCGGGCGGACTTTCCTGAATACGGTCTGCTCACAGTTGGCAGCGCAGGGTATCCCCTCTACGCGGCGGGACTGGATGAGTCGTTTCGTCTCTATGCGGAATCGCTGGCTCCCAAAGTTTCCGAGCTGTCGGCGCTGGTCACGACCTGCTCGGCGTGTACGTATCTGCTCAAGGTGGTGTATCCGCAGCACGGTGTCCCGCTCGGGCCGAAGGTGCTGCATCTGTCCGAGCTGCTCTTGCCGTATGTCTCGGCGCTACCGATTCGGCACCGACTTGCGCGGGTGCGATATCACGCGCCGTGTCACTTGGCGCGGCGGCTTCAGATTGATGCGCCGCGGCAGATCTTGTCTCGTCTGGCCGACGTGGTCGAAGATCTGACGCCAGCGGGGGAAGAAGGACTGTGCTGTGGGGCAGGGGGGCTACTGCCCCAGACAGATGCTGCGCTGGCGCGAGCGATGGCCAAGGAATCGATGGCTCATGTCGATGCGTCGATTCCTACTGTGAGCGGCTGCCCAACGTGCGGTTATCACCTGACGCAGAGCGGTCATCCGGTTCGGGATTTGCTGGATGTGCTAAGCGAAGCGATGGGCTGATGGTGGGGCGGACTGCAGCGAAGGCGGCTTACTTGTCTTCTGCGCGACCACGGACATCGGGATTGTCGGTCGAGGACGGCAGCAGCCATAGGTAGAAGAAGCCGGCGAGCGCTCCGCCGATGAGTGGGGCTACCCAGAACATCCACAGCTGTGCCATCGCCCATCCCTGTACAAACAGCGCGGTGGCAGTGCTGCGCGCGGGATTCACCGAGAGATTGGTAATGGGAATGCCAATCAGGTGAATCAGGGTCAGTCCCAGACCGATTGCAATCGGCGCGAATCCCGATGGAGCACGTCCGTGCGTTGAGCCCAGGATGATTACCAGGAACATGAAGGTAAGGAACGTCTCTGCGACAAAGGCCGACACGAGCGAATACCCACCGGGGGAGTGCGCTCCGTAGCCGTTTGAGGCAAAACCGCCAGCCAAGGAGAAGTCTGCCTTCCCGGAAGCAATCGCGTACAGAATCGCCGCACCGATTGCACCACCTATGACCTGGCTTGCGATGTACGGAACGGCCTCTTTGGCTGGAAATCGTCCACCTGTGACGAGTCCCAGCGTCACGGCTGGATTCAGATGGCAGCCCGAGACATGGCCAATGGCGTACGCCATGGTCAAGACGGTCAGGCCAAATGCCAGCGAGACACCAAGCAGCCCAATCCCAACGTGTGGGAACGCTGCGGCAAACACCGCCGCACCACAGCCGCCAAACACCAACCAGCATGTGCCCAGTAGCTCAGCAACCATTCGCTTTGACAGAGACATCGATACTTGCTCCCCCCTGTTATTTGACCACCTATCTTCTCTCACCGATGAGGGTCTGTCACGGTGAGAGTCGTGGACTCCTATTTTGCGAGTGAATTCGGTGGGTTCGATTGGGGACAGCAAGGACTACCCTTTCGGCAGCTTGGTTTGCTATCGTTTGGGAGTGACTGCACTGGGGGCGAATTGGCTGGCGCGAGTGCGCCTTTTGAAGCTTGGTCAAACCACACTGGGTGTCTGTGTGGCCACATCACTGCTGCTTGGAACGGCGTGTAACAAACGCGCCAAGTACAGCGCAAAAGAAGTTGCCGCAGCGTCGGAACAGTTCCAGAGCGCGAAAGTTGACCAACCAACCGCTGTTCCGTCGTTTGACTCCTTTCCAGACACGCAGCCCGAACTGGTGGTTGGTGTAGATGAGCCAGCTGAGCTGTCAGCCATCAAAGTGCGGGTCGTGCAAGGCGACCGTAGCGTCAGAACGCTCAAGGAACTACAGAAGCTAAGCTACCGTTTTCCCAAAAACGCCGAGGTTGCGTACATCCTGGGCCACTTCTATTGCGAAAAGCTGTGGATGGTCGATGGGCTGGCGTATTTCCGACGTGCCATCCAGCTTCAGAATACATATCGCACCAGTCCCTATCTCATCAAAGCCGTGGTCGCTGGCCTGGGAAACGACAGTGATCACAGCAAGGTAGAGCACTTTCTGGTTCAGGAAATTGGGCAGCCTGCGGCTCCGTTCCTGGAAGACGTACTGGATGGGTCGTGGCGGCAGCAAGTCAAGGATCGCGCAGCCGACATCCTTAGGAAAATCAAATAGTTTCCGCAACATTCCGACGACAAATCGCTGTGCTGGTTGGACTCCGCGATTCCGGCGCAAGATGTGATACGCTGACTCGAAGCGCATGTCCGAGCCCTCAACTCGCCCTGAATCTGGGAGTCCTTCCGCCCATGGTGGCCACACGATTCCCAGCATGATTGCTGGTCGTTACAAGGTCGAAAAGCTCCTCGGTGAAGGCGGAATGGGGGCTGTCTTCCTTGTCACACATACGGCGATGCGGAAGCGCTTTGCGCTCAAGGTGCTTCATACCCAGACCGCGCAGCTACCCGAGATGGCGGCACGCTTTGAGCGCGAAGCCATGGCCGCAGCTCACGTTGAACATCCGAACATTACGGTTGCCACCGACTTTGGGAAAACCGAAGACGGTGCGCTCTTCCTGGTCCTCGAGTACCTGGAAGGAGTCCGGCTCCGCGATGCGCTTGCTCAAGGGCCGTTCGAGATCCGCAGAGCCGTTCACATCACGCGTCAAATCGCCAGCGCGCTAGAACGTTCCCACGAGCTCGGCATCGTCCATCGCGATTTGAAGCCTGAGAACATCATGCTGGTGACGCGGCAGGGGGATCGGGACTTTGTGAAGGTGCTCGACTTTGGCTTGGCCAAGGTTGCAGACATGGAGCCCGGTGGTGAGGAGCCGGCGCAGTCGCTGACCAAGCACGGAACGATCTTCGGGACACCCAAATACATGGCTCCCGAGCAGTGTGTTGCGGGGCCAGTGGATGGGCGCGCAGATCTGTATGCGCTGGGGTTGATTCTCTTCGAGATGCTGACGGGCGTACAGGCTTTCTCTGGGAAGGACGCGCTGCGGACGATTACGCTGCAGCTCACCACACCCATGCCCACAATCCGGAGCGTGGCTCCTTCCGTTCGTGTTCCAGAGTCGCTGGAAGCGGTGATTCGCCGCTTGACGGAAAAGCCGCCGGAGAATCGCTACGCAAATGCCACCGACCTTTTGGCGGCCCTTGCGCAAGTGATCGAAAAGGAAGGTCTTCAGAGTCCGGTTTCAGCGAATGCAGTGACGCCGCTTGGGCTTGCGAGTGCGGCCAAAGAGGAGGTCAAAGCGGATCTCCAAACAGTCCACTCGATTGAGATGATCACCGAGCCCTCACAATACAAGGAAAGTCCGCCTCCCAAGCAAAAGGCTGTCGAGGCCGAGCTGACGACCAAAGACAACTCCACACCATTGGGACAGGCAGCATCTGCCAAAGAAAGCTCGACCGCGAAGGAAAAGGAGGAACCCAAAGCCGCGGCACCTCCGGCGGTCCATGCACAACAAAGCCCCGCTGTTGCTGCGCCTCCTTCTCCGCTCACCGCTGCACCTGCGAAGAGGACACTGGACACTCTGTATCGGCTTCATCAGGGACTCCCACCTCCACTGCGACGGATTCCTTTGTCAGCGCTGATAGCGGTGTGCGTTGTGTCTGTGGTGCTCTGCATCATCATCTTGGTGAGTTCCTCAGGTGACAAACCGCAAGGTCCAGACAAAGCTGCGGGGCAAGGAATGGTGGCCGCTGCGGTGCTCGAGCAGGCCACGCGAAATGGCATACCTGGTCTGGTAGCGCTGGCAGAGGAATATCCTGCTGATCCGCGAATCCGCCGCACAATCGCGCAACTACATCTTGGCGAGAAAAAGGGACTGGAGGCGCTGCGCTGGATGGGCAAGGCGGCGCTTATCGATAGCGCTGGTGTTTCCGAGGAAGATGTTCGTCAGGCCACAGCGCTTGCGATGACGGCTCCAGAGTCCGTCGATGAGGTCGTCACGCTATTAGAAACGGATCTCGGTGCGATCGGTGCGGATGTTCTGTATTCCCTTGCGACCCGTCCAGGATTGACAAAAGCCAAGCAGATACGATTCTTCCAGAGTCTGTCCAAAGCCAGCGTCCGGGCGCATGCGTCACCGAGTCTGGCCGTTACACTTGATCTTCGCAGCACCAACAAGTGTGAAGCAAAGCGCTCTCTGCTCAAGCGGGCCGCTGAAGTCGGTGACCAGCGGACCATTGACCAGCTCAAGCCTCTGACTGTGATTCCCAACTGCGGGCCGATAGGACTTCTGGATTGCTGGCCTTGTCTGCACAACGACAAGCAGCTTACGGACACCATCGCTGCCATTTTGGCGAGAATTCAGACTCGCAAGTAGTCCTCTCCATGCACTCTTGTAGGAAATTTTCCCGTGCCAAAGATGTCGTAGGCCTGCTTCTGGGCGTCCTCCTTTACGGTTGTCATGGTGGACGGGCGACGGTATTCCCCAAGCCGCTCCCTACCGAACCGAGCGCGTCTCTGCGCGATCTGCTTCAGCGCTTTGATTACGTGTATCCGTCAGGCTCTGCTGGGTCGCGAACTGCTGGCGTGATCTCGCCGCGCTTCGGTCTTCCTGCGTTTTCGTCAGCGGCCGCAAGCTTCCCGATCGAGGTGCTCACGCGGGATCCCCAGAGTCCGCTGGTGGCTGCTCTTGTGTTGCCTGGTCTTGACGACAGGTCTGCGACTGATTGTCTCGCTGCCCCTTCTGGGGCCTCGTGTATTCCACTGCTCATCGAGCAACGGAGGATGAGTCCGATTGATGGCACCGGTTTCACGACGATTGAGTCAACAGCCAGCGCGGCAGGGGTTTCGGTTGGCGCATGGGATCTCGTCGTAAGGGCGGGCTCTGATCCACCACAGCGAATGCACCGCAGCGTTTGGATCGAGCAGAGCGATCCTACAGAAATGGCGCCGCTTCGGGTCATTCACTTGTCAGATATCCATCTGGGGAAGCATCCGTCCAGCACAGACGGACTTGTGAAGTCGCTCCAGACAACCATCAGCCGGGTCAACGCAGAGAAGCCTGACTTGGTGGTATTGACCGGTGATGTCGTCGAAGATGGTCCAAAGGAAGGCTGGATGGCGCGGGCGCACGAGCAGCTGCTGGCGATCAGTGCTCCGCTCGTGATCATTTCAGGCAACCATGACTATGCCCATTTTCCCAAGATTCGTTCTCCCGAGATTCCTCCAGATGGTTTCTGGACTTTTGCGCGTGAGTTCCATTCGCGGCGACGCTTTTCGTTTTCCTTCCATGGCTGGGATTTCCTCGGATTCGATTCTGGACCGTCGGTGTTTGCGGTCCGGGTGTTGACGCGTGGAGTGGATGAGGAGTCCGTTGTCTGGCTCTGCAAGAGTGTGGAAGATGCAGCCAAGCGAGGTCGAAAGGGAGTCGTCTTGTTCAGTCATGCACCGACGCGCACGGCGCCAATTGCAGCCCCAGACCGTGAGGTCCAAGGACTGTGTGGGCACATGCTGGATGGTCGGCAGTACATCGAGAAAATCATCGAATCAGGAGCCGACAAAGGTCTTCAGATGGTCCACTTGAGCGGCCACACGCACTGGCTTGAGCTGCATGAGCTGCGACCGAAAACTCATCCTGGCGAAGATCGCTGGCAGAAGTGGCCCGACGGAAATGTCTGTGGAACGGTGCATGGTGGGGCTCTCCTTTTGAACATTCCGTCCGCTACGCAAGTGACGTTTCACAAGATCGCGCGCGGACGACGGTCGGGTTTCGGTATGCTCAAGCTCGATGGAGACAAGCCAACGGTCGAAACTTGGCTTTATGATCGCGCTGGAAATGGTGGCAAGTGCAGCGCCCCCTAAACGAGGACTTCCGCGCGCAAGGTCTTGCGAACTGAGGTCGACGCCGCGAGCTGCATTCCCATCCTATCGCGCGACGTCGTTCGCAGTGGGATTGTCGTGAGGTGGCTTGGTCTGTTCGGGGGGGGATTTGCTTGTTCCGGGCGCGGGAACGTCAGGTTTTCCATCGCCGCCTTTTCCGTCACCGCTCTTGCCCCCTTCCGGCTTGGCCTGCGGTTTGTTCTCGTCCTCTTTTCGACGCTGTAACATCGGCTTTAGGAGTCCGAGCCACGTTCCGATGAGTCCCGCCAGTGCGCTCGTTGCCGAGCTGGCGGTTCCAGAGACTTCCCGCAGCCACTGACCTAGTGACTTTGCAACCGTGACGGTGCGGTGAGCGATGGTGACGGCAATCGGCTGCCCTTGTCCGTCCACCAGATTGCTGATCACGACCGTGAGGTGTTTGTCGCCGTCCGCTTTGGGCGTGACCGACCATTCCCAGGTGGTGACTTGTTGGCTGGAGAGGCGCTGTTCCGCTGGGGTAAACGGACGAATTTCAAAATCACTGTCCGAATCGGCTCGAAGCTCGACGCGCAAAAGTCGGGACAGCGGCAGATCCTTGAAGCTGACTTGGCTCGCCGATTCACCTGCGCTGCCTGACGGAAGCTCGGCTGAAACCATGGGGCGCAGCTTGTCCACTGCGGCGACCAGCGTCACATGTTCGCTGCGTCCGACCTCCATCTTTGCTGGGGTGGACAGACCGAACCGCCCTGGCTGCTGAAGTTCTTTCTGGGGATCGATTGCGGCTGGCGGATTTTCTTTGGCCGCAGCACTCGTGTCCGCTTCGCTACCGCGCCCAGCGACTTCCCCGGCGGGATGGCCTCCCAAGGAACCATGTCCGCTTAGTCTTCCGGTGCCAATTGTGCCTGCGCCCAGTCCGTGCGGGGCATCGTCATCACCAGCGCTGCTGGCCGGAGGTCCGATGGGCCCAGCTGCAACGGGCCCGGTCGCCGCGGGATCGGGGGTTCCTGGCGTGCTCGAATGTCCGGCGCTCGACCCTTGCGGACGTGCGCCCTCGGGTGACTGAAGCTTTAGCTTGGGCACGTCGAGAGCACGCTGGCGCATCGGCGCTGTGTCGTTTGATCGCAGGCGCAGATTTCCGCCAACCGACAACAGCAGGGCTCCGCCCAGACCGACGACGGCTACGAGCATCCACGGCCAACGAACCTGTGCGCGGGTTCCTGACATCGCTTTTCCCCCAAATCTGCACACCGCTTTGCGGATATCGCGGCAAGTTGTATCCAAGGTACAAGCATTGCCGGGGCGAGGGGAACAGCCGACGCTTCATTTTGCTTCGGTGCCCGTGGTATAAGGGCGGCATGTCACTGAGCAAGCACCTGCGCGATCTGGTTAGCCACCGGGTCACGTTCGACTACGAGAACGGCTGCCACATCTCTGGATATGTCGCTACGGTTCGTCCCGCTGAGGGCGAAGTGTTGACCATCGTGCTCTCCCACGTCGAAGTCAGCAACGACGCTGGCGACGTCATCGAGCGGCATCGTGAGATGGTTGTGGTGCCGTCGGTTCTTGTGAACTATCGCCAGACGGAAGGCCCGTCGGCTCGCCAGCGCTAACAGATGGCAGTGCCTGCGCCTGCGGGCGACCTTCGGCTGCTCCTGTTTTCGCACGTCGTCTGTCGGCCTGACACCGAGGTGGACCTCGGTCAAGCCGCCCTCGTGATCGCCGAGCCAGAGTATCCCGATCTCGATGTTGCCTACTATCTCGGTAAGCTCGACGAGCTTGCACACAGAGTCCGTGGGCACCTATCGACGTCGGCGACGGATGGCGAGCGTGCCCAGCAGCTCATCGAACGGCTCTGCGAAGAAGGCTTCTGCTGTGAACCGGGTGACTACGACGATCCGCAGGCGAGCTTTCTAAACTATGTGCTCGACGAGAGGCATGGTCTACCGATCCTGCTTGCGGTGGTTGCCATCGAGGTTGCGCTGCGCTGCGCGGTCCCCCTTTATGGGGTATCGTTCCCGGGCCACTTTCTGCTCCGAGGCGAGAGTCAGAAAGGCGCGCCGCCGCTGCTGTTCGATCCGACGACGGGTGAAGCGCTCGAGCACGCAGATCTGCACGCGCTGCTGGTGCGAGCCACCGGCAAACAGCGCCAGATCCACAAGAGCGACATCGCCCCGGCCGCGAAACACACGATCCTGGCGCGTCTGCTTGGCAACCTGCGCAACATTTACCTGCGACATGGCGATGTGGCGCGATTACAGCTTGCCGCCGAAC
>CAYTGC010000126.1:0-14087 GCA_964437195.1 uncultured Myxococcales bacterium | reverse complement strand
TTGCCACGCAGGGTTGCCCGGAGCTTCATCGGTCGCGAATCGTTACTTTTGCGTAGGAGCAGCGTCAAGCGTGTTTTTGCGCAACGCTCCGTTTCTGGGCCGAATCTCTCTGCGGCTCTTGAATTTGGGTCGCGTCAGCCCAGCAAGTTGTCAAGCTGATGATCAACGGTCAGAGGATGCGCGCGATCCAGAACCGAACCCGCAAGACCAAACTTGCGACGGAACGCTCGCTGAATATGCGCAGGCAGGATGCGTGTCCCGCGCGGATCGTCATACCCAAGCACCACCGCCGGATCATCTGGACTGACCGACAGCGGGCGCAGCTCTCCGTCGGTGGCCCCGATCACCTTGCCACCAGCGATCTGCGGACCAAGCACCAGCATGCTACCGACGTTCCAGTGGTCTTTGCCTGCACCCACGTTGTAAAGTGGTGTCCGTCCAAAGTCCGTACCGACGACGACGTAGAGCTGGTTGGCGATTCCGAGCGCTTGGGCTTGGGCAAGCAGATAGCGAATCGACAACAGCAGTCGTCCGAGCGCACGGGGATGCGCATCGTCGTGACCCGCGTGGGTGTCAAAGCCATAACTCGCGATGCTGGCACTCGCGGCCTGTCCACTTTGAAACGCAGTCAAGGCAAGCTGAATGCTCTGAAGCGTTGTCCGCAGTTCGTAGTCTACGTAGCCGCTTGGCAGCTTCGGACAAGCCTCACCCACCTCGACCAGCTTGCTGGGCAGAAGCTTGGCCAGTACAGAGAATCCGTCCGACTCTTCCCGAGCCTCCCGAAAGGACCGAATCGCTTCCTCGATGCGTCGCGGATTTTTTGTCTGGGAAAGTCGCTGGAGCCGGGCCGAACGCGCAGCCGCAAGACGCGCTTCGGTCTTGGCACTGAAAAAGCGCTGCTGGTTGTCGCGAGATTCCTCTGGGTTCAGCGTTCCTGGCTGAAGTGCCCGCAACAAGACGTTTCCGTCAGCAATTCGGGTAAGAGGAATGATCCCAACGGTCGCATCGTAGCCGCCCATGCTCACGTATGCTGCCGGGAGTCGCTGTCTCGACTGTACGCTGGCGGCAAACAGCGCCGCCGTGCTAGGCAACGTGGAAGAACTATGTCCACCCCAGGTGTGGCGGATTCCGATTTCATGGTTGTTGGTCTGCGTGTCGATGCCGTTGATGATCAAGAAACGACCGCCCACCTCGTCGAAAAAACTCTCCACAGAGTCCAGCACCACACCCTGGTTCTTCAGCACAATCGGAGCGATTTGCAGACCGCTCGCGAGCTTCTTCGGAGCCCCATACAAGTTCTGCTGACAGAACGGACTCGGTGTCTTGGCATCACAGAGGAGTGTCTGATCCATGCCGCCATCGGCGTGCAGCGCAAGGAAAAATGGCCCGCCATAGCGAGCTGGCTCCCCTGAAGCTCGACCAACCCCATAGAGAGAGAGGCCTGCCAATGATCCTAGCTGCAAAAACTGTCGTCGGTTCATTGTCTCTCCTCTATTCGTACAGGAAGCGTACGTCGGAAAATACGTAACTTACCACCGCCATCCAGGCTCCGATGGTGAATGTGCCATCTGAAGAAATCCGCTGCTCAACGGGAAGTTCTTTGTCGTAGGCGTAGCACTCCTTTACGTAGTCTTTGTCCCCTGGTTTTCCACACGGGAGCGTCACGGATTCCGATCGATTCCACAGACCCAAACAGCGGAAGGGAAGGTGGCCAAAGTCATGCTTTAGATCCAGCTCTTCACGCGTCTGCACAAACAGATCGAACACTGCATCGACCTCGGGATCTGTCGCGGCGTAGCGAATGCCCCAGCCTCGATCGAGCAGCTCAACGATGTTGTCACGGATCTTGGCATCTGCTGCGTCATCGCCCGGCGTCTGCGCTCGATCCACCAGCCGCAGCAGGAATCGCTTTTCCTTGGGCTTGGTAAATTCCCAGGCCACGGTCCGACACGCAACTTCATTGGCCATCCGCTCTGCAACGCTGATCATGATCGGTGTGGGCGAATCAAGTCGTGACACCACCGTGACAGAATCGATTCCGCCGTACACGATGCGGTAGCGATCGCGCAGATCCCGCATTCTTTCCGCGTCTGGAGCCCAGGCATCGGTCGACCAAGGGATACCCGCCACTGCTTCGATCTTTCGATCCAGAAGCTCTGGAGTTAGCAGTCTGCCACTACCAACCTCGACCGACAGGGCCGCGTTGCCGATCGAGGTGCTTCGGGCCCGAAAGAAGGGACTCTTCACGATCGCTTTTACGACCGACTTATAGCTCTGTCTCGAGCGATCAAACACCTGCGCCAAGGAAGAAAGAAATCGGTTCTGTGCATCCCAAGCGGCCCAGCGCTGGGCGTAGTCAGCTGGAAAATCCGCTGGGGAAGGATAGCGAAGAGGAGCCCGACCCATGACGCCGCGATACGCCGTGCGAACCACGCTTTGGGCAAAACGACCGTCTTTGACAAGCAGCTTGGCGAGCGCCGGCAAGAGCTTGGTTTCCTGTCCAGCAATCCGCTCTGCGCCAAGACCCGGCGGCAGCATTTCCTGGTGCTTCACCGTCGAGGCAGAGACTTTCGGATCGTAGTCGAACGCCGCAGAGTCGGAATAGTTTGCGAAGGAGCTTGCCACCGGGTCAAGAACGACGTGACACACACTGCAAGCCGCTGAGTTGCGCGTTGGATTTGCAACCCCGGTCAGCGCCGCTGTATCGACGGGCCGCTGCGCCAGCTGCTGTACGTCGGTGGCAAGAAAGGATCGATGGATGATCCGCGAGCGCGTCCGCCCTCGATTGGTCTCGGTACTGACCCATCGTCCCAGAAAGCCCGGTGAGGACAGAACGCCTGCATGCGGCACCGGGCCTCGCTCACGCCCCGTCAGCTTGATCGGCTTATACAGCCCCAGGTTGCCGGACTTCGGCGGATCGAACAGATCTTTCTGATCGTAGATGACTGCCGTAAACGGATTCACCATCGCGTAGTCCGCCGTGAGTACTTCCGAAAACGGAGCATCCCGCTGCACCACATAGGCAATCAGCTCGAGAGGTTCCATCGCCAGGCTGCGCTGGACTTTGAGCCATAACGAAAACCAGTCACGCGTACACTGCGAAAGGTCAGGATTTCCTTTGCAAACAACATCTGGACCGTCGATCCACGGCTTCACTCCGGGATAGTCACTGGGCCGAAACTGAAACGGTCCGACTTGCACACGGTCACCGCCATCGGTCAGCAGAACATCGTTCCAAGTCTCTTTGACGTGGCGCAGAAAACCGGGCTCTGTCATCAAGGAATCCAGCGCCCGATCAAATCCGGCTTCATCGCTCAGCGAGCGCTCCGATTCGGTCGGCAGGCGTCCGCCAAGAAGCAGTGCAGCCCGACGAAACGTGACATTCCAGTCATCGAGCGCCACCTCCGCAAAGATGTCGCCATCTTGGCTACCACATGCATCGTCCTGGGCATGCAGCTTGCCAACAAAGGTCTCAAGGCGGGCGTACTCATCAGAGCCTTTGGGAATCAGCGCTCCGCCCAGGTGCGAATCGCCGCCGCTTGGCTTTAGCAGCAGCTTGGAAACGCCACCGATCTGCTCATCCGCCATCCGCGCCACCTGCGCCAGATTTCGATCCAGAAAATCCGGATACGCATCCCAATCGAGGACAAATCCAGCCGCCCGCTGCTTCGCATTCTCCCCAGTTGTCGCCGTTCCCCCCGGAGCGTGACAGCCTGTGCATTTGGCGCTCAGCGTCGGCCACACCTTCTGCGCGAAGTGCTGGCGCAGCGTCAAGCAGGACTCATCACTCGGGGGAGGTTCCGGCGCCGAACAACTGGCGAGCGAAAGTGTCATCGCCAAAGAGCCGATGACGCGATGAAGACAGCGTTGACCAGGCTTGTTCCTCATGCGCGGACAATACCACCATAGACAGCGCGCGAGGCAAGCAAACACCACACGGATCGCCAGCGCGAAAAGCCACTTTGACGATTCACTCTCCACTCGCTTTTGGTTTAGGCTCCACCCCGAAACGAGGAGTCATGCGGTGTTGAACTGGGCTGCACGGTATTTTCCGATCATGCGGACGCTGCAAAGTACGGTTGGCGACACAGACTCGATTCTGGAGGTCGGCTCGGGGGCGTTTGGGCTGGCCCGCTACGTCCCCCAGAACGTGGTCGGCTGCGACGTACAGTTTGCAAAGAAGCCACTCCCGAACCTGCTGGCGGTCCGCGCTTCTGCGGCGAGCCTGCCTTTTCCCGACGCAAGCTTCGACGCCGTGGTGTCTTCGGATGTGCTGGAACATGTCCCGCCCGAAGTCCGTCCGCATGTCATTGCAGAGACCCTGCGCGTCGCAAAGAGGCTGGCGATCTTTGGTTTTCCCTGCGGCCCAGCAGCGCAAAAGCTCGATGAGTCGTTTCTGGCTTTTTACAAGCAGCACTCGCTGAGTCCACCGGAATGGCTGACGGAGCACATGGAGTTTCCGTTCCCGGAAACGACCTTGTTCTCGCACCTGGGCCCGTCGTGGCGAGTCTCATCTTTTGGCAATGAGTCACTCTCCTTTCACAACTGGCTCAATCACAGAGAGCGAACGGGTCCGTGGAATCTGATCTTTCAAACCGGCCTGCGGCTCGCTCCAGCCCTCATCGAAAAAGCGTTAAAGCAGTTCGACCGACCGCCTTTCTACCGTCAGATCTGTGTGATCGAGCGCGCCGCGGCGTAACAAAGTACTTGGCGAAAGAAAATCGAGTTCGGGTATGTTCGGGCCAAGATGAACATTCCCAAGCTTCCTTCCCATGCGCGCGTGGTCATCATCGGTGGCGGAATCATCGGAACTTCCGTTGCATATCACCTGGCCCACATGGGCGTAAAGGATGTGGTCCTTCTAGAGAGAGACCGACTCACATCTGGAACCACGTGGCACGCCGCAGGTCTGATCGTAACCTTTGGCTCAACCTCCGAGACTTCCACAGAGCTGCGAAAATACTCGCGCGATCTCTACACGAAGCTGGAACAGGAAACCGGTCTGTCGACGGGCTTTAGACCAGTTGGTTTTATCGAGCTGGCCGCCGATTCCGATCGCCTGGAGGAGTATCGACGTGTGGCCGCGTTCAATCGCCACTGCGGCGTCAATGTTCACGAGCTGTCCGGGCGTGAGGTCGCCGATCTGTTTCCCTTGGCGCGCGTCGATGACATCCTGGCTGGTTTTTACGTAAAGGAAGACGGACGCGGCAACCCAGTCGACATCACGATTGCGCTGGCCAAAGGCGCCCGGATGCAGGGTGCAACGATCCTCGAAGGAGTGGCGGCAACCGGACTTCTCAAAAAGCGCGGCGTCGTAACCGGCGTTCGGACTCCGCTTGGAGACATTTGCGCCGAGTATGTTGTGAACTGTGCCGGCATGTGGGCGAGGCAGCTTGGCGACGAAGCAGGCGTCAACATTCCGCTGCAAGCGGCAGAGCACTACTACCTCATCACAGAAAAAATTCCGCAGATAAGTCCAGAATGGCCAGTGATCGAAGATCCCAGCTCCTATGGCTACTATCGTGAAGAGGGAGGAGGACTCCTCGTCGGTCTGTTCGAGCCGGTCTGCGCGCCCTGGAAGGCAGAAGGAATCCCACAGGATTTTTCCTTTGGTGAAATTTCGCCCGATTGGGATCGCATGGGACCGTATCTGCAAAAAGCGATGGAGCGCGTTCCTATCTCGCTGGAAACGGGCGTCAAGAAGTTCTTCTGTGGGCCCGAGAGCTTTACGGCGGATCTCTCTCCTGTCATCGGTGAGGCCCCCGAGTTAAAGAACTACTTTGTCGCCGCGGGACTCAACTCGATAGGAATCATCACGGGCGGCGGAATGGGAAGACTGATCGCGCACTGGATTGTGAACGGACGCGCCGATGTCGACATCACTGGAATGAACATCGATCGCTTCCACCGCTACCAGACCAATCCAGAGTATCGCAAAGTGCGTACGGTCGAGTCTTTGGGAATGGTGTACCAGTGTCACTATCCAACGCGATCGATGCTGACAGCGCGCAACTGCAAAAAGTCAGCGTTTCATGATCGCTTGGCGCAGCAAGGTGCCTACTTTAAGGATGTGAGCGGCTGGGAAGGAGCCGATTGGTACGCGCCGCCTTTTGTCGAGCCGAAGGTCGATAAGCTGTCGTGGGGACGGCAGAACTGGTTCCCCTATTGGCGAGAGGAACACATCGCGACGCGCGAGGGCGTGATCCTGATGGACATGTCGTTTATGGCGAAGTTCCTGGTGCAAGGACGCGATGCGGGACGGCTCCTCAACTACATCTCGGCCAATCAAGTGGATGCGCAGATCGGAATGATCACGTACACGCAGTGGCTTAATGAAGGAGGGAAGCTCGAAGCCGACTTGACAGTGACCAAGCTCGATGAGGAACGCTACTGGGTCGTCGCTTCGGATACTGCGCACCGGCATGCGGAAACGTGGATGCGGCGCCACTTTGGTGATGCGCATGCGTTTGTCACAGACGTGACTTCGGGCTATGCGCAGCTCAATGTCCAGGGACCACTGTCGCGCAAGCTCCTCCAGTCTGTGACGACGGCAGATCTATCGAACGATGCGTTCCCCTTCCGCACCGCGCGCGAGATCGACATCGGCTTTGCCCGTGCACTCTGTGTCCGCATCACGTATCTGGGAGAGCTTGGCTATGAGCTGTACATTCCCACGGAGCAGGCGACCCATGTCTACGACCGACTGCTTGCTGCCGGAAAAGACTTGGGAGTCCGCCACGCAGGTCTCAAAGCGCTCGCCAGTCTACGGATGGAAAAAGGCTATCGCGATTATGGACACGACATCGACAACACAGACTCCGTGCTCGAAGCGGGTCTGGGATTTGCCGTCGATCTAAACAAGCCAGGTGGCTTTCTGGGCAGAGAGGCCGTGCTTCAGAAGAAGGCAGAAGGACCCCTCAAGCGACGGCTTCTGCAGGTGTTGGTACAAGATCCACAGCCGCTTATGTTCCATGCGGAAGTGGTGTACCGAAACGGCAGAGCGGTGGGATACATTCGCGCCGCATCCTATGGTCACACGCTTGGGGGGGCCGTTGGGCTGGCCATGATTGAAGCCGATGTTCCCATCGAAAAAGAGTGGATCGACAAAGGAAGCTGGGAAGTAGACATCGCCGGGAAGCGCTATCCGGCCAGGGCTTCGCTGCGACCGCTGTACGATCCAGATATGAAGCGCATCAAAAGCTAATTTTCCTTCCCTCTGTCGAAATAACCAACACCTGCCTCACAATTTTCGACAGTCTCCAAGACTTCGGCCACGGTTCATAGATGTTACAGTCTGAGCGATGCTGTGGATGACGTCGCAGCGTCCAAGTACAGACAGAACACAAGTATGCGCAGCGCGGGTGTAAGTCGCGTCGTGCAGAGAACCAGAGGGAGGCATCGCGATGGCGCAGCTCACCGAGTTCCCCAAGCTGTTTGGCGCGCGACGAAAGCTGGCACTTCCACCGCTTCAGCCTCGCTCGTTTCACGCCCTAGATGGTACCGCGCTGCAACTTTTCCACTGTCCAGGTCACGGACCCGCCGTTGTCCTGGCACCGGGCACTGCGATGACTTCGCTGTCGTTCTGCCTGGATTCAGTCCGCACAAACCTGGCCGAATTTCTGCACGCCGCTGGATTTGATCTGTGGCTCTTTGACTGGCGCTCGTCGCCGCTCCTGCCTGGCCATGCGATTCCCTACTCCCTCGATGATGTCGCACAGTATGACTGGCCCGCAGCAGTCGATGTGATCCGCGCAAGTCGTGGCGGAGGTACCGTCAGCGTGCTGGCGCACTGCCTGAGTGCTCCCGCTCTCTTTCTATCTCTTCTGCGTGGTCATCTATCGCGAGATCATCTCGATGCGGTGGTGGCCAGCCAAGTCGCGCTCCATCTGACACTTCCCACCATCGGGAAGCTAAAGAGCCTAAGCCACGTCGATGCAGTCCTTCCGCAGACAGAACTGATTCACCTAAGGCCGCAGGACGTAAGCCTGCATGTTGCAGATACAGCGATCTCTGCGCTCGCTCTGCTCCTACCACCAAGCTGTGGTGAGGGCTTCTGTCAAAGGCAGCGTGCGACGTTTGGAAATCTGGTCAGACACAGCCAGCTTGATCCTGAGACGCATGCACTGCTTGGTGACTTGATCCCCGAAGTCTGTGCGGGATTTTTGCAGGATGTCGCTGACAAGACCCGACAGGAATCGATCCTCACCGACGATGACTATCGACACATGGCGCGTCTCGCACTGCCCATTACGCTGCTGTCCGGGGAACACAACGAGACCCTCATCCCCGAAGCCACCATGCGGAGTCATGCGCTTCTTTCACAGACCCTTGGCCACGATTTGTTTTGCCGACACGTGCTGGCTGGATATGGACACCTCGACTGTCTGATCGGCAAGGATGCCGACCGAGATGTCTTCCCGCTGATCGCGGCATCTTTGGGAAAAGACGTCCGCGCAAAACGTGTGAATCGAACGACGGAATAGCGAGCAATAGGAGCAATAGGAGTATTCTCATGCAGTTTGATGCGATTGTGATTGGGTCTGGCTTTGGTGGCGCAGTCTCGGCTTGCCGACTCGCGCAGGCCGGTCTTTCGGTCTGTATCATCGAGCGCGGTCGACGCTATCCGGCTGGGAGCTTTCCTCGTGACATGACGCGACTCGACAGCGGATGGAGCTATCGGAACGGTCAGGGACTCTTCGATATCAAACCAGTGGCTGGCAAGTTCATGTCGGTACAGAGTGCCGGATACGGTGGCGGATCGCTTGTCTATGCGAACGTCATCATGCGGCCACCTGCTGATCTATTCAAACAGGACTGGCCGCAAGGACTCAATCGCCAGACGCTCGACCCATACTTCGATCTGGTCGGCTATATGCTCGACATCAAACCGATTACCACCGTGAAGTCGCGACCCCTGCCCCCGAAGTCGCTCGCCCTGCTCAAGTCCGCCGAGGATCTTGGACGAAGGCCGCAGGTATTCCATCCCAATCTCGCGATCGATTTCTCTTCACCGGACACGCCCAAGCCGAACAAGTTCGGCGTTTCCCAAAGCGGCTGCAAGCACTGTGGAGAGTGCATCATCGGCTGCAACCAGCACGCAAAAAACACGCTCGATCTGAACTACCTTGCAATCGCGGAAAGCCACCGCGCACACGTCAAAACGCGCTGCGAAGTAACCAGCATCGCACCGCTCGACGATAGATATCGGGTCGAGTATCGCAACCATGAGTCTGGGGAGTCACTGCATGTCGAGGCGCGCCAAGTCTTCCTGTGCGCTGGCGCAATCAACTCCACAGAGCTGCTTCTCCGCTGCCGTGACACCCACAAGACACTGCCAAAAATCAGCGAGCGCCTGGGCTTTGGCTATTCTGGAAATGGCGACTTTCTGGGTCTGGGATTCTATGCCAAACAGCCAATGGAACCAGCGAACGGGCCGACGATCACGACGGCAATGCTCTACGATCGCAAGGAGGAACAAAAGCGCGCCTGGTTTCTGCTAGAAGATGGCGGCGCACCTCGCGAGCTAAGCAAGTTTGTCACAGCAGTGAGTCCGACGTTTGGCTGGCTGAAGTCCGGAACTCATCACCTCTGGGACGATGTCCGCCAAGAAGTACACCACGCAGCCCAACTTGCAAGTGCGCCGACAGATCCGAGCTGGGAACGCAACGCCGTCTACCTCTTGATGGGCCAAGATGTGGCAAACGGACGGCTTCACCTCGACCCCAACACAGGAGAGCTAGAGATTGACTGGGATGTCGTGTCCAATCTTCCACTTTACACAACGGAGGAACGACTCCTCAAAGATGTCTGTGAAACGCTCGGTGCAGCCGCAGTGACCAACCCGATGTGGAACCGCTTCCATCAGGCAGCAGCCACTCACAATCTAGGCGGCTGCACGATGGGGGATTCCCCAACGCAGGGTGTCACCAGCCACATCGGAGAGGTCTTCGGCTATCCGAATCTCTTTGTTCTCGACGGAGGAATCATTCCCACCGCGATTGGTGCCAATCCATCTGCCACCATCGCAGCGGTGGCGGAACGAAGCATCGAAGCCATCATTCGCCGCACCAAGCGTGACCCGAGCTGGCGTGCTCCTGAGTTCTCCCACGTCACTCCGATTCATGAACCGCTTGATGATGTCGTTTCCACCACAGGTCAGGACACCCCGGCCCCGCGAAACAAGATGGTGGGAATCAAGTTCACCGAGACCATGCGCGGTCATGCGGTCAAGGGGTATCAGCCAGAAACAGACTATCGGAGTGCAGAAAAGCAAGGCCAGCACAGTGGCAGCAAAGCAGAGTTCACCGTGACCATCATTGTGCCTGCGGTTGACGAGTTCATCGCCGATCCGAGCTGCTCTGCAATCGCCAGCGGAATGGTCTTTGTCGATGGAATCACGGGTCCCGAGGGAGCGCCAGTACGTGATGGTCTGTTCAACGCATTTGAGAGTGCAGACTCCCCTGATGCACGCCGCATGCTCTACGCACTGCCTTTCCACGGAGCCGATGGCAAGCCGTACCTTCTAGATGGATGGAAAGATGTACGTGATCACGGTGGCTTCGATGTCTGGGAATCGACCACCACACTCTATACAGTGATTCGGGAGGGACACAGCCGTAGCGGCAAGGTCGTGGCGACCGGGATCATCCGGATCAGCATCGCTGACTTCATGAAGCAGCTATCCACCTTCCGCGCCACCGGAACAGAGAGTCCCATCGAGTCCGCAGACGCCATCGCACGCTTTGGGAGAGCGTTTCTAGGCTCTCTGTATGACGTCTACGTGCGCAGCAAGCTGCCGTTCTGATCCCCTTTAGGAAAGTCCGCCCTGCTTGCTCGGGGGTGTCAGACCAAGCACCTGCGGCAGGTGCTGCGCGACATACTCCAGAAAAGCGCGCACCGACGGAAGCATTCCACGGCGCGTGGGGCACACAGCGTGAATGATCTCGGTCGTGGAAGTCCAATCGGCAAGCAGACGAACCACTTGACCACTGCCAAGCAGTGGCTTCACAAGCGGTGCCGGCAGGAGTGCCACGCCAACCCCCTGTAGCATCGCCTCGAGCTGAACTCGCAGGTCGTGACAAAACAGCCTGGGAGTATGCAGAACCGAGGCGGCGTGCCCATCGGCTCGGACAAAATGCCAGACAGCCTCACGACCAGAAGGATCTCGAAGTGATCCGATGGTCTCGTGTCGCGCAAGCTCCTCTGGAACCGTTGGCAGCACCCTGCGATTCGCGTAGGCCGTGCTGGCCACCGGAATCAGGCAGGTAGTCCCAAAGATTCGGGTCACAAGTCCTGGGTCATCGCTCGCACGGGGACGCGCCCGAATCGCGATGTCGTAGCGCTCCTCGATCACATTGACCGGACGATCCATCGCATCAAACGCCAGTCGCACCCGTGGGTGTTGCGTCAAAAAGGAAGGCAGAAGTGGTGCAACGTAGTTCTGTGCAATCACAATCGGGCAGCTCACACGGACAAGGCCGCTCGGCTCGGAACGCAGACTCGCGACCGATTCGTGCGCGGCTTCAGCGTCTTCGACCATGGCCGCACAGTGGGCATAGAACGCCTCTCCTGCGGTCGTGACAGCGAAGCCGCGTGTGCTGCGCTGGAGCAGTCTTACCCCAAGTCGCTCCTCTAGCTCAGAAATGCGACGACTGAGCTTCGATTTGGGAATCCCGCACGCGCGACCTGCTGCCGAAAAACCGCGATGGTCGACGACCAAGCAGAAGTAGTAGAGGTCGTTCAGATCCTCAAGCGGAAGGCTCACGTTCTATGAGTAGAACACTGTTTCACAAAAGTAGCACGCACTGGCGCAAACGGGCTCGCGGATACTATCCGTGGTCCAAGCTACCACGCTGACGGCACAAGGATCAGAACCGCCGTCCGGCCAGGAGTCGTAGCGACACACTGCAGAGGAAACGACGGATGCGACAGCGGTCACTTGAGCGACGGCACACCGGAATCGAGCACGGCTTTATCCGTCGAATCGTGAGCCCCGAAGATCTGGGTCAGCGACTCAAACCCTTTGTCTTTCTTGACTTTATCCATGGTGCAGTTCCAAGCGGAGGTGGATTCGGATTCCATCCGCACTCTGGAATTGCCACCGTGACTTACCAACATTCGGTGGACATCGTCTACGAAGACACCACTGGACAGAACGGCATCGTCGAAGCCCGCGGCATCGAGTGGGTGCAAGCAGGGGGCGGACTTTGGCATCGCGCGGTCATGCGACCGAAGAAACTCCCAGCAACGGGATTTCAGCTGTGGCTGGCATTGCCACCAGATCTAGAACAAGTCGCTGCCAGCGCCGCCTACCTTCCACCGGATCAAGTCCCTTCCGTCGAGAATGTTCGGATTCTGCTTGGCGATTACCAAGGTGTTCGCAGTCCCATTGTGGCCCCTTATCCCATCAACTACTTCGACGTGACCCTTTCCGCAGGACAGACTTTTGCGTTTCTGCCGCCACCGGACCATCAAGTTGCATGGGCTTTTGTCTATGAGGGTCGCGTCTCGTGCTGCGACATCCAGACCACAGAGGAGCTACTTATCTTCGATCGCGAACCAGGAGTCTTGTCGTTCAGCGCAGAGACAGATTCGGGACTGATGCTGGCGACAAGCCCGGTTCACGATCATACGCTTGCCATCGGTTGGAGCTCCGTTCACACAAGCCCCGAGGTGCTGAGCAGCTGTGAAGCTCGGATTGCCGAGATGGGAAAATCGCTACGCCAGCAAGGCCGAATTCCGTAACGAATCACTGCGCTATCTACATAATTCCTCGACGAGGAGATGGTGCAGAAAAGCTCTCTCCCCACAGCGGAGCAGAGGCCGTCGCAAGGACTTCCCGATGTCGGTTCGGTGGCGTACGCAGACATAGCTGCTCAAACGGAACCAGAGCGGCAAAGCTTGGTCGCGTCAGCACCCTATCTACAAATGCTGCGGTCTTCGACCAGCGACTCGCATCCAGTTGATAGCGGGCAAACGCTGCATTTCGGAAGAATGTCGCGACCGAAATGTCGGCGATCGACACACTCCCGAACAGATATCCAGAGTCTGGAAGTTGCGATTCGAGATAATCCAAGATGCTCGGGAGTTCTTCCTTGTGAGTCCGCTCAAGAACGGTGGCGTCGGGTTTTTCGCCAAACACCGCTGGTCGAATCGCGACCTGATTGAACAGACGCCAGATAAAGACGTCTCCCATCCGCGTATCCGCAAACTCTTCCAGCCAGCGAGCCTGCGCTCGATCGCCAATGTCTTCGGGATACACCGACGGCTGTGGATAGCGGTCTTCAAGATATTGGCAGATCACACTGGAGTCGCAGAGTGTCACACCTTCGTCGATAAGCACCGGAACTCGTCGCAGCGGTGACAGACGCGTGAAGCGATCATCCCCAAAGAACGGAACCAGGGGATCAATCTGGTAGGGAATTCCCTTTTCGGCGAGAACGACCAGCACCTTGCGAACGTAGGGCGACAGATAGCTTCCGATAATCTGGACCGTTTTGCGCATGCACAAAGAGCCTCCCAGAGCGCAGCAGTGTGTGTCAAGTCTCGACAGCAGGACTGCCGCTTGTCGCAGCCCGGCACATCATGTGAACATTGTGGACAGGATCGTCATCGATACATGAGCGCAGAAAGGACGGCAGTCCGTACCATAGCAGAGCGATTCGCTGTCGAGTCGCGCGTCGGCGAAGGCGGAATGGCAGAAGTCTATCGCACCCGGGATCTACAGACGAACGCCAGCGTCGCGGTCAAGCTGCTCCACAGCGAAGGCCGCTCACAGTACATCCTCGAACACTTCTATCGCGAAGCTGAGATCCTCGCTTCGCTGAGACATCCACGAATCGTCGGTTATGTCGCACATGGAAAGACTGCATCTGCGGAACCGTACCTGGCCATGGAATGGCTGGACGGCGAAGATCTGAGTCAGCGCCTCAACCGTGGCGTGCTCTCGGTTGCGGAGTCCCTTCGACTCGTCGCTCACCTCGCTGATGCCCTGGCCTTCATGCATCAAAACGGAATCGTCCACCGCGACGTTAAGCCCGCCAAGCGGACGATCGTCGGGACGCTGGGAAGATCTTCCCTTTCTCTGT
>CAYTGC010000125.1:0-14294 GCA_964437195.1 uncultured Myxococcales bacterium | reverse complement strand
CGCCTTCGTTGGTGATCTGGATCTGCTTCGACGTCGACGTGGTCTTGATGTAGACCGCGCCAAAGTCGAGGTTGCCCGGCGTCACCACAACCTTCGGTCCCGTCGAGGTTCCAGTCAGCGGAATCTTCGCAACGTGACCCACCTTGAAGTCGGTCGCGATCTCGAGGGCGGCAGTCTGTGCACCAATGTCCATCGGGCAGAACTGCACCGGAATGACGAACGTGCCACCGCTTCCCGGAACAGTCCGCGTCGCGGGAGCCGAGTGTTTGAACGACGAGGCGTTCGTGCCAGTGAAGGCCAGCGACAGAATCTTCAGCGTATCGGTGCCCGAGTTCTTGACGGTGACATACTGCGCCGTCGAGCAGGCACCTGCTTGCTGCGTGCCCATGAAGTCGATCTTGTCGACGCTCAGCTCGAAGTTTGCGACGGTGCCACGGCACGAAACCGCGATGTTGGTCTTGCCCATTGCCAGCGACGGATCGTTGCTGGTGATCTCGAGGTTGGCCTGACGAACGCCTTGGACGCTCGGCTTGCACTGGACCTTGATGTCGCCTGTTCCCGAGGTCAGAACCTTGAACGGAGCCATCGCCGAAGCCGCCGTCACCACCGTGAAATCGCTCACGTCGCCGCTGGTGAACTGAAGGTTGGTGATGCTGAGGTCAGCTTGGCCGGTGTTCTGCACGGTGATGATCTGCTCAGGACCGGTCGCGCCAACCCGAACCGGCGAGAGCACGAGCGACGCCGGGGCGACAATCTTGGGCTTGCCATAGGAAGCCCGGACCGACACCACGCCCGAGTAGTTCACGCCGCTAATCGAGTAGTTTACGCGCACGTTGGTCGTGTACGCCTTTTCCATCGTCGGCTTGAACTTCACGTCGAAGCTGACGCCAGCGCCCGAGCCGAGCAGCGTCGCCAACGGGATGTTCTCGAGAGAAAAGTTCGTCGCATCGTCAATCGAAACGCTGTTGAAGCCGAGGTAGCCACCGCCGGTGTTGGTCACGTTGACCGTCACTGCCGATGCGGTCGAACCGACGGGAATGCCGCCGAAGTCGATCTGGCTCGGCTGGGCGTCATAGCGCGGGCCGATGCCTTTCACCGTTAGCTGAACCACACCCGGCGCCACACCCGGCGTCGACGGCGTCAGCGTATAAATGGCCGAGAGCTGACCCGCGACATTCGGCTTCGCGGTGAACTTCAGGCTGAGCTTGTCGCCCGGGTTCATCGTCTTCGGGAACGTGACAGCATCGACGGTGAAGACGCCCGCTGGGGAGAGGTCACCGCTCGCAATCGTCACTGGCGCCGAGCCCTGGTTTTCAAAGTCGACGTTGAGATCGCCGCTGCCCAATACCGGAACTTCGCCAAAGTCCGCGGGCGACGGATTGGCACGCAGCGGGCTCGCCACGTAGACCATCGATTGTGCAATCAGCTTGGCGGCATCGCTCGTCGAGTCGTAGCAGCCGTAGTAGCCGATGTCGCTCGAGACCGGATAGAGGTTGAGATCGATCCGCGGACGGCCACCCGGAAAGCCGGTAATGACCATGCCGTTGCCGTCGTTCCAGCTCGCGACGACCTTCGCGCCCGACTTGACCGTCGAGTTGGAGACGCTCGAGCGCTCGCGGCAGGTGCTGCCGTTGGTGTCGACCTTGGAGATGCCGCTCAGCACCGGGTGGGTTTCCTTGGTGCCAAGCGATTTGCGGCTGACGTAAGACATCGACGACGAGTTGTCGATCAGCTGGTACTTGGCCCAGTTGGTTCCCGTCGGAGCGTTGTAGTAGTAGCCACCGTAGAACGGCAGCGCCATCACGACGCCGCCGCCCCCTTCGATGTACTTGGCCAGGGCGTTGCCAACGCCCGTCGGATCGTTGAATCCGCCTTTGTTGACGTCGCCAAACACCAGCACCGAGTCACACTTGGCCAGCGTGGCATCTGCCGGTGCGGTGTAGCCACCGTCAATCATGGTCACCGAGTCGAAGAGCTTGGTCGCTTCGAGCTTGGTCTTCATGTCGCTGGTGACCGACGAATCCGTGCTGGCGTACACGACGCAGCCTTTCGGTCCGGCAGCGACAGCATTTGATGCGGCCCCAAGGACAGTCAGCGTCGCCACCCAAGCCAGGCAGTGGCGCAGTGTCCCGGTGAGCCGAGAAGTGACGCTGGTGTTTTCAGCGCCTTGCGAGTGAGCGGCAAGCCTACGTTTCATCGCACCCTCCTCAGGGAGTAAAAGTGCGACATACATACCATATGTCAGCTTTTTGCAACCGCGCCTTTTGGTCGGATGATTCAGCGCGGAGTCAGCCCACTTGCGAAATGAACGGCGCCTGGCGCTACAAAAGGCCCAGTGCTTTCATGTTTCGCAGAAGAGGCTCTGCCATGGCGGCACCTTGGCGGTAGAACATCACTGGTTTGCCAAACGGCGCCTCGACCTCGACTCGCATTCCGTGTTGCGGAGCGGTCAGGCTCTGGCCTGTGAAGATGTGAACCCACGTGCCCTCTGGCAAATAGACGCGTGTCTTGGTCGCCCCCGGCTCACTGATCGGAGCGACCAGCAGATCCTCACCGAGCAGGTATTCCTCGTAGGAAAGCGCGTAGACGTTGGGATCGCCGGGATAGTGCAGCGCCAAGTGTCGCGCCACCGGCATCCCGGTTGCCGCCGCCTGCGCCACGAGCTGCTTGCGATAGTCACCCCACGCTTTGTACAGCTTGGCGCAGCGCGCAAAGTGGCGCAGCGTCTCGGGGTCGCCGTCGATTTGGAAGTTGTCCGCTGGACGATTTCCTTCGTGCGTACGCATCACCGGACTAAGCGCGGACAGCTCCAGCCAGCGCCACAAAAGCTCCCGACTGCGGGTGACTTTGGTGAGCGAGTTCACAATCGTGGTGTATCCGCCCGCATCGCTGTGGTTGAGGCTATAGCCCGATACGCCGCCCGACAGCATGCCCACCACCGCGCTGCGCAAGCCGTCATGCACGTCCCAGGTCACCAGCTGATCGCCGAGCCAAAACAGCGTCGAAGCGCCTGGACTTTTGCGATACCCCGAGCGAGTGAAAAAGACCATGTCCTCTTCCTTGCCCGACTCGTGAATCGCCTCACGGTTGAGCTGCGCCCATTCCTCGGGATACTGGTTGTGAAACGAACGCGCCGCGACATCGGAATGCACCAGCGCGTCATAGGGCAGTGCTTCACCAAAGTCGGCCATCCAGCCCGAAACGCCGGTGGCCAAGACCTCGCTGCGGATGATGTCCTTCCACCACCTTCGCGCGTCCTGGTTGGTCAGGTCGAGCAGGCCCGCCGAAAAGTCGGTGTTGGGAATCATGTACGGCTGCCCGTTCGGCTCGCGCACCAGATAGCCGCGATCACGCGCTTCGGCAAACAGGTTCCGGCCCGGCCTGCCTAGCTTCGCGATGTCGACGAAGAATGGATTCACATAGGTCAGGATTCGGACATCCTGCGCGGCCAGCTTCTGCCGCATCGCTTCCCAGTTCGGATAGCGAGTCCTATCGAGCTGCCAGTTCCACCACAGCTGCTGGCCAAAGCTGGTCTTGCGCTGGCCGACCCAGTCTTGCAGCCACAACGCAGCAAGGGGCGCACCTTCCTTCTGCAGCTTGTCGACAAGCGTCTGGACTCGCTCGGTTCCGCCTTGGATTCCGACGATTGCACCTTGGTGAATCCAGTCCGGCAGCACGCGCATCCGGCCTGCATACTCGGTGTACTCGCGGATCAGCTCTGCAGGCGTGCGGCCATACAGAATCCGCCCCTTCATCGACCGCGAATAGACCCGGATCTGGATGCGATCGTGGTTGCGCAGATCGAAGATTTGGTACTCGTAGTTTTCCGTAAAAAGACTCCGTGCCGTGCTCGTGATGAAGTGCGGTACGCTCGCGTAGGACGAGTGCCAGCTACCACCCGACCGTGCAATCAGGTCCACCGCGGTGGTGAGCGGCTGAAGACCGCGTCCGATTCCCTGTTCCTGCACCCAGATCGGAACGCGGCGGCCTTTGAGATCGAAGTACGTAAACTGCTCGCCGAAACCAAAGACGTGCTCGTCCGGGGCCGATGCGAAGGTCAGAAACGCCCGGTTTAGATCGTCGTCGTCGATCCGCAGCTCAAACCCGAGCTGGTTTTGCGTCACCTGCGAAAACACCAGCACATACGGCGCCGATCCGGCACCACTACAGCGCAGCGTTCCCGACAGCTTGACCGAACCACCACTCGTCGAAATATTGTCGAGCCGCTGCGTCGCGCAGGTACTGCCGGTCGCCTTGTCGGAAAAGAAAAACGAGCCGCGCGATTCATCGACCTTTTCGTGCCCGTACGCCGCCGCGACAAACGACATTCCGGGCACCGTTTCCCAAATTCTGCGCTGCGGTTCCTGATCGTGAACGACGTACACCACACCGCCTAGGTCGGGCGTGTACGTGAGCGTAAAGGGCCCAATGCGGTGGCTCTGCGCCATGAGCTTGCGCTCAACTTCCAAGTGACCCAAAAGCGGCGCGTCGCCAAACTTGTCGTTATAGCGAGGCAGGAGCCACGCGCGCAGCAGCAACAGCCCAAACAGAGACAGCGCCGCCAGAGCCCCCAGAAAGATCGGCACAAAGATGCGCGTACGCTTCCGCCGTGAGCGGTTGACCGAAAACAGCGTGGCGCGAATGCCGTGATCGTCAGCGAGAGAGCGAATCTGCGGTCCCGACATGACTGTGCCCCTCACTTAGCCGCGTGTGGCGAGCCAGCGCCCACAGCGGGAAGTACGACTTGTAGAGCCGATAGTCGAGCATGGCCGTACCGAAAAACACGCCAGCTTGCGCCTGCTGCGGAAACGATCCATCGCCGAGCTGCTTTCTGGAAAGGAAGCTCACCCCGCGGGCAATCGACTCGTGCGATGGCGGCAGCGCCAAAAGGAGCGCCAAAAGCGCCCAGCTCGTGTTCACCACCTGAGACTCCCTGTGTGGCACATACTCGCCGGTCAGACAGCTTGAATAGTGCTCTCCCCAGCCGCCATCGGCTCTCTGTTTGCCGAGCAGCCACACCGCCGCACGCTGAATCGCCGGATCGTGCGCCGGAACCCCTGCTTCATGCATCGCTTCGATCACATGGAAGATTCCGTAGGTGAAGTTGACGCCCCAAAATCCAGGGAACGATCCGTCGGCACGCTGGCTCTTGCGCAGCAGCGTGACGGCCGCCCCAATCGCGGTGTTGATTTGTAGCAGCAGCGCACCACCAAGCTCGGCCCCCAGGTGATTCCGCAGCGCCAGAAGACCACGCAGACAGGACGACGTGCACTCCAGATACGATCGCTCCGTCATGCACGATCCGTACATTTCCGACGGATTCACGTTTTCGAGCAGTGATCCGGCGCGGCGCGCTTCATACGAACCAAAACCCCCATCTGGATTCTGGCGACGCAAAACAAACTGCGCCGCTTCGACGAATCGGCGAATCGGCAGCCGCTCGGTTTCGGGAATCGGACTCCCTTCATAGTGCAAGGAAAGCAGTGCACAGACCGCCTCGGCGGTGCAGTCGCTCACCGGCCAGCGATGCTCACCATCGGAAAAACACCAACCACCGCGAATCGGCTCGCGCTTTTCGGATTCCCAGTCCTCCAGCTCGGTCTGCATCTGCAAACTGCACAGGTGCGCATAGGAGCGACGCAGCGAATCGGCCACCTGCGGCTGCTGGTGATACGAGCGCGGCGCTTCCGTCAGCGACAAAACGGCAAACGCGGTATCCCAGGTGTTGCTGCGTGCACCGCAGTAGCGGATTCCTTCTGCCTCGTCTTCCCACTTCCAGGCTTCCATGCCGAGAAGGCAGCTCGCAAGCTCGGGATGGCGCGGGTTGTGGGAATAGATCGCCAGGCAGTTCAGGAGTCCATTTACCGGCGAGACGCCCTGGTATCGGCTCGCTCGCATCTCGTACAGGATCCGGTCCAAACAGAACCCCAGCGCGTGCTCACGAAGAGCGCGGATCGGCTTCCGTTCGTACTTGTGCAAGAGCTCGTACGCGGCTTTCAGCGGCACGCTCGGTGCGACATACAGATCGGTCTGGGCAACCGTGTGGCGGTAGCGATGAAAATCGATCTCGTCATACGGTCGGCGGCCGGCTTGCTCGTAGAGTTCGCTGCGCAGAGACGGCAAAAGCTCGCCCAGCCCGATCTGGAACCGCTTCCCGTACAGATATGCGATTCCCAAGTAGATGTACCGAGTGTGGTTGTAGAACCGGAAGGGATTTACTGGCAGCCACTTCGGCGTCACAAACAGCTCGGGAGGAAACGGATTCACGCCTTCCCAGCCGTACAGTCCGCACATCGCCAGCCAGAACTTGCCCCAGTGCGGAATCCCCAAGACTCCTTCGGGCTGGCGATGAAGCCACGCTCGCGCATCGGCACACAGCGGATCGTCCGAAGACACCCCGAGCACGCGCAGCGCCACATACGCCATCGTCGTGAAGTAGACGTAGCTGTCGGACTCGCCGTGCATTCCCCAGCCGCCGTCTTTGGTCCGGGTCACTCGGTAGTGCCGAATCATCTTGTCCGCCGTCGCGCGGTCTATCGACTTGCCGACGGCGTGCTGCGTCAAGATGTACTGCGACAGGATCATCGTGTTCCAGACCATCTCGCCTTCCCAGCCACCATCGGGTTTCTGGATCGAGCAAAGATGAGCGACCGCAAAAGACAGCGGCGCTGGAACCGGCAGCGGCGGAATCGATTCAATCGACGGCGACAGAGACGTGCTGGTGTTCATGGTCATGGGACAGCTACTACGATGCCAGAGGTCGACGCAAGAAACGCGGTAAGAGTTATCCCGCATCGACTGGCTCATGCCTTTTCCTGCTTGTCGTCGCTGCGCGCTTTGGGGTACGACACTCCGCGATGCGAAAGTCAGGCCGTCTGCCGACGACATGGATGCTGCTGCTGCCATTTTTGGCTTGCGCGCATCCGCCCGTGGCTCCTGTGCCGCAAACCGACAAACAGCCCCCAAAAGCGCGGCTGGCGGATCGACGTGAGGAACCGCCCAGCGCCCGCCCGTCCAGCCCGCCACCGAGTGCACCGCCGAGCGCCAACGCGCAGCCTGCGGAACCGACCTGGAAGACCCTTCAGAGCGGCGCGCGCCTTCAGCTTGTGCCAGATCGGCTGGTTGGCACCGTGGCGATTCAGCTCTGGGTGAGCGGGGGCGTCAGCAGCGAACCGGGACGCGGGCTCGGGCTGTCGCACCTTACCGAACGACTGCTGCTTCACGAGCTGGCCAAGACGCCGAGCGACAAGATCCGAGCGGCGGGTGGCGAAGTCACCGCGTTCACGACACTGGACCACACCGTCTTCCATCTGCTTTTGCCACGGAACCAGCAAGCGCTGGCGCTCGACTTTCTATCGGCGCTCTTGGATCCCAAGCTGCCCTTCGACGACGCGATGTTCGCCCGGCAGCTCGAACTGGCGGCGCAGGAGCAAAAGCGAGCCCAGCTTGTCCTCCGCAGCGTGGCGGTGGAAAAGCTCCGCGAGCTGTCGTTTCCGAGTCATCCCTACGCGCGGCCGCTGCTCGGGACAACGGACCAGCTCCGCAACCTCCGTCGAGAGGACGTACAGGCGTTCTATCGACAGACGTATCGGGCCGATCACTTGACCGTCTTGGCCTGTGGGGCGCTCGCGGACACGCTCACACATCCGCTTACCTCACTGTTCGCCGGTCTGCCGGGTCCATCGGGCGAAAACGCCAGCCTGCCCGCGACAGCCCCACAAGCCGCAAGATCTGGCATTCCGCAGGTTGCGGTTGCCCTGCACGACGATCCAGCCGGACAGGCCGTGGTTGGTTTTGCACTCCCTGGTGTCGCAGCCAGCGAAGCCGAGGCCGCAGCTTTTGATGTGTGGGCGCAGCTTGTTCGCTCGGGTCGCGGTGTCCGCAGCCTCGGCAACCGAACAACCACCGAGGCCACAGCGCTGTCCTTTTCTGGACGCGAGGCGGGCCTTTTGATCGCTTACGCGACGGTGCCACCCGCACAGCTCGAGGATGTGACGACGAAGCTCCTGTCCGAGCTGTTTCGACCAACCCAGCGCGAGTTTGAATCGGGTGAACTTCAGCGCGCCAAAGAACAGCTCCTCAGTGAAACAGCCATCCTACTCGACACACCCAGCGGTCGGGCCCGACGGACGGCTTATTTTGCGTCACTCGGTCTGCGCGAAGACCGCTATCGGCAAGCGCTGCAAGATCTGACCGAAGCGTCGCTACGGCAGACGGTGTTGCGGCATCTGCGACGAGAATCACTGCAAGGACTGTGGCTTCTGCCGCGCGGTCGAGGCCCACGCGATGAAGCGGCGCAGCTCGAACGGAACCGAGGCCGACTGCTGTCGCTTCTAAGAACGCCACCGCAAAACCCGGCAAGACCGCTGGTGGCGGAACGTACCGACGGTGGAATGTGGCGGTATCAAGTCCCCGGCGGTCCGCTGCTGATCGTGCTTCCCGATCATGGCGTGGAGGTCGTCGCCGCGGCTGCGAGCTGGCCGGGTGGCCTCTCACTCGAAGATGAGCAGACTGCCGGTGGTCACGCGCTGCTTTCCCGGCTGTGGAAGGACGCGCCGCGCGGTCGGGGTGGATCGTGGCTCGATTCAATCCAGCAGGTCCGGGGAACCATCCGTGAACAGGTGGACCGAGATTCGTTTTCGCTCGTCGGAGAGTGGCCCAGTCGGGTGGAACCAGTGGCCCTGCCGCTGTTTCTGGATGGTCTGCTGTCGCCCGAACCGACTGAAGCCGAGCTGGAGCGCGAGCGGCGACAGCTCATCACCGAGTTCCGACGGCACGACGAGAGCCGCGAGGCGGCCCTGGCGAAGCTCAAAGCACGGCTCTACGGCAGCCATCCGTACAAGATCGAGCCGTCGGTGCAGTCGCTGTCCGGTCTATCGCGCAAGCGACTTTGGGAGCTCTTGCGACGGGCCTATTCGCCAAGCACGATGACACTTGCGATCATCGGGGATGTTGAGCCCTACGCCGTGTTTTCTCTCGTCGAGTCTCGGCTTCAGGGCTCGCTCCGACGAGATCAACCGACGCTTCCGACGCTGCCGAGCATCGAGACACCGCGACAGTACCTTTCGTATCACCCTCACGACCAAGCGCTCCTGGGACTTGGTTTTCGAATACCGGGTCTGCGCGCCCCAGAATCGCCGGCGCTGCTGCTCTTGGCTGAAGTTCTCGTTGGTAGGTCGGGGCGGCTGCATCGCGAACTGGTTGAGCGACGAGGGCTCCTGCTGTCGCTCGATGGTCGGCTGGAAACCGGTCTCCTCGGCGGCGCGCTCATGATCTCGGCCAGTACGACCCCAAGCAGCCTCGATTCTGCTGAGGCAAGCCTGCGCGATGAGCTGCGCCGCCTCCTCGATCACCCACTTTCTGACGAGGAACTACAGACGGCCAAGCAGCGACTCCTCACCGAGCGCTCGCTGTCACGCCAGCGTCGAAGTGACATCGCGCTGGCCGTGGCCCGCCGAACCGCACTCGGACTGCCCAGCCAAGAGAGCGAAGACGATCAGCTTGGCGCGCTCACAGCGACGCAGGTTCAAGCGGTTGCACAGCGCTATCTCGACGAAAAACACGCTGTCTTGCAGGCGGTCCTGCCGCAAACCCTGCTTTCGGCCAAGCGTGGGGATGTGAGTGATTTGAAACAGAAGCCGCGGCTCGTCGCCAAGCTGACCAAAGCGAGCGCGAAGGGTGGCTCAGGGAAGGCTGTGGGGAAGAAACGAAGCCGTCGGTGAGCTATCGGGCAAAAGGAACTGCACCCGACCTTTGCTATCGGTGAACGCTTCGGCACGCACCTTCGCGACCTTCGAGCACGGCAGGTCCGCCGCACACGCCAGCCCATAGCGCGGCGACGTGTCGGGCAGTTCTAGCACTCGCACCTTCACTTGCGCGGCTGGCATCAGCGTCGGGCCCATGACCGCAACCTTGGCCAGCGCCAGCCGTGGAAGCCGAACCTCACCAAGGTCCACGTCGGCATCCCGAACCCGCTGATTGTCGAGCGATGTCCGCGGCCCCGTCCCCAGAACCGGAATCATGTCCAGATCGTAGTCGCCAGCGTCCAGTCTCAGCACAAATCGTCCGTCGCTGTCGGTGGTGGTCTGCGGCTGGGTTGGCTCCGCGACGATATCGAGGGGACTGGTGGTCGTCGGCACTTTGGCAATGGGCTGCGCCACGACCTGGGCATTAGAGACCGATTCTCCCGTCGCTGAGAGTAACCGACCAATCAACCGCGAGCGCGTCGGCAGTGTCAGCGCGGACAGCAGGCCTTCTTTCTGACCAATCTGAACGTCTCTCGATACCGACGCATACGGCAAACGAGACGGGCTCACGATTGTGACGCGATAGGAAAGGTTGCTGCCACCGCTTGGCGCAGGTACAAGATACAGCTTGGCAATGCCTTGCCCGTCGGTGTCAGCCTGGGCGGTATAGACCACGCGCACCCCTGGTAGCGTCGTCGCGTCCTCGAGATGAACCTGGGCAACGACTCGCGCCGACGGAACTTCTTGAGTGGCACCGCTTGGACCGAGCCCGCGCACCGGCAACATGAACTGAACTGGTGTGCGATACGACGGCAAAACGAAGTTCTGGGTTCTTTCGGTGCTGACCGCGGGCGGCGGAATCAATACCTCCATCGACGGGAGACCGGGCTGCGTCGAGCCAGGCCGAACCACCACGCGAAAATTCGAGGTCGTTTTGCTCGCCAACGATGGGTCCAAAAGGGCGCGGTAGGTACCGGCGGTGATCCCAGTCGTCGCCAAGCTCACCGCCGACGATGAGATAATCTGGTTGTTGTCGTCGAAGACTTGGACGGTCATGCCGCCGACACCTTCGCCAAGGGGATTTACGATCCGCCCAGAAACGACGGCAAGCTGGCTCGCCGGTCGCAGCTGAATTGGAAGCTCGACGTCACCCCCGACTGGATGCTCGATCCAAACGGGAGGATAGGTAGCCGCCTGCATCGCGTCGTCAAAACCGATCCACAGACGATAGGGCTGGTCCATCGGCTTGGCTGGCGTCGGAACCCGCAGCGAATACGTGCCCGCCACTTGCTCTGCCGTCTGGGTGTCGAAGCGATAGTCGTTTTGACCAGGAATCGCACTCGGCAGCGTCGCTTGAACCCGAGCATGCACAAGCGCCCGATTTTCCGCCGTCAGCACCAGGCCTGAAATCATCGAGGCGGCCCGAAAGCGGAGAAGCGCCGACCCGGTTCCGTCGAAGCTGAGCTGCTGGCCTTCTTGCGGCGTCAGTGAGTAGTGCGGGTCAGTCCCAATCTTGTCCCCGTTTTCCGTCGGCCAGAGCTGAACGGCCCAAGACGGTGAGTTGCGCGCCGGCGGACAGGACAGTTCGCCACTACAGGCAATCGGCACCGCAGCAGCATCTTCGCCACAGGCAGGCAACAGCCCAAGCAGAGGCACACACAGGACCAGCCACGAAAGGAAGCGGGGTTTAGATAGCGCTCCGTCGGGCCGGTCAGATAAGAAGTTAGGTTTAGGCATAAGCGATCCTTACAGACCAAAGAAAGCGTTTGTCTTAAGGACAAATTACCGTCCAGTAGTGGCTGCGGTCCACCTCACCAAGTCCATCGGGGCGAACCCCCATCTGGAAGTCAGAAAATCCACCGGATGCGATCACTGGCACTACATATACGATCGCACCAGCTGGCACCATCGTGCACGGCAGGACTGGCTGCGAAAAGACGAGCGAGTAGCTTCCCGTCGAAGAATCCACGGCTTGGGCCTGGGCCTGCTGCGACCAGCGCGTCACATTGGGATTGTCGATGTTGAGATCGCAACACGTGCCGTTTATTTGAAGATACAGACGGGCTGCGATCTCTGCACTATCGGTGACGACATCGACTTGATACGCGTATTTTTCAAGGATCGAGGTTGCGCGCTGGGTGCCAAACGGCGGAATCGCAGCTTTGACTTGCAAGGTTCGCCCACCGTCGGTCGTTACCTGCTGTTCCAGTGGAATCGGGATAAGGCAGCCGATCTGCCCCGAAAGAGCCAGCACCACGATCGGCCAAGGCGCCCGGACCATCTACGAAAAGACCCGGCCGCACTCGCCACAGCGGCCATCCGCTGACAACACACCAATACAGGCCGGGTCGCCACACAGCCGCCGATCGTCAAATTCAACATCGGATCTGGCGGATTCTTGCACGACCTGCGCCGCGGGCCCGATCGCGTCGCCCGAATCGTCGGCGTCGGATTCACCTTCGTCCTCCGCGTCGGATTCGCCTTCGTCTTCCGCAAAGTGACGGGCATGCGGTTCTTCGCCCTCTCCGATGCGCCCGCACTCTTTGCAGCGTCCGTCATCACCGACCACACCAATGCAAGCTGGATCGCCGCACAGGCGTCGTGCCTCGGGATCGAACGCAACTTCCTCTTCGAGTCGGATGCTCATTTGAGGTTCTTAAACAGCGCGGCAAGCTTCTTCTTCGCGTCTTCTGCCGAGCGGTCTTCTTTCCAGCCCTCGGAGTCGCGCATCCCAAAGTGCGGACAGAAGTTGGCTTCGGCGCGATCGCGAATGAACGCCGCCTCGGGTTCACGACACTGGTTGTGAAGTCCGGGGTCGTAGTGCTGGCAGTTTTTGCAGCAGTGAAGGTCAGAGCCACAGTGCGGACAGGTGTCGCGACGACCGACCTTGATGCCGACTTTGACCTCGAAGATTTGCTCGTTCCCGCAGGAGTGGCAGAAGTACGCCATAACGACGCGATCTTAGACACAGGCAGCGCTGCGCGCGCAAGCTTCACGATTCCCGATTCACACCCCAGGCCCAAATAGAAGAGTAGGATGAGCCTACTTTCCCCGGTTTCCACTTGAGGAGTTTTCCATGCTGAACAAGAACCGTCGTCGCTTTCTGGTTGAATTCCCGCTCATCGCGGGCCTGCTTTTCACCGCCAAAAACGCGCTCGCCGAGCATTATCCGGCTTCGCTTTGTGGCGATTGCAGCTTCGGCAGCAAGAAAGACAACTGCACAAAGTGCGGCAAGTGGATGGGATCGACGAAAATTCCCGCTCGGCTGTGCGGCGATCACGGCTTTGGAAGCAAGAAAGACAACTGCGCTCGCTGTGGCAAGTGGGTCGGTTCGTCGAAAGCCCGCGCCTTCGTCTGCGGAGACTGCGGTTTTGGCAGCAAGAAGGACAACTGCGTAATCTGCGGCAAGTGGGCTCCGTAGTCCCGTCGGCGCAGACGCCACAGCCCAGCGCCGGTTGTGCGTCGGCGAACTAGATCGCCAGCTTCTTGGCGATCTTGGCGAGAGCCTCGTTGTTGTGAATGTGAGCAAGCTGCGAAAGTAGAAAATCTTTCACTTGCTCTTCGAGAAGGCCGAGCGAATCAGCCTGTCCGAGATCCGCCGCATATTTGCGAACCAGCTCGCTCTCGGAGCCGCTGACTTGACCATCGGCAAACGCCAGCAGCAGCGCCGTCTTGATGAAAAGCTTGCGCAGCTCCGTTGTGTCGAGAACCGCAGCCAGTTCTTCGTTTGATAGCGGTCCACGACGCGAAAGGTCGGACAGCGCATTCATGCTGCCGCCCGATTCAGCCCAGAACGACGCCACCAGCGCAGCTTCACGCTCGTGCAGGCCATCCGATTGAGCAATGTGGAACAGGCTGCGCGCAATCGCTTCGGCCTGCGCAGAGGTCAGCGGAATTTCGGGAAAGAAGTTCATCGCACGTCTCCTTCAACTGGCAATTTGTTTCGACTCACTTGGTCAACGAGTAACTGGTGACAAGCCGGTGGCGATTACCGCCGATGACCGGCCACAACCTTGAGCCTGTGCAGTCGCTCCTGTAGCGCTTCGATTGGCAGATCGGCGTACTTGGGCGGTAGCATGCGGCGATTGGACGCCTCGAACACCGCGAGCAGCTCCATAAACTCGAGCATTTCCATGTCACGCGGCGGCAGATAGTCGCGCGCCGCCCGCAGGAGGTCGTCGAGACTCACTGGCACGTCCGTCTGTCCGGCAGCCTCGGCGCGCTGGCTGGCATAGTCACTCGCGAGCAGCACCACCGCTTCGATGTCGGCGTTCGACATACCCACCACTGGGCTCAACACGTCGCCTGCGACGGGGAAAGTCAGCTCGCTCTGCACCTTGTTTTTGCGCAGCTGCGCCTTGAGGATCGGATCAACCTCCGCGACGGTCTGGGCATAGAAAAACGGAATCTTGCGGTCCAAGCGACCCGCCCGCTTGAGGTCGATGTCGATCTTGTCGGGACGGTTGGTCATCAGCACGAACAGCACGCGCCCGCGGTTGGCGGTGTCGCTCATGAACTCCTTGATGCGCGCGATCACTCGGCTCGACG